>NZ_JBMDKG010000120.1:0-662 GCF_057809595.1 Variovorax sp. FG153
CTCGATCTCGGCGATCGAGGTCCACAGCCACTGCCGCGTTCCGGCCTGCGGCGCACCGGCCAGCGCGGGATCGGCCAGCAGGCCGCGCAGCGCATCGCGCGCGGCGGCATGGTTGCCGCGCAGGCCCGCGTTCTCCGCGAGGCAGGCCACGCCATAGAGCGCCGGGCCGACGCGGCCCAGCGCGCGGCAGGCGGCATCGGATTCGTCGTAGCGTCCGCGCACGCGCAGCACGGTCGCGAGCGTGATCCAGCCCTGCGGATCGGCGGGCCGGCGCGCGAGCGCGGCCTTCAAGAGGGACTCGGCACCGTCGAAATCGTGCAGGAACTGGGCCACGGTGGCGCGCATCACGAGCACCGCGGGCGGCGTCCGGGCGATGGGCGTGGCGTCCCAGGCCTGCAACGCGGCCGCGGCCTGGCCGGCGTAGCGCGCGTCGCCCTGCGAGCGCGCGAGGTCGAGGTAGGCGGTCGCGGCCTCGATCGCAGTGGCCTCGTCGCCGGGCCGCTGCGCCAGTTCGCGGCGCAGCTTGCGCTGCGCATCGAGCCAGCCGGCGATCGCGGGCAGCTTCTCGACCACCTCGTCGTCGCTGGCCGGCACCCGTGGCGCCGCTAGCGCGGCGCCGGCCGCGGCCAGCGACAGGAGCAGTGCCGCCGCGGACCGCTGCG
>NZ_JBMDKG010000121.1:0-609 GCF_057809595.1 Variovorax sp. FG153
CGCTCGGGCCCGCGGGGGTCGATCACTTCCAGAGCGCGCACTTGCTCTCGGCCTTCGTGGTGAAGACCTGGTCGCCCGGCAGCTTGGCCACGACCTTGTAGTAGTCCCAGGGCTGGCGCGACTCGGACGGCGCCTTGACCTGCATCAGGTACATGTCGTGCACGAAGCGGCCGTCGGCGCGCACCGTGCCCTTGGCGTAGAAGTCGTCGATGGGCATCTTCTTGATCTGCTCCATCACCTTGTCGGCATCGGTGGTCTTGGCCGCCTGCACCGCCTTCAGGTAGGTCATGGTGGCCGAGTAGTCGGCCGCCTGGATGTCGGTGGGCATGCGCTTGGTCTTGTCGAAGAACTTGCGGCCGAAGGCGCGCGTGCGTTCGTCGAGGTTCCAGTCCCAGCTGGTGGTGAGCAGCAGGCCTTCGGTGTTCTTCAGGCCCAGGCTGTGGATGTCGGTGATGAACACCAGCAGGCCGGCCATCTTCATCGACTTGGTGATGCCGAATTCGCGGGCCGCCTTGATCGCGTTGATGGTGTCGCCGCCCGCGTTGGCCAGGCCCAGGATCTGCGCCTTCGAGTTCTGCGCCTGCAGCAGGAAGGACGAGAAGTCGGAGG
>NZ_JBMDKG010000122.1:0-603 GCF_057809595.1 Variovorax sp. FG153
TGGCCGATGCACCGTCGAGCACCAGGCGGTCGGCGATGCCGGGGTTGTCGAGCTTGGCACCGAGGCGCAGCACGCCGTTGTTGCCGACGTAGGGGCCGGTCAGCGTCAAGGTCGTGCCTGGGACTGTCCCGAGCAGGGAGACCGTGCCGGCGTTGGTCAGGCCGGCCATCTTCTGGCTGAAGCCCCCAAGGTCGAGCGTGGCGCCGCTGGCGACCACAGCGCTCGATGCAGCGCTAAAGGCGTTGATGGCGCCTGCCTTCAGGGTACCGCCGGTCACGCGGGTCTCGCCTGCGTAGTTGGCCGTACCTGCGAGCGTGAGCGTGCCTGCGCCGACCTTGACGAGCGAGCCCGTGGTGCCGGTGATGGCGCCCGAGATCGTGTTGTCAGTGCCAAGCGCACCGGTGGTCAGCGCCTTGGTGCCGAGCACCACATCGCCTGCGCCACCGAGCGAGCCGATGCTCGTGCCGGTGGTCGTCAGATCGATGCGCACCTGTCCACCTGCTGCATTGGTCACCGTGGCGCCCGCAGCGCTCGCGGTGTCTTGCAAACTCAAGGTGCCCGCGTTGGCGATCGCGAGCTTGCCCGAGTCGGCCTTGCCGCCGA
>NZ_JBMDKG010000123.1:0-576 GCF_057809595.1 Variovorax sp. FG153
AATTTAATTTAAACGCCCACACTTATCGGTTGTTGGAAGAAGTCGGTTGTCTTCGGTTTTGAAGGCGATTGGCGAATGGGTCTGTAGCTCAGCTGGTTAGAGCACCGTCTTGATAAGGCGGGGGTCGTTGGTTCGAGCCCAACTAGACCCACCAAATCTTCTGATACCTCGTGTGAGAGAAAACTGAGGGATTTGGGGGATTAGCTCAGCTGGGAGAGCACCTGCTTTGCAAGCAGGGGGTCGTCGGTTCGATCCCGTCATCCTCCACCACAACCAATCATCGGTTCCCCTCGGAACGTTTCAACACCAAAGCGGCTTCCTGCGAAAGCATGAGGCTTCTTTGTTGTTGATCGGGATCTCCTGATCAATCGGCTGTTCTTTAAAAATTCATAGAGTTGAATCAGCGTTGCTGACGGAAAGAGCTTCATGGCTCACCGTGCCGTCAGCAACTTGAATTTTTTGATTGCGTCAATATGAACTTCAATTTCGAGAAATCGATTTATGAAGACGGCATAACGCGCCAGGTGAAAGACCTGGCAATTCCTTGATTGACTTTGGTTTCTGTGAAGAAACGTC
>NZ_JBMDKG010000124.1:0-566 GCF_057809595.1 Variovorax sp. FG153
CCACGGCGCTGTGGCAGCTGCGGCTCGACTCGGAGCTGGTCTATGTCGGCGATGCCGGCACCACCGAGCCCGGCCGCGCCAGCAGCCGCCGCGGCATCGAGGCCACGCTGCGCTGGAAGCTCGGTTCGCACTGGCGCTTCGAGGCCGATGCGGCGATCTCGCGCGCGCGCTTCCGGGGCCTCGCACCTGAAGGCGAAGGCAACCACATCGACAACGCGGTGGAGCGCGTGTTCGCGGCCGGCGTCATCTACACCGAAGGCCCGCTGACGGCCTCGCTTCGCCTGCGCTACATGGGCCCGCGCGCGCTCGACACGCTCAACACGGTGCGCTCGCGCGCCACCACGCTGCTGAACTTCGGCGCGCGCTACGCAGTGAACAAGCAGCTCACCTTGGGCCTGGACGTGTTCAACCTCGCGGGCCGCAAGGGCAACGACATCGAATACTTTTACGCCTCGTGCAGCGCGAGTGAAGTGGCACGCGGTGCCTGCGGCGACGGCATCGATGGGCGCCACATCCATCCGATGGAGCCGCGCAGCGCGCGGGTCAGCGCGCGCTGGACCTTCTAG
>NZ_JBMDKG010000125.1:0-551 GCF_057809595.1 Variovorax sp. FG153
CCACGCGGTGCACGTCCTCATGGCCCATGCCCTGCGTGGGTTCGTCCAGCAGCATCAGCTCGGGCTCCATCGCGAGTGTGGTCGCGATCTCGAGCGCGCGCTTGCGGCCGTAGGGCAGGTTCACGGTCTGCTCTTCGGCGAGTTCTTCGAGGCCCACCTCGGCGAGCAGCTCGCGCGCCCGGGCGTTGAGCGGCTCGAGCGACTTCTCGCTCTTCCAGAAGTGATACGAGGTGCCCAGGCGGCGCTGCAGCCCCAGGCGCACGTTCTCCAGCAGCGTGAGGTGCGGGAACACGGCCGAGATCTGGAACGAGCGGATGATGCCGCGCCGCGCGATCTGCGCGGGGCGCTCGCCCGTGATGTCCTGGCCGTTGAAGAGAATCGTGCCGCTGGTGGGTTCGAGGAACTTCGTGAGCAGGTTGAAGCAGGTCGTCTTGCCCGCGCCATTGGGTCCGATCAGCGCGTGGATCGAGCCGCGCACCACCGACAGGTCGACCTTGCTGACCGCGGTGAAACCCTTGAATTCCTTGGTGAGCTGGCGTGTTTCGAGAATG
>NZ_JBMDKG010000126.1:0-504 GCF_057809595.1 Variovorax sp. FG153
GCGCCTCGACGATGCGCGTGCCGTCGCCCTGCACGTCGAGCAGGCCGAAGGGCGCCGTGGGCTCGTCCACGTCGCCCAGCATCTCGCCGAAGAAGGCCTCGTGCTCGGCCTGGCTCACGCCCAGCCGCGCCTGCGCCACGTAGCGCCGGAACGGCACCGGCGCGGGCAGCTCGGCCGCGCGACCCTGCTGCACCAGCGCGATCTCCCCGACCAGCAGTTCCAGCGTGGTGTGGTCCAGCACCATGTGATGGTTCGACAGGTGCAGCAGCCAGCGGCCGCGCGCCGCGTCGTGCGCCGCGAGGGCGCGGATCATCGGGGCCTCGCGCACGTCGATGCGATGCCGCGCGGGATCCACCCGGGCATCGAGTTCGGCGTCGATGTCGCCGCCATCGCCGCCGGCCGCGCCGCGCTCCAGCCATTGCACGGGCAGGCGGGCCTGCCGGTGGACGACCTGCACCGGCTCGGGCAGTCCTTCCCACAGCACCGCGGTGCGCAGGATGTCGT
>NZ_JBMDKG010000127.1:0-501 GCF_057809595.1 Variovorax sp. FG153
TGCAGAGCAGCGATGCGACCAAGGTCATCACCGTTCGCACCACCGGCTTCGATGCCGCGGCCGCCACCGGTGGCAGCGCATCGGTCGAAACCGCCGAAGGCGTGGCCGACAGCGGCAAGAGCAGCTTCGTGGGCCGTGAAGTGACCAAGAGTGAGCGTCCCGAACTGACGGCCGCCAAGATCATCGTCTCGGGTGGTCGCGCGCTGGGCAGCGCCGAGAAGTTCACCGAAGTGATGGCACCGCTGGCCGACAAGCTCAACGCGGGCCTGGGTGCCAGCCGCGCCGCCGTCGACGCGGGCTACGCCCCCAACGACTGGCAAGTGGGCCAGACCGGCAAGATCGTCGCGCCGCAGCTGTACATCGCCGCGGGCATCTCGGGCGCGATCCAGCATCTGGCCGGCATGAAGGACTCCAAGGTGATCGTGGCGATCAACAAGGACGAAGAGGCGCCGATCTTCTCGGTGGCCGACTACGGCCTCGTGGCCGACCTGTTCACGGCCG
>NZ_JBMDKG010000128.1:0-487 GCF_057809595.1 Variovorax sp. FG153
CAAAGCCAGGCCGCGGGCGACTTCAGCTACCGCGACTTCTACGCACGGCGCGTGCGGCGCATCTTCCCGGCGCTGATGCTGGTGCTGGCGGCGACCCTGGCCTTCGGCTGGTACGTGCTGCTGAACCGCGAGTTCGTGGAGCTGGGCAAGCAGGCCGCGGGCGGGGCGGCCTTCATCGCGAACTTCGTGTTCTGGGGCGAGGCGGGGTACTTCGACACGGCGGCGGAGACCAAGCCGCTGCTGCACCTGTGGTCGCTGGGGATCGAGGAGCAGTTCTACATCTTCTGGCCGCCGCTCCTGGCGCTGGCGTGGCGCCGGCGCTGGCCGATGCTGCGCGTGCTGTGGGCGCTGGCGGTGGTGTCGTTCCTGATCAACGTGCTGACGATCCATCCGTTTCGCACGGCGGCGTTCTATTCGCCGCTGTCGCGCTTCTGGGAGCTGATGGCGGGCGGGATCCTGGCGTGCATGCGGTTGAGGGATGCCGGGG
>NZ_JBMDKG010000129.1:0-467 GCF_057809595.1 Variovorax sp. FG153
CGCCGCCTGGCGCGCGATCAGCCGGTGCACCGGCTCGGCGCCCTCATGGCGCCGCAGGTTCTCGCTCCACGCGGCGAGTTCGCGGCGCTCGTCCTCGGGCATCGGCGCGAGCTCGCCCACGAGCGGCTCGGGCGTTCCATCCTGCGCCAGCGCCCGCGCGATGCCGCGCAAGGCCGCATGCATGTAGTCGCAGACGCGGCGCGCGCTGACGGTGTCGTGAATCTGCGCCACCAGTTCGAAGCCCTCGCCCTGGTCGTCGACCGACAGCGTCACCGGATAGTTGGTGCGCTCCTCGCCGCCGAGCACCTGCAGGCCTTCCCAGGCCGAGCCGGCCGGCGCCGCGCCGGGCACTGCCTCCGGCGGCCGCGTGTAGCGGTAGTTGAGCAGCGCCGAGAACAGCGGCGTGCCGCCGGGCAGCGCGCTGCAGCGCTGCGCCAGCGAGAGGTTCGCATGCTCGTGGTGCAGCA
>NZ_JBMDKG010000013.1:0-167499 GCF_057809595.1 Variovorax sp. FG153
GCCCGCCCCGGCACCCGCGCCCCCGGCCCCGCCGCCCGCGCCGGCCGCCGAAGCCGGCCGCTGGACCGTCGGCGACCTGCACGTCCACACCTGGCAGTCGGACGACACGCAGCAGATCTCCACGCTCGACCAGGTGCTGGCCAAGGCCTTCGACCGCTTCGGCCTGGACTGGGTCGCGATCTCGGACCACCTGCGCCTCTCGTCCTACGACAACGCCGGCAACAAGCTGCCGGCGCAGATCCCCTTCTCCGAGGGCATGGCCAAGTACCAAGTGCCACGCATCAAGGCGCTGCAGGCCGGCGGCAAGTACGCCGACAAGACCATCTTCGCCTCGGCCGAGTGGGACATGCCCGCGCACGATCACGGCAACGTCGGCATCCTGACCGACAGCCCGATGTCGAATGCCGCGCTCAAGGCCGTGAGCCAGTTCGAATACCTGTTCACCAACCGCGACGCCGCGCTGTTCCCGGCCGCCGACGTGGCCGCCTGGGGCCCGAAGGCCGGCACCGGCTACAACACCCATGCCGAGACGATGCAGGCCGTGGCCTGGCTCAAGAAGAACTACCCGGCCACCAGCTACCTGCAGATCAACCATCCCTCGCGCAACCCCGGCAAGTACACGATCGCGCAGCTGCGCGAAATGAACGACCTCGCGCCCGACATCGTGTTCTCGCTCGAAGGCATGGTCGGCAACCAGATGGAGCCCGACCGCGGCGGCTACAACAGCTCCTACATCGACGCCAACCTGCCCTCGCGCACCTATGGCGGCGTCGACTACCTGGTGGCCAAGCTCGGCGGCACCTGGGACGCGTTGCTGTCGGAAGGCCGCCGCATCTGGAACGTGGCCGATTCCGACTACCACTTCACCACCTCGCAGGGCCTCTACAGCAGCGGCTACGCGCCCGGCGAGTACGCCAAGAACCACCTGTTCGGCGACATCAAGGATCCGAAGTCGCTGCTCGCGGCGATGCGCACGGGCCGGCTGTTCGCGGTCAACGGCGACCTGATCGACGCGCTCGACTTCCGGGTGGAAGGCAGCAAGGGCGCCGGCCGGATGGGCAGCGAACTCGCGGCCGCCGCGGGCGAGGAGCTGCGGATCACCGTGCGCTTCCGGAGCCCCGAGCGCAACAACTTCGAGTACCAGCTCGGCAGCGGCCTCTACGCCAACGTCAAGCCCGTGGTCGACCACATCGACCTGATCGCGGGCGACGTGACCGGCCGCGAGCAGCCCGGCACGCCCGGCTACGACCGCGCGACCAATCCGTCGACACGCGTCGTCAAGCGCTTCACACGCGCCGACTGGAAGCTCGACGCCGAGGGCTACTACGCCGCCAGCTTCACCGTGAAGGCCGGCGCCAACCAGTACTTCCGGCTGCGCGGCACCAACCTGGGGACCGACGTGCCCGGCGAGACCGCCAACGGCGAGCCGCTGCCCGACGCGCGAACCGAGGGCAACGACAACGTGGCGCGCTTCAACGCGATCAACGCGCGCAACTACGCCGACCTCTGGTTCTATTCGAACCCGGTGTTCGTGAAGGTGGCGGCGAAGTAGGCCCGGCCCGTCTTCCCCCTCCCTTTCCGCGCGAGAGCGCCGTGGCCCCTGGGCCCGGCGCTCTTTTTCTTGCAGCGGCGGTCCGAGCCCGCCCGTCCGCGCCTCAGGGAATCTACGGATATATGAATATCTGGATGATCTTGATTGTGCTCAGTTTTTGTATACAAATAACGAACTCAAAAACGGGCGCACAAATTGCGTCGTAAGCAGGTCCTCCAACGCAACCCAATCGAAGAGACGAGGTAAAGACCATGAGCACAGCCGTCAGCCAGACGCCCGCCGGGGCCAGCGCAGCCAGCGCCCCGGCGCATGCCGAATCGAATGCCCTCATCAAGCCCGGCTACCACCCGCGCCTGACCAACGAGGACCTCGCGCCGCTCAAGAAGCAGACCTGGGGGCAGTACAACATCTTCGCGTTCTGGATGTCCGACGTGCACAGCGTGGGCGGCTACATCACGGCCGGCAGCCTGTTCGCGCTGGGCCTGTCGAGCTGGCAGGTGCTGGTGTCGCTGCTGGTGGGCATCGTGATCGTGCAGATCTTCTGCAACCTGGTCGCCAAGCCCAGCCAGGTGACCGGCACGCCCTACCCCGTGATGTGCCGCGCCTCCTTCGGCGTGCTCGGCGCCAACATCCCGGCCATCATCCGCGGCCTGATCGCGGTGGCCTGGTACGGCGTGCAGACCTACCTCGCCTCGGCCGCCTTCATGGTGCTGGCGCTGCACATGTTTCCCAACCTCGCGCCCTACGCCGACCTGGCGCAGCACGGCTTCGTCGGCCTGTCGACGCTGGGCTGGGTCGCCTTCATGGTGATGTGGGTGCTGCAGGCCTTCGTGTTCTGGCACGGCATGGACGCGATCCGCAAGTTCATCGACTGGGCCGGTCCGGCGGTCTACGTGGTGATGGCCATCCTGTGCGGCTGGCTGGTGTGGAAGGCCGGCTGGAAGAACATCGACCTGAATCTCGGCGGCATCAAGTTCCAGGGCTGGGACGCGCTGCCGGTGATGCTGTCGGCCATCGCACTGGTGGTCAGCTACTTCAGCGGCCCGATGCTCAACTTCGGCGACTTCTCGCGCTACGGCAAGAGCTTCGACGCGGTGAAGAAGGGCAACTTCTGGGGCCTGCCGATCAACTTCGTGTTCTTCTCGCTGCTGACCGTGATCACCACCGCCGCCACGCTGCCGGTGTTCGGCGAACTGATCACCGACCCGGTGCATACCGTGGGCAAGATCGACAGCACCACCGCCGTGGTGCTGGGCGCGCTGACCTTCATGATCGCCACCATCGGCATCAACATCGTCGCCAACTTCGTCTCGCCGGCCTTCGACTTCTCGAACGTGGCGCCGCAGCACATCAGCTGGCGCACCGGCGGCATGATCGCCGCCGTGGGCTCGGTGTTCCTCACGCCGTGGAACCTCTACAACAGCCCCGAGGTCATCCACTACACGCTCGACGTGCTGGGTTCGTTCATCGGCCCGCTGTTCGGCATCCTGATCGCCGACTACTACCTGGTGCGCAAGCAGCAGATCGACGTGGATGCGCTCTACAGCATGAGCACGCAGGGCAAGTACTGGTACAGCGGCGGCTACAACCCGAAGGCGATCCAGGCGCTGATCCCCTCGGCGATCGTGCCGATCCTGTGCGTGATGGTGCCGACCCTGCGCGGCGCGGCCAACTACGCCTGGTTCATCGGCATGGCGCTGGGCTTCGTGATCTACGCGCTGCTGAACCGCAACACCAAGAGCTGAACACACTGCAAGAGAAAGGGAGCGCACCGTGCGCATCAAGATCATCAACCCCAACACCACCTGGAGCATGACCGAGAAGATCGGTGCCTGCGCCCGCGCGGTGGCGCACGCCGGCACCGAGATCGTGGCCGTGAGCCCGGCCATGGGCCCGGTGTCCATCGAGAGCCACTACGACGAGGCGCTGGCCGTGCCCGGGCTGCTGCAGGAGATCGCGGCCGGCGAGCGCGACGGCATCGACGGCTACGTGATCGCCTGCTTCGGCGACCCGGGCCTGAAGGCCGCGCGCGAGCTCGCGCGCGGGCCGGTGGTGGGCATCGCCGAGGCCGCGATGCACCTGGCCAGCATGGTCGGCAGCCGCTTCAGCGTGGTCACCACCCTGGGGCGCACCATCGGCCAGGCCTGGCACCTGGCGGAGATCTACGGCATGGAGCGCTTCTGCGCCAACGTGCGCGCCTGCGAGCTGCCGGTGCTCGAGCTCGAGGAGCCGGGCTCGCGCGCGCGCGAACGCATCGTCGAGGAATGCCGGCGCGCGCTCGAGGAGGACGGCTCCGACTGCATCGTGCTCGGCTGCGCCGGCATGACCGACCTGTGCGAGCACATCGGCGAACTGCTCGGCGTGCCGGTGATCGACGGCGTGGCCGCGGGCACGCAGCTGATCGAATCGCTGGTGCGGCTCAAGCTGCGCACCAGCAAGCGCGGCGAGCTCGCGCGGCCGCTGCCCAAGACCATGGTCGGCGCGCTCGAAGGCTTCACCCTCGCGAGGCCATAGCGGCCTGTGCGCCCGGCACCGGCTTGCGCCAAGCGACAATCCACCGATGCCCCGCGCACGTTCCACCCCCGCTCCTTCCCCCGCCGCGCCGGTTGCGTCCGGCGACGGCCCGGCCGCCGCCAGCGAGAAGGCGGACAAGGCCAGCTCCATCGAGAGCATCGCCCAGGACATCGCCACCGCCATCGTCGAGAAGCGCCTGCCGCCCGGCACCTGGCTGCGCGAGGAGGCGCTGGGCCGCGTCTATTCGGTGAGCCGCACCAAGGTGCGCGCGGCGCTCCTGATGCTGTCGAAGGACAAGCTGATCGAGATCATTCCCGACAAGGGCGCCTTCGTCTGCCAGCCCACGGTGGAGGAAGCGCGCGAGGTGTTCGCGGTGCGCCGCATCCTCGAGCGCGAGGTGGTGCGGCTGTTCATCGCCAACGCGCGGCCGCGCGACTACCAGGCGCTCGACCAGCACATCCGCTTCGAGCGCAACGCGCTGCGCCAGACCACCACCATGGGCACGGTGCGCGAGAAGCTGCTGGGCGACTTCCACGTCGCGCTGGCCGAGGCCACGGGCAACCACACGCTGGCCGAGCTGGTGCGCGAGCTGGTCGCACGCAGCTCGCTGATCGCGATGCTCTACCACTCGTCGAACGATCCGCACTGCTCGTCCGACGAGCATGCCGACTTCCTGCGCATCTGCCGCACCGGCGACGTGGAGGCCGCCGTGAACTGCATGATCGAACACCTCGACCGCATCGAGGCCAGCCTCGAGCTCGGCACCGGCAAGCCCGACCGCCAGCTCGACCTGGTGAAGGCGCTGCTGGCCTGAGGAGCGCGCGCATGGCGGCCCACGACACCGGTCTCGCGCTTCGGCGCCTGCGGCTGCTGCGCGGCTTCAAGCAGAGCCATTTCGCGCAGCTCATGGGCGTGCACCAGGCCACGGTGTCGCGCTGGGAGCGCGGCGACCTGCCGCTGTCGAAGGCGCAGCAGGCGGCCGCGCACCGGCTACTGGCCGCGGCGCGCGATCCTAGCCAGGACGCGGCGCTCAAGCGGCTGGTGGAGTCGTCCACGCGCAAGGTGCACCTGATCTGCGACCGCACGCACCGGCTGCTCGCGGCCTCTCCCGCGCGCCAGTCCGAATGGCGCGCCGACCCGGCCGAGTTCATCGGCCGCTCGCTGATCGGCTATGCCTCGCAGGAGATCCTCGCGGCCGAGGCCACGCTCGCGGACCGCGGCTGGCACGATGGCGAGCTGGCCACGCTCGAGATCGCGACCGCCGGCACGCTCGACCCCGTGATCCCGATCCTGCCGGGCCGCGTGCTGTGGGAACGCATCGCGCTGGCCGACGGCAGCGCGGGCCGGCTCGTTACCACCATCGCCTGAGGGCGGACCGCCCCACGCATAACTTATGCGTGGACGGGGCGCGCGGCCTCGCGCTAGCCTCGCGGTTTCGAGAATCCCCATCGCAGGAAGGAAACCGTTCCCATGACCACCCTGGTCACCGGCAGCGCCGGCCATCTCGGCGAAGCACTGATGCGCCATCTGCGCGCGCACCCCGACACCCTGGGCAAGGCCCGCGGCATCGACCTGCTCGCCTCGCCCTTCACCGACCGCACCGGCTCCATCGCCGACCGTGCCTTCGTGCGCGAGAGCATGCGCGGCGTGCGCACCGTGCTGCACACCGCCACCTTGCACAAGCCGCACGTGGCCACGCATGCGAAGCAGGACTTCGTCGAGACCAACATCGCGGGCACGCTCGCGCTGCTCGAGGAGGCGGTCGCGGCCGGCGTGCAGGCCTTCGTGTTCACGAGCACCACCAGCAGCTTCGGCTCGGCGCTCACGCCGGCCGCGGGCGAGCCCGCCGCCTGGATCACGGAAGAGGTGACGCCGATCCCGAAGAACATCTACGGCGCGACCAAGACCGCGGCCGAGGACCTGTGCCAGCTGTTCCACCGCGAGCACGGTCTCCATGCGATCGTGCTGCGCACCTCGCGCTTCTTCCCCGAGGACGACGACGATCCGCGCGCGCGCGAACGCCATTCGCTCGAGAACGCCCAGGCCAACGAGCTGCTGCACCGCCGCGCCGACATCGCGGACATCGTCGAGGCGCACCTGTGCGCGGCACGGCGCGCACCGGCGCTGGGCTTCGGCCGCTACATCGTCTCGGCCACCACGCCCTTCGCGCGCGACGAGCTCGCGCTGCTGCGCAGCGATGCACCGGCCGTGCTGCGCCGGCATTTCCCGGACTGCGAGGCGCTCTACGAACGGCGCGGCTGGACCCTGCCCGCGCAGCTCGACCGCGTGTACGTGAACGAACGCGCGCGGCGCGACCTGGGCTGGGCGCCGAAGCACGACTTCGCGCAGGTGCTGCAAAGCCTGCGCGAGGGCCGCGATTTCCGCAGCGACCTGGCGCACGCCGTGGGCAGCAAGGGCTACCACGCGCAGCGCTTCGAAAACGGTCCCTACCCCGTGGCCTGAACCCGCCGCGGCACGGCCTCCGGCCCACCCGGGCCCTCCGGGTTTTCCTCAGTCCGGATTGCCGCATAAATTGTATACAGTTTCGCGTACACCCGGTGCGGTGGACGCGCCCGACGACTGCGCGCCGCACCTCTCCCTGTCTTTCTCTCATTGCCGCAGCAGGAGATTCACGATGACGGCCGACTCCCTTTCCCCAGTCCATCCGGTAGACCAGCGCCTGCCCGCCGGCAAGCTCACCGCCCTGGGCCTGCAGCACGTGCTGGTCATGTACGCGGGCGCGGTCGCGGTCCCGCTGATCGTGGGCCGCGCGCTCAAGCTCTCGCCCGACGAGGTCGCGCTGCTGATCTCGGCCGACCTGTTCTGCTGCGGCATCGCCACGCTGATCCAGGCGCTCGGCGCCACGCAGTGGTTCGGCATCAAGCTGCCCGTGATGATGGGCGTGACCTTCGCCTCGGTGGCGCCCATGGTGGCCATCGCCAATGCCAACCCGGGCCAGAACGGCGCGCAGCTGCTCTTCGGCGCCATCATCGGCGCGGGCATCGTCTCGATACTGATCGCCCCCTTCGTGAGCCGCATGCTGCGCTTCTTCCCGCCGGTGGTCACGGGCACCATCATCGCGGTGATCGGCATCAGCCTGATGCGCGTGGGCATCAACTGGATCTTCGGCAATCCCGTGGGCCCGACGGCGCCCGCGCTGGTCGACCCGGTCTACGCCAAGTGGCTGGCCGAAGTCACCTCGCCCGGCAGCTCCATCCCCGCGGTGCCCAAGGGCTTCGCGATCATGCCCACGGTGCCCAACCCCAAGTACGCCGACCTCTCGGGCCTGGGCGTGGCCGCGCTGGTGCTGGTGTCGATCCTGCTGATCGTGAAGTACGCCAAGGGCTTCGTCGCCAACATCTCGGTGCTGCTGGGCATCGTCATCGGCGCGGTCGTGGCCTCGCTCACCGGCCTCATGACCTACGAGAAGGTCGGCAAGGCCGCGTGGTTCGACATCGTGCTGCCCTTCCACTTCGGCATGCCGCAGTTCGACCCGATCCTGATCCTCACGATGACGCTGATCATGGTGGTGGTGATGATCGAGTCGACCGGCATGTTCCTCGCGCTCGGCGAGATGACCGAGCGCAGGATCTCGCAGCAGGACCTCGCCAAGGGCCTACGCACCGACGGCCTGGGCACGTTGATCGGCGGCATCTTCAACACCTTCCCCTACACCAGCTTCTCGCAGAACGTGGGCCTGGTCGCCGTCACCGGCATCAAGAGTCGCTATGTCTGCGTGGCCGGCGGCATCATCCTGATCGTGCTGGGCCTGCTGCCGAAGATGGCGGCGCTGGTGGAGTCGCTGCCCACCGTGGTGCTCGGCGGCGCGGGTCTCGTGATGTTCGGCATGGTGGCCGCCACCGGCATCCGCATCCTCTCGGGCGTGGACTTCAAGCACAATCGCCACAACGCGATGATCGTCGCGGTCTCGATCGGCGTCGGCATGATTCCGCTGATCGCGCCCAACTTCAAGCAGTGGATGCCGCATGCGATCCACTCGCTGATCGAGTCGGGCATCCTGCTCGCATCGATCGCGGCGGTGCTGCTGAACCTGTTCCTCAACGGCGCGAAGCATGACGAGCAGGCGGTGATCGCGGCCGCCAAGCATGCGGATGCGCACTGAGCCGCTGCACGCCACAACGAACGAAGGGGCCGTCGGCCCCTTTTTTCATGCAGCGCGCACGGCCTCTGCTAGACCGCGTGCGCCGGCACGCCGCGCTGCGAGGCATGCCAGCCGAGCAGCCGCTCCTCGGCCAGCTCGATCCCCTTGAACAGCACCACGCCGAGCACGCACAGCAGCGCGAGCGCGACGAACACGGTGGAGGTGTCGAAGCTGCCCTGCGCCACCAGGATCACGTGGCCCAGACCCGATTCGCCGGCCACGAACTCGCCCACGATGGTGCCCACCAGCGCGAAGGACACGCCGACCTTCATGCCCGCGAACAGGCTCGGCAGCGCGTTGGGAAAGCGGATCTTCCAGAGGATGCGCCCGCGCGTGGCCTTGTTGACCCGCGCCATGTCGAGCATGTCGGGGTCGGTCGAGCGCAGCCCCAGCACGCAGTCGATCAGGATCGGGAAGATCGCGATCAGCATCGCGATCGCCACCTTGGGCAGCGCGCCGGTGCCCATCCAGATCACGAACAGCGGCGCGAGCGCGACCTTGGGCACGGCATTGAGCGCCACCAGCAGCGAGTAGAGCGTGCGGTCGAGGAAGCGCGAATAGACGATGCCGATGGCCGCGGCCACGCCGAGCACCACGGCCAGCACGAAGCCGTACAGGGTGGTGAGCAAGGTGTCGAGCGTCTCGCGCAGCAGGTAGCCGGGCTGCGCGAGGAACTGCCCGATGATCTTCGAGGGCGCGGGCAGCAGGAAATCGCGGATGCCGAGCAGGCGCACGCACGCCTCCCAGGCCACGAGCAGCACGGCGAGCGTGAGCAGGGCCTGGCGGCTGCGCTCGGTGTGGTTCCAGAGTGTCTTCATGGTCAGTAGGCGCCCAGTTCGCGGAAGGTTTCCTTGATGCGCGACACGTAGGCCGCGAACTCGCGCGTCTCGCGCACGTCGAGGCCGCGTGGCCGCTCGAGCTCGATCGGCAGGATGTCGGCGATGCGACCGGGTCCGCGCGCCATCATCACCACGCGCCCGCCGAGGTAGACGGCCTCGGTGATCGAATGGGTGATGAAGATCACCGTCTTGCCGGTCGCCATCCAGGTGCGCTGCAGCTCCGCGTTGAGCGCATCGCGCGTGAAGGGGTCGAGCGCGCCGAAGGGCTCGTCCATCAGCAGCAGCTGCGGATCGAGCAGCAGCGCGCGGCAGATCGACACGCGCTGGCGCATGCCGCCCGAGAGCTCGCGCGGATAGCGGTCCATGAAGTCGGCCAGGCCGAACAGGGCCAGCAGTTCGCGCGCGCGCGGCGCATGCCGTGCACGCTCGAGACCGTGGAACTCGGCGGCCGCCAGCACGTTGTCGAGGATGCTGCGCCATTCCAGCAGCAGGTCGCGCTGGAACACCACGCCCATGTTGTCGGGTGGCTCGGTGATCGGCACGCCGTCGAGCGCGAGCCGGCCGCTGGTGATCGGCTCGAGCCCGGCGATGCAGCGCATCAGCGTGCTCTTGCCGCAGCCGCTCGGGCCCACGATCGAGACGAACTCGCCGCGCGCGACGCCGAGGCGCACGTCCTGCAGCGCGGTGATCGGCTTGCGGCCGGACTGGTAGACCTTGTGAAGGCCGTCGATCGACAGGAAATCGGCCACGTGGGGGGCTCCGCGCGCGGGCGCTTCAGACGGAAAGGAGCGCATTGGTGTAGTAGTCGGAGGGTTTGCGGCCCGGCTTGATCTGGCCGGTCTGTTCCATCGAGCGGATCGCCGCGGCCCAGTCGGCGTCGGACTGCTGGCCGATCGGCAGGTTCTTGTCGCCCGGGCTCTGGAAGAACGGGCGGTAGGCCACGAGCTGTCCCTTGAGCACCTCGGGGTCGAGGCGCGCATTGGGCCGCTGCGCCACGATGGCGGCCACCGCCTCGTCGATGTGGTTGTCGTGGATGTACTGCCAGGCGCGCAGCTGCACGCGCGTGAACTTCGCGATCGCGGCCTGCTTCGATTCGATCGCCTTCGGCGTCGTGGCCAGCCCGTAGCTCGGAAAGCTGATGCCGCTGTCGGCCAGCAGCAGCGCGCTGGCCTTGCGGGTCTTCAGCACCATCGGCTGGCCGAACGGGGCCTGCGACATGAAGCCGTCGCTGTTGCCCGAGGCATAGGTCGAGATCATCGCGCTGGGCGTGACCATCACCAGCTCGATGCTGCTCTTGCTCATGCCGTTGGCCTTGAGGAAGGGCTCGATGAACGGCGCCCACGGGCTGGTCGTGAAGCACACGATCTTCTTGCCCGCGAGCTCCTTCGGCGACTTCACGCCCTGCGCCGCGTCGGTCATGACGGCGAGGTCGCCGGTGCGCGCGAAGCCGGCGATCGAGACCAGCTCGAGCCCGTTCTCCTTCGCCACCGCCATGGTGCCGAGCGCCACCTGGCCGACGTCGACCTGCCCCGCCGCGAGCAGCTGCAGCGTCGAGATGGTGCCGGTGCCGTCCTGCACCTCAACCTCCAGGCCCTCGTCCTTGAACCAGCCCTTCTGCTGGGCCAGGTGCACCGCGCCGTGCATGCCCCAGGGCGAGAAGTCCATGCGCACGCGCAGCTTGGTGGCCCCCTGCGCCTGCGCCGTTCGCAGGCCGAGGGACAGCGCCGGGAGCGCGGCCATCGCCGCGAGGCCTTGGGTCAACGTACGTCTTTTCATCGCTTACCTCTGCTTCTTCGTCATGGGGTGGTGGGGAATCGCGGGAGCGGCGCGGTGCTTCAGTCCGCCGTGCCGGCGCGCAGTGCCTGGGTTTGCGCGGCATCGAGGCGGCCGCTGGCCGGATCGACCACCGCGCGGTAGTGCCGGCGCACGAAGTCGGCCGAGAGCTTGTGGTCCCAGACGTCGCGCTCGATCTCCTGCGCGGGGCGCAGCAGCGGATCGCCGAAGCCACCGCCACCGGGTTGCGTGTGCGTCACCACGCTGCCTCTTGCAATGCGCATGCCAACCTTGCTCGCGAGCTCGGTGGTCTCGCCCGCGTGCTGCAGCCGGTTCGAGGCCGACTTCGCGGGCAGGCCGCCTTGCAGGCCGTAGGGCTGGAACTTCATGCGGTCGGCGCGCAGCTGCAGCAGCACGTCGTCGGCCAGCACGCGGTAGCTGCGCCGGATGCCGAGGCCGCCGCGGTAGCGGCCGGCACCGCAGGAGTCGGGCTCGAGCTCGTAGGCCTCGACGCGCACCGGATGCTGCGCCTCCAGCGTTTCCACCGGCGTGTTCGAGAGGTTCTGCGAAGCATTGGTGATCGCCTCGATGCCGTCGGAACCGGGGCGGCCGCCCCAGGCGCCGCAGATCATGTCGACGATGATGTAGCCGCTGCCGTCGTCCTTCTTGCCCGAGAGGCAGACCACGGTGTTGCCGCCCTCGCCCGCGGCGGGAATGCGGTCGGGCACCACCTGGGCCAGCGCGCCGAGCATCGCGTCGAACACGCGGTAGCCGGTGAGCGCGCGCGCCGCGACCGCGGCCGGCTCGATCGGGTTGAGCACGGTGCCCTCGGGCACGTGCACCTCGATGCAGCGGAACACGCCGGCGTTGTTCGGCACGTCGCCCTTCAATGCGCAGCGCACGCTGAGGTAGGTGCAGGACTTGGTGTACGACAGCGTCGAGTTGATCGCCGCGCGCACCTGCGGCGAGGAGCCGGTGTAGTCGACGCTGACGCGGTCCTCGTGCACCGTGAGCGCGACGCGGATCGGGATCGGCTCGGGCGAGAGGCCGTCGTCGTCGATGAAGTCCTCGAAGTGAAAGGTGCCCTTGGGCCAGCGGCGGATCTCCTCGCGCGTGAGCCGCTCGGCGTAGTCGAGCAGTTCGGCGAAGTAGCGCCGCGCGTCGTCGCAGCCATAGCGGTCGAACAGCGCCGTGAGCTCGCGCACGCCCACCTGCGAGGCCGCGTACTGCGCGCGCAGGTCGCCGAGCACGCGGTCGGGCACGCGCACGTTCTGCGCGATCACGCGCTCCATGATGTCGTTGACCGTGCCGCGTTCGTAGAGCTTGACCACCGGGATGCGCAGGCCCTCCTGGTAGACCTCGGTCGAGTCGCTGGCGTTCGATCCGGGCACGCGGCCGCCCACGTCGGTGTGGTGGCAGATGACGACGCAGAAGCCCTCGAGTTCCTCGCGATAGAAGAAGGGCACGAACATGAAGATGTCCGGCAGGTGCATGCCGCCCTGGTAGGGGTCGTTGACGATCACCGCGTCGCCCGGCGCGAGCGCATCCCCGTAGCGCTTGCGCACCTCGGCCATGGCCTCGGGGATGGCGCCCAGGTGCAGCGCGATGGTCTTGGCCTGCGCGATCATCTGGCCGTGGCGGTCGCAGATCGCGGCCGAGTAGTCCATCACGTCCTTGACGATCTCCGAGCGCGCGGTGCGCAGCACGGTGTAGGCCACTTCGTCGACGATGGAATCCATCGCGTTCTTGACCACCGCGAAGGTGATCGGGTCGATGGCGCGGTTCATGCCGGGATCTCCTGGAGGTCGATGACGATGTTGCCGATGGCATCGGCACGCGCGCTGCAGTGCGGCGGCACGACGATGGTAGTGTCGTAGGACTCGACGATCAGCGGCCCCTTCACCGGCGCGGCACCGAGGCTGGCGCGCGGGACCACGGGCGTCGAAGCGGGCGCCTCTCCGGGCGCGAAGCTCACGAGGCGTTCGCCCTGCGTGCCCTGCAGCGCGGTGGCGTCGACGCGGCACTTGGCGAAGTCGAGCCGGAAGTCGCTGCGGCCATGGGCGCTGACGCGCAGGTTGACCAGCTCGAGCGGCTCGTCGCTGCTGTAGCCGAAGGTCTGCTGGTAGAGCGCATGGAAGTCGCGCGCCAGTTGCTCGAGCACGGCCGTGTCGAGCGTGCCCGCGGGCAGCGCCACGGTGAGTTCCGAGCTCTGGCCGAGGTAGCGCAGGTCGGCGAAGCGCTCCACGCGCACCGCGTCGGCCGCGTAGCCTTCGGAGGCCAGCACCGTGAAGCCCTGGTCGGCGAGCACCGCGGTGGCGCGTGCCAGCGCGGCCGGTTCGCAATCGGCCAGCGGGCGCAGCACCGCCTTCACGAAGTTGTGCTCGGCGTCGGCCGAGAGCATGCCGGCCGAACAGAAGACGCCGGCCATGATCGGCGCGATCACGCGGCGGATGCCGAGCAGCCGCGCCACCGCCACCGCATGCAGCGGACCGCCGCCACCGAAGGCGATCATCGACATGTCGCGCGGATCGCGGCCGCGCTCCACCGTCACCGCGCGGATCGCGCGCGCCATGTTCACGTTGGCGACCTGGCGGATGCCGTGCGCCGCGGCGAGGCGGTCGAGCTTCAACGGCCCGGCCACGTGCACATCGATCGCCCGCGCCGACAGCTCGGGCGAGACCGGCAGGCTGCCGCCCGCGAGCGCTTGGGGATTGAGGTAGCCGAGCACCATGTTGGCGTCGGTCACGGTCGGGCGCTCGTTGCCGTTGCCATAGCAGGCCGGTCCCGGTGAGGCACCGGCCGATTCGGGCCCGACGCACAGCAGGCCGCCGCCGTCGATCCAGGCGATCGAGCCGCCGCCCGCGCCCACCTCGGCGATGTCGATCGCGGGCACCTTGAGCACGTAGCCGCCGCCCTTGACGAAGCGGCTCGGCGCGCTGATGCCGTCGCGGAACTCGTACTCGTTGGTCAGCGAGGGCTGGCCGCCGACGATGACCGAGGCCTTGGCGGTGGTGCCGCCCATGTCGAAGACGATCAGGTCGTCGTCGCCGCCCATCGCGCCGATGCGCGCGGCGCCGGCCACGCCGCCCGCCGGGCCCGAGGCCACGGCGAACACCGGCTTCTCGGTCGCGGAGGCGATGCCCATCATGCCGCCGTTGGAGGCCATCACCTGCAGCGAGGCATCGACGCCCATGTCGCGCAGGTCCTTCTTCAGGCGCGCGAGGTAGGTCTTCATCGCGGGCAGGATGTAGGCGTTGACCACCGTCGTGCTGGTGCGCTCGTACTCCTTGATCTCGGGCAGCACCTCGCACGACACGCTCAGCAGCAGCTCGGGAAAGCGCGCCTGCAGCGCGGCCTTGGCCTGCAGCTCGTGCGCCGGGTTGATGTAGCTGTTGAGGAAGCACAGCGCGACCGCATTCACGCCGTCGGCCACCAGCTCGCCGGCCTGCTCGAGCAGGTGCTCGACGTCGAGCGGCACGACCACCTCGCCGCGCGAGCCCATGCGCTCGCGCACGCCGCGGCGCCAGCGGCGCGTGGCCAGCGGCTGCGGCTTCTGCCAGCCGAGATCGAACATGGTGGGCGTGCGGATGCGGCCGATCTCCAGCACGTCGCGGAAGCCCTCGGTGGTGAGCACGCCGGTGTTGGCGCCGACCTTCTGCAGGATGGTGTTCGACGCGGTGGTGGTGCCGTGCACGATCTCGGCGATGTCGCCCGGCGCGATGCCGGCCTGGTCGATCAATGCGCGCAGGCCGTTGACGATCGCCTTGCCGAGGTCCTCCGGCGTGGTGGACGTCTTGTTGACGAAGAGCCGGCCGTCGGGCATCGCGAGCACGATATCGGTGAAGGTTCCTCCGATATCGCATCCGACGCGCACGCCTTTGCTTCGCTGTGGTGCAGAACCCATTGTGATGCTCCGTTCTAGCGGGGTTGGACGATAATGGGACCGGCCTTAACTAACTAACTGGCTAGTACCATTGAGGGCGAAATATAGGAGCCGTGACCGCACGGTGTCAACCTTTGTTTTGCATCTTTTTCGCGCCCGCGCCGGAAGTAGACTCGCGGCCTCGGTGGTGCCTCGCCGACATCAGGACCCATGACACACGACACAAAGACGCCCAAGCCGCGGCAGCGCAATGCCGTGGCAACGCGAGACCGGATCTTGAAGATCGCGAGCAAGGAGTTCGCCGCGCACGGCTACGACGGCGCGCGCATCGACGCGATCGTGGCCCGCTGCAAGATCAGCAAGAACCTCGTCTATCACTACTTCGACAGCAAGGAGGCACTGTTCATCGAGGTGATGGAGCGCGCCTACGGCGCGATGCGCGAACGCCAGAACGAGCTCGCGCTCACGGGCGAGGACCCGGTGCGCGACATGCGCGAGCTGGTCGAGAAGACGGTGCAGCACTTCATCGACCAGCCCGAGTTCCACCAGCTGCTGTCGACCGAGAACCTGCACAAGGCGGTGCACATCCGCAAGTCGAAAGTGATCTCGGAGATGTTCAACCCGCTGCGCACCGCGCTGTCGACCATCCTCGAATCTGGCAAGCAGAAGGGCGTGTTCCGCCGCGATGCCGACTGGGTCGACCTCTATGTCTCGATCTCGGGCCTGGGCTCGTACTTCATCACCAACCGCTACACGCTCTCGTACGTGCTCGACGTCGACCTCGGCGCGGCGGACCGCCAGCAGTCGCGGCTCAGGCACGCCTCGGACATGGTGATCAGCTACCTCTGCGACCGCAGCGCCGAAGCCGCGTGAGGTCCGCTCAGATCATCGCCAGTGCCGTCTTGCGCCTCGGCGGCGGATGCAGCCGGTCGAGCTTCTCGAGCACGCCGGCATCGAGCGCCAACGAGGCCGCCGCGAAGTTCTCCTTCAGATGCGCGCTGCCCACCGCCTTCGGAATCGCCGCCACGCCCGGCCGCGCGATGACCGCGGCCAGCGCGAGCTGGGCCGCGCTCACGCCCAGGTCCGCCGCGAGTTCGCCGAGCCCCTCGTCGTCGGCCAGCGCGCCCTGGTCGATCGGGCTGTAGGCCATCAGCGGGATGCCGCGCTCGCGCTGCCAGGGCAGCAGGCTGAACTCGGGACCGCGCTCGCCGAGCGACAGATAGACCTGGTTCGCCGCGCACGCGGGACCGCCCTGCCCCAGCGGCGCCAGCTCCTCCATGTCGTCGGTGTCGAAGTTGCTCACGCCCCAGCGCGCGATGCGCCCGCGCGCCACCAGCGCCTGCAGGGCGTCGACGGTCTCGGCCAGCGGATGGCTGCCGCGCCAGTGCAGCAGGTAGAGGTCGATGGCATCGAGGCCCAGGCGCTTCAGGCTGCGCTCGCAGGCCTCGGGCGTGCCGCGCCGGCTCGCGTTGTGCGGATAGACCTTGCTGACGATGAAGAGCTCGTCGCGCCGCACCTCGCTGGCGCGCAGCGCCTCGGCCACGGCCTGGCCCACCACGGTCTCGGCGCCGCCCTCGCCGTACATCTCGGCGGTGTCGATCAGCCGGTAGCCGAGCGCGATGGCCTCGCGCACCGCGGCCACCTCGGCCTGGCGGCGGCCCGCGGCCTCGCCCATGCGCCAGGTGCCCAGCCCGAGCACGGGCATCTCGTTGCCGTTGCCGGCGCCTTGGGGAAAGGAGAGTGTTCGCATCGGGCCATGCTAGCGCCGGCCGAATGCCACACGCGGACTACTTGAATTCCTCGGCCGCGATGCCGAGCTTGCGCAGCTTGTCGAACAGGGTCTGGCGCGCGATGCCCAGCGCGCCCGCGGTGGCCGGCTGGTCGCCCTGGTGCTGGCGCAGCGCCTCGACGATGACGGCGCGCTCGAAGGCCTCCACCTGCTGCGGCAGAGCCTGCGGCAGCACCTCCTCGTCGCTCGCGCGCAGCAGCGTGAGCCGCTCGCCGAGCAGGCCCAGCACGAAGCGGTCGGCCACGTTGCGCAGCTCGCGCACGTTGCCGGGCCAGGCATAGGCCATCAGGTCGGCGAGCTGGGCATGGCTGGGCACCGGCGCGGGCCGGTCGTACTTCTTCGCGGCCTGCAGCGTGAAATGCTCGAACAGGAGCGGGATGTCCTCGCGCCGCTCACGCAGCGGCGGCAGCTCGATGAACGCCACGCCGATGCGGTAGTAGAGGTCGGCGCGGAATTTCTGCCGGTCGCTCAGCGCCTTCAGGTCCTCCTTGCTCGCGGCCACCACGCGGCAATCGAAGGGGATCGGCTTGTTCGAGCCGATGCGCTCGATGCTGCGCTCCTGCAGCGCGCGCAGCAGCTTGATCTGCACCGCCATCGGCATGCTCTCGATCTCGTCGAGGAACAGGGTGCCGCCGCTCGCGTATTCGAACTTGCCCACGCGCGTGCGGTTGGCGCTGGTGAAGGCGCCGGCCTCGTGGCCGAACAGTTCGCTCTCGGCCAGCGCCTCGGGCAGGCCGCCGCAGTTCAGCGGCACGAAGTGCTCGCGCCGCCGTTCGCTGTGGTCGTGCAGGCAGCGCGCCACCATCTCCTTGCCGGTGCCGGTCTCGCCGTAGATCAGCACGTCGGCCGAGGTGCCGGCCAGGGTCATCACGTTGCGCCGCACCCGCTGCATCTGGGCCGAGCGGCCGATCAGCACCGACTGGATGCCGTTCCAGTTGTCGAGCGCCTCGCGCAGGCTGCGCACCTGCAGCGCCAGCTGCCGCCGCTCGATCGCATGCCGCACGATGGCCACCAGCCGCTCGGTGGTGAAGGGCTTCTCGATGAAGTCGTAGGCGCCGTCGCGCATCGCCGCCACCGCCATCGCGATGTGGCCATGGCCCGTGACCAGGATCACCGGCAGCTCGGGATCGATGCCGCGCACCTCCACCAGCCACTCGGTGCCGCTCATGCGCGGCAGCCGCACGTCGCACACCACCACCGCGGGCACGCCGAAGGCGATGTGCGGCCGCACCCGCTCCACGCTCGCGAAGGCCTCGACCTCGAAGCCCGCCAGGCTCAGCATCTGCGCGGTGCTCAGGCGCACGTCGTCGTCGTCTTCGACGAGCAGCACGCGGATGGCGGAGGCTTCGTTGGCGGGCGGTGGTGTCATGGGTGGGCGTGGGGGCTGGCGGCCGGCAGGTCGACGACGAAGTATGCCCCGCCGCCCTCCCGGTTGTCCGCCCGCAGGCCGCCGTTCATGGCGCGCACCAGCTGCGCGCACAGCACGAGGCCCAGCCCCAGCCCCGAGCCCGCGGGCTTGGTGGTGACGAAGGGCTCGAACAGCTTCGGCGCCACGTCGTCGCGGATGCCGGGGCCGGTGTCGCTCACGGTCAGCACCGCGCGGCCGTCCTCGCTCAGCCGGCCCTGCAGGCGCAGCACGCGCTGCGGCATGTGCTCCATGGCCTCGATCGCGTTGCGCATCAGGTTCACCAGCACGCTGCCGAGCGCGGCCTCGTCGGCCATCACGGCGAGCTGCGGCGGCTCGATGTCGACCTCGACCTGCACGCCGTGCTTCTGCTCGGCGCCGGCGACGATCACGCGCGCATCGTCGATCGCGGCGGCCAGCGCCACGGGCGAGGGCCCGAGCTGGTTCTTGTGCGAGAAGGTCTTGAGCTGCGCGGTCAGCCGCGCGAGCCGGTCGACCATGTCGCGGATGCGCTTGAGGTTGCCGCGCACCTCGTCGTGGCGCTCGTGGTCGAGCAGGATGGCCGCGCTCTCCGACAGCGTGCGCATCGCGGTCAGCGGCTGGTTGAGTTCGTGCGCGAGGCCGGCCGACATCTGGCCCAACGCGGCCATCTTGCCGGCCTGCACCAGCTCGTCCTGCGCGGCGCGCAGCTGCGCGGTGCGCGCCGCCACCATCGACTCGAGGCCGTCGTGCGCGGCCTGCAGCGCGGCCTGGTTGGCGAGCTTCTGGCGCTCGGCGCGGCGGCGCTGCCACAGGGTCACGCCCAGCAGCAGCAGCGCGACCATGCCGAGCGCGGCGGTCATCGCGGCATTGCGCGCGGCCACGCGCAGCGGCGCCATGTCGTCGAGCGTGAGCAATTGCCACGGCGCGTTGCGCAGGGTGCGGCTGGCGACGAGCCGGTCGGCGCCCTCCACGCGGATCAGCTGCACGCCCGGCGCCAGCGCCTCCAGCCGCTGCCAGCGCAGCGGCGCGAGCGCGGCCTCGCCATAGGGCCGCGAGCGCAGCACCTCGGCGCGCTGCAGCGCGTCGAGCGGCAGCAGCGGCCGGAACTTGAGGTCGTCGCGCGTGGCGAGGATCACCACGCCGCGCTGGTCGACCACCACCACGTCGCCCGGCAGCTTGCGCCACGCGGCCTCGTTGTCCTCGAGGTTGATCTTCACCGTGACCACGCCGGGCACGGAGCGCTCGCGGCGCAGCGCGTACGAGAGGTAGTAGCCGGGCCGGCGGCTCGTGATGCCCACGCCGTAGAAGCGCCCGCGCCCCTGGGCCAGCGCATCGATCATGTAGGGCCGGAACTCGTAGTGCTGGCCCAGCGTGGTGCCGGGCCGGTCCCAGTCCGAGGCCGCGAGCGAGGTGCCGCCGGCATCGAGCACGTAGAGCATCTCGGCGCGCGCGGTGGCGTTCACGCCCGCGAGGTAGCGGTTGGCGGCGTCGCGCAGCGAGGCGTCGGCCGGCGCGTTCAGCAGCGCGGGCACCACCGGCGTCATCTCGAGCAGCGCGGGCAGGTAGTCGAAGCGCGTGAGCTCGGCGTCGAGCCCGGTGGCGACCATGTCGAGCCGGTGCTCGGCGGCCTCGCGCAGGCGCGCCAGGCCGGCCTGGGTGGAAAGGTGGTGGCCGACCAGGGCGGACAGCGCCACCAGCACGAGCGCGGCGCACCAGCGCACCACCGCGCGCCGGGTGCGGGGACGGAAGGTCACGGTGGAAGTCTCCATGGAAGGGCGCGCCGCTCCGGTTCGGTTCTCGGGGCGCAGGTTAATGCAGATTGCGAAGCCGCAAGGCAGGACGCCCGCGCGAGGCGGGCGTCCGAAGAAAGACCGGCGCGAACGCCGGCCCCGATCAGCGCCCGCTGCCCGCGGGCATGTGCGCTTCCTTGGCGTCGAGCACCAGCTCGGGCTCGTCGGCCTCGGCGCCGCTGCCCTGGTTCAGCTGGCTGGTCAGGCGCTCGGTGTCGAGGTCGCCGGTCCATTTCGCGACCACCATGGTGGCCACGCCGTTGCCGATCAGGTTGGTCAGCGCGCGTGCTTCCGACATGAAGCGATCGATGCCCAGGATCAGCGCCAGGCCGGCCACCGGCACGTGGCCCACGGCCGAGAGCGTGGCCGCCAGCACGATGAAGCCGCTGCCGGTCACGCCGGCCGCGCCCTTCGAGGTCAGCAGCAGCACCAGCAGCAGCGTGATCTGCTGGGTGATCGACATCGGCGTGTTGGTGGCCTGGGCGATGAACACCGCGGCCATGGTCAGGTAGATCGAGGTGCCGTCGAGGTTGAACGAGTAGCCGGTGGGAATCACCAGGCCGACCACCGACTTCTTGGCGCCGAGGTTCTCCATCTTGGCCATCATGCGCGGCAGCGCGGCCTCGCTCGAGGAGGTGCCCAGCACGATCAGCAGCTCTTCCTTGATGTACTTGATGAACTTCCAGATGCTGAAGCCGTGCGCGCGCGCGATCGCGCCGAGCACCACGAAGATGAAGAACAGGCAGGTGGCGTAGAAGGTCGCCATCAGCGCGCCGAGCTGCACCAGCGAGCCCACGCCGTACTTGCCGATGGTGAAGGCCATCGCGCCGAAGGCACCGATCGGGGCCACCTTCATGATGTAGCCGACGATGGTGAACAGCACGTGCGAGAACTTCTCGATGAAGTCGAACACCAGCGTGCCGCGGCCGCCGAAGCGGTGCAGCGCGAAGCCGAACATCACGGCGAACAGCAGCACCTGCAGGATCTCGCCCTTGGCGAAGGCATCGACCACGGTGGTCGGGATCACGTTGAGCAGGAACTCGGTGGTCGAGGCCATCTTGCCCGGGCCGGTATAGGCCGCGATCGACTTGGCGTCGAGCTGGCTCGGATCCACGTTCATGCCGTGGCCGGGCTGCACGATGTTGATGATGACCAGGCCGACGATCAGCGCGATGGTGCTGACGATCTCGAAGTACAGCAGCGCGAGGCCGCCGGTCTTGCCGACCTTCTTCATGTCCTCCATGCCGGCGATGCCGACCACCACCGTGCAGAAGATGATCGGCGCGATGATCATCTTGATCAGCTTGATGAAGCCGTCGCCCAGCGGCTTCATCGCGGCGCCGGTGTCGGGATAGAAGTGGCCGAGCAGCACGCCGATGACGATGGCGGTGATGACCTGGAAGTACAGCGATCTGTAGAAGGGCTTGGGGGCGGATGCGGATACGTGGTCCACGGGAAATCTCCTTGAGGCCGGGGGCCGGCCGGGGCTGAACACTGGGATGGAAAGGGGTGCGCCCGACGGGCGCGGTCGGACGGGGTCAGCGCGCCGGCGCGCCGCCGCTCGGAGCGGGGCGTGCTGGCGAAGGGGGCCGCAAGGCCGGTCGGCTGAGGGTCATGGTTGTCTCCTGGGCTCGTTGTCGCCGGCTGCGCCGTCCGAAAAGGCGGCGCCGGCAGTGCAGAACACAGAGCAACGCACATGCCAGTCGAAACGGCACGTGAACCCGACTCAAGTCATTGATTTCATTGAAGAAAATCAGGGGCCAACGAGACCCCGCGCCGCGCTTCCGGACGCGGCCCGCGCGGGCCGTCCGGCGTTTCGGACGCACCCTTCAGGGAAAACCCTAGGCGCTGAATTCCGCGCGCAGCCCGCGCACCACCTGCTCGACCGTGGCCAGCCCGGCCACGCCGCCGACCGAATGCCCGGCGCTCCACAGGTCGGCCCAGCGCTGGATCACGGCGCCTTCGGAGCCGCCGCCGAAGCGCTGGCGCGCCTCCTGCACCGACACCGTCTCGTCGAGCGCCGCCGGATCGAGCCCCGCGTTCACCACCGAGGGCCGCAGGAAGTTGGCCGGCAGGCCGGTGAAGGCGCGCGTGGTCATCACGTCGTCGAGCGAGCTCGCGGCCAGCATCTTCTTGTAGGGCACCGAGGCCAGGCTCTCCTCGGTGGCGATGAAGCGCGTGCCCATCGAGCCCAGGTCGCAGCCCAGCACGGTGGCCGCGCGCAGCGCCACGCCGTCGGGCAGGCCGCCGGCCAGCACCAGCGGGCCGTCGAAGAAGGCGCGCACCGCGCGCACGAAGGCGAAGGGATTGGCCCAGCCGGTGTGGCCGCCCGCGCCCGCGGTCAGCAGCACCAGGCCGTCGGCGCCGGCCTCGATGGCGCGCTCGGCGTGGTGCACCGAGGCCACGTCGGCTAGCACCAGGCAGCCGCCGTCGTGCAGCGCGGGGATCACCGCCGCGGGCGAGCCCACGCTGGTGATCACGAGTTCGGCGCGATGGCGCACGATCAGCTCGACCTCGGCGCGCACGCGTGCCGGGTCGCGCCGCATGATGAGGTTGGGGCACCAGGGCGCATGCGCGGTCCCGGCATCGCGCGCCGCGGCCGCCTCGTCGTTGAGCCGCGCCATCCAGCCCGCGAAGGCCTCGAGCGATTCCGCATTGGCGGTCGGAAAGGCACCGACCACGCCGGCGCGGCAGGCGGCCGACACCAGCTCGATACCCGACACGCGCAGCATCGGCGCGGCGATCGCGGGCACCGCCAAGCGGTCGAGGAAAGGCAGGCGCTGCGTCATGCGGGCTCCGATGCGGGGGACACGAGGGAAGGCAGGCGCGCGAGCGAGGCCCGCGCCTGCGCCAGCAGCTCGGCCACGATGGCCGCCAGCGGCTCGATGCGCCGCGCGAAGGCGATAGCCGGCCCGAGCGACACCATGCCGCGCTGCCAGTCGCCCTGCGCATAGCAGTGGTCGCGCGTCGCGCGGCCGTCGATCAGCGCGCCGAAGGCGGCGTGGTCGGCCGCGCCGGCGCGCTCGATCGCCTCGACCTCGCGCGCGGTCTCATTGCGCAGCACGCGCCAGGTGTTGCCCAGCGTGTGCAGCAGCCGCACGGTGGACTGCTCGTCGCAGTCGAGCAGGTGGCGCTTGTAGGCCGGATGGGTGGCGATCTCCTCGGCCACCAGGAAGCGGCTGCCGATCAGCACGCCGTCGAGCCCCTGCGCGAGCACGGCCGCGAGCTGGCGCCCGTGGCCGATGCCGCCGGCCAGCACCACGGGCACGCGCAGCTGCTCGGCCGCCAGCGCGCCCAGCAGCATGGTCGGCAGCTCGTTGGCGCCCGGATGGCCGCCCTCCTCCATGCCGACCAGCGCCACCGCGTCGGCGCCCGCGCGCTCGGCCGCGAGTGCATGGCGCAGGCCCGGCGCCTTGTGGATCACCACCGCGCCGGCCGCGTGCAAGGTGCCGATCAATTCGCCGGGCGCATAGCCCGCGGTCTCGAAATGGCGCACGCCGTGCGCGAGCGCGATCTCCATCCAGCGCCGCACCGCCGTGTTGGCCTCGGGCCGCTTCGAGAGCGTGAGGTTCACGCCGAAGGGCCGCCCGCGCGTGAGCTCGCGGCATTGCACGAGCGCGGCCGCGAAGGCCGTGTCGTCGGCGAAGGAGCGCGGCGTGACGAAGCCCATGCAGCCGGCATTGACCAGCGCGGCCACGTAGCGCGCATCCGAGAGCCACATCAGCCCGCCGCCGAGGATCGGATGGTCGATCCCGAACAGCTCGGTGATGCGGGTGCAAAAGAGCGGTGCCGTCATGGCCGCTCAGCCGCGCGCGCTGTCGAGCCGCGGCGCGCCGCCGAGCCCGCCGGGCACGACGCCCACCATCGGCACCGGATAGCGCGCCAAAGCGAGCGCCGCATCGCCCTCGAACTTGCCACGCTGCGCGAACTGCGGCAGCGCCGCGAGCGCGGCCGGTTCCACCACCGGCGCCACCGGCACGTCGTGCCGCTGCAGCAGCGCGAAGGCGTCGTCGGCATCGAACGCGGCCAGCGCCTCGGCCAGCCGCGCATTGATGGCCGGCGCCACCTTCTTGCGCGCGCCATGCGAGCGGAAGGCCGCGTCGCCATAGGGCGAGAGATCGAGCGCTTCGCACAGCCGGGCCCAGAAGTGGTCCTCGAGCGCGGCCACCGACAGGTGCTTGCCGTCGCGGCAGAGGAAGGCGCCGTAGGCCGCCTTCACCAGCGTGGCCTCGCGCTGCGCCTCCAGGTCCGCATCTCCCGACGAGCGCCAGGCGCCGAGGCGCGGATTCATCCAGTGCAGCGCGCAGTCGGCCAGCGCCACGTCGAGGTGCTGGCCCTGGCCCGTGTGCTGGCGCTGCAGCAGCGCGGCCAGCGTGGACGACAGCGCATACATCGCGCCGCAGAGGTCGGCCACCGGCAGGCCGAAGCTCTGCGCCGGACCGCCGCCGGGCACGCCCGAGACCGCGAGCACGCCGGCCGCGCCGAGGTAGTTGATGTCGTGCCCCGGCAGGTCGGCCCACGGCCCCTGCTGGCCATAGCCGCTGAGCGACACGTAGACCAGCCGCGGGAACTCCGCGCGCAGGCTGTCGGCATCGAGCCCCAGCCGCGCCATCACGCCGGGCCGGTACGACTCCACCACCACGTCGGCCGTGGCGATCAGCGCGCGCACCTCGGCGCGCTGGGCCTCGTCCTTCAGATCGACCAGCAGGCTCTGCTTGCCGCGGTTCACGGCCTCGAACACGCCCGGCCCCATGCGCCGCACGTTGTCGCCATGCGGCGGGCGCTCGATCTTGATCACGCGCGCGCCGAGCTCGGCGAGGTTCTGCGTGAAGAAGGGGCCGGGCAGCAGTTCGCTGAAGTCGACCACCACGATGCCGGCCAGTGGCGGCGTTGCGACGTCCCGCGTCATGCCGGCACGCGCTCGATGATCACGGCGTCGAGCGGCAGCGCGCCCTCGCCCGCCGCGCCCACCCAGACCGGGTTGAGGTCCATCTCCTCGATGCGGTCGGCATTCGCCACCACGAACTCCGACACGCGCAGCAGCAGCGTCTCGAGCGCCGCAAGGTCGGCCTTGGGCCGGCCGCGCGCGCCGTCGAGCAGCGCGAAGCTGCGGATCTCGCGCACCATCGCCGCCGCGTCGCGCGGGCCTATGGGCAGCATGCGCCGCGTCACGTCGCGCAGCACCTCGACGTAGATGCCGCCGAGGCCGAAGGTCATGACATGGCCGAACACCGGGTCGCGCGTGACGCCCACCATGAGCTCGGTGCCGCCGCGCGGCGCCATCTTCTCGACCAGCAGGCCATCGACCGTGGCCTCGGGATGGTGCTTCGCGGCCGCGGCCATGATCTCGCGCCAGGCTTCGGCGACCTGGGCCGCGTCCTGCAGTCCCACCTTCACGCCGCCGATGTCGGACTTGTGGACGATCTGCGCGCTCGCGATCTTCGCGACCACCGGGTAGCCCATGCCTTCCGCCAGCGCGCACGCCTGCTCGGCCGAGCTTGCGAGCCCTTGCGGCAGCAACGCGATGCCGGCTTGCTTCAACTGCGCCTTGGCCTGCGACTCCGACAGGCTGCGCGTGGCGAACTCGCCCTCGGGCGCGCGCGTCGGCAGCACCGGCCGCGCCTCGGGGTTCGACGGATTCGCGCGCTTCCAGCGCCCGTACTCGACCCAGCGCGCGATCGCCGCGATCGCCTTGTTGACCGAGCGCGGCGGCGCGAAGCCGGCCGCCACCAGCTTGCGGTAGCCCTCGCCGAGCCGGTCGCTCATCCAGATCGGCACGATCGGCGAGGCGCTGTCCTTCTGCGCGTTGATGATGTTGTCGGCCATGCGCGTGGTGGTCTCGCCGTAGTCGAGCGCGATCGGCACGATGGTCAGGCCCGTGTGCGGATCGTTCGCCACGCAGCCCAGCGTGGTCTCGACCACGGTCTTGTCGCTGAGCACCATCGCCGTGGTGTCGACCGGGTTGCCGATGGCCGCGTAGTCGGGCAGCTTGGCGCGCAGCACCGCGGTGGTCTCTGGAGCGAAGGTGGCCAGCGTGAGGCCGGCGGCGCCCACCGCGTCGGCGGTCAGCGCGGCCGTGCCGCCCGAGGAGCAGTAGATGCCCAGCGCCTCCTGCGCCCCCGGCATGGCGCGCGCGAACAGCCAGGCGGTGTCGACCAGCTCGTCGATGTCGTCGACCTCGATCACGCCGAACTGGCGGAACACCGCGCTGTTGACCTCGGCCGAGCCCGTGAGCGAGGCGGTGTGCGACTGCGCGGCCTTGCGCCCGTATTCGGAGCGGCCCACCTTGAGCCCGATCACGGGCTTGCCGTTGGCCGCGCAGCGCTGCACCGCGGCAGCGAACTTCGCGCCGTCCTTGATGCCTTCGAGCAAGGTGACGACCACCTGGATGTCGGGCGCGTCGGCCATGTAGTGGATGAAGTCGGCCACCTGCAGGTCGACCTCGTTGCCGGTCGAGGCCCACAGGCCGATGCCGATGCCGCGCTCCATCGCCTGCATCACGTTGCGACCCAGGCCGCCGCCCTGCGTGGCTAGGCCGATCGGGCCCTTGGTGAGGTCGTGCGGGAACGAGGGCGAGAAGGTCAGGCCCAACCGGTGGTTGACGTTGGTCAGGCCCGGGCAGTTGGGGCCGTACAGCCGCAGGCCGCCGCGCGCGGCGATCTCCTTCATGCGCTGCTGCTCGCGCTCGCCTTCCTCGCCGGCCTCGCCGAAGCCCGAACTGAGGATCACGGCGAAGCCCACGCCGCGCGCCGTGCATTCCTCGATCACGGCCAGCACGCCGCTCGCGGGCACCGCAACCACGGCCACGTCGGGCGTGGCAGGCAGCGCGGCCACGCTGGGCCAGCACTGGCGGCCGCGGAGCTCGGCCTTGGTGGGATTGACGAGGTAGACCTCGCCATCGAATTCGGAGTGTTCGATCAGGTTGGTCAGCGTGCGCTCGCCGATGCTGCCTTCGCGCTCGGAAGCGCCGACCAGCGCGATGGAGCGCGGGCGGATCAGCCGTGCGATGTCGACCGGGCGCGTGTCCTGGGTGCCTTGCATTGCGGTGCTCCCCTCAGGCGATCGCCGACATGCCGAGGATCTCGCGCCCGACGATCAGCGTCTGGACCTCGGTCGTGCCCTCGGGAATGGTGCCGCCGCGGGTGTCGCGGAAGATGCGCTCGATCGGGTAGTCGGTGGAATAGCCGAGCCCGCCGTGCACCTGCAGCGCCATGCTCGCGACCTCGTGCGCGGCCTCGGTGGCATAGAGCTTGGCGATCGAGCAGGCCATGCGCGCGTCGTCGGCATTGGCGTCGAGCGCCGCGGCCGCGCGCAGCGCCAGCGCGCGCGCCGCCTCCACGCGCACCGTCATGTCGACGATGAGCTTCTGCACCAGCTGGAAGCTGCCGATCGGCTTGCCGAACTGGGTGCGCGTGCGCGCATAGTCGATCGACAGCTCGAGCGCCGCGCGCGCGGCGCCGACCGCGCCCATCGCGATGTTCACGCGCGCGCCATCCAGCCCCACCAGCATGCGCTTGAGCGCGCTGCCCTCCTCGCCCAGCAGGTTCTCGCGCGGCACCTTCACGTTGTCGAAGCTCAGCTCGGCGGTGCCGGTGCTGCGCAGCACCATGGTGTCGACGCGGCGCGCCTCGAAGGGCGAGACCTCGCGCTCGACCAGGAAGGTCGACAGCTGCCCCTGGCAGTCGGGGCTGAAGGTGCGCGCCACCACGATGCCGAAGTCGGCGAAGGCGCCGTTGGTGATCCAGAGCTTGCGGCCGTTGAGCACGTAATGGTCGCCCTGCAGGTCGGCGCGGGTCTGGATCTGCGCGATGTTCGAGCCGGTGCCGGGCTCGCTGATGGCGGTGAAGACGCGGCGCTCGCTCGCCAGCAGCGGCTCGAGGAACCTCTTCTTCTGCGCCGCCGTGCCCTCGCTCGCGATCTTGTGGATCGGCCCGTTGGTGATGTTGAGCATGGTGCGCAGCGACAGCCAGGTGTGGCCCGCCTCCTCCATCAGCATGGCCCAGGTCATCTGGTCCAGGCCCATGCCGCCTTCGGACTCGGGCAGGCGGCCGCCGATGTAGCCGAACTGCGCGAGCTGCTTCAGGATCTCGAACGGGAAGGTCTTCTCCACGTCGTGCTTCGCCACCAGGGGCGCCACCTCGCTCTTCATGAAGCGCCGGATGCTGTCGCGCAGCAGTTCCTGGTCGGCGTCGGGGGTGAAATTCATCGAGATGTCTCCTGTGGCGTTGGATGGAAAGGGACGCACGCCGGGCGCCCGGCGCTCGGTCTACGAGGCGCCGGGCTCCCGGGCGTTGCGGGGACGGAAGACCAGCGCCTGCACTTCCTGCAGGGCGGCCAGGAAAGGTTCGCGCTGCTGGCGCAGGCGGTCGGTGGGGCCGGCGACCGAGAGTGCGATCGGCTCGCCGCCCACGTAGCCGGCGACGGCCAGGGCCGAGAGCCCGTCGCCGCCTTCGTTCTCGACCCAGATCCAGCCCTGCTCGCGCGCCCGCGCCACCTGCGCCTCGAGCGCGGCGAGGTCGGTGATGGTTCCCTCGGCGAGCTGGCGCAGCGGCTTCAGGCGCAGCTGGCGCGCCGCCTCCTCGGGCGTGCCGAGCGCCAGCGCCGCCTTGCCGAGCGCCGAGACGTGCAGGCTCAGCTTGTCGCCGGGGTTCTGCATGTAGCGCAGCGGATGGCGGCCCTCGAAGAAGGCCAGCACCTTGACCACGCCGCCCTCGACGCGGCCGACCAGTCCGGTCTCGCCGGTCTTGTCGCGCAGCAGCTCGGCGGCTTCGGACGCCACGGCATAGAGCGGGTCGCTGGCCGAGATCTCCCTGGCCACGGCCAGCAGCCGGGCGGTGGGATAGAAGCGCCGGCTGCGCGCGGTGCGCAGCAGGTAGCCGAGCTCGTGCAGCGTGTGCAGCAGGTCCGAGCAGCTGCTCTCGGGCAGGTCCATGAGCCGCGCCAGGTCGGAATTGGAGAGCTCGCGCTTTTCGCGCGCGAACAGCTCGAGCAGCGCCATCGTGCGGGCGGCGGCGGGGACGAGTGTGGGCATATTTCCTCCGATATTTCGTAGAGACCCACGAATATTAACGAAGGGACGGTCTAGAACTTCCATTGGTGACGGGCAGTTTCTTCCGATACGGGTTTTCCGGCATCGGCGGATTTCCTCTTGTTTTTCTACGAATGGTCGAAGTATATTGCGATTACTCGTAGACAAACGAGACCCAAAACAAACCCGGAGACAAGGCATGCAGAAGTTCTGGAAGACAGCATTCGTGGGGCTGGCGGCGGTGTCCGCCCTGCTCGGCGGCCCCGCCCGGGCGGCCGGCGAGGCCTGGCCCGCCAAGCCCATCACCTTCGTGGTGCCGTTCACGCCCGGCGGCATCACCGACAACACCTCGCGCGTGCTCGCGAAGATCGTGGGCGACAAGCTGGGGCAGCCGGTGGTGGTCGACAACCGGCCCGGCGCGGGCGGCTCGATCGGCGTGGAGGCGGCCTCGCGCCAGGCGCCCGACGGCTACACCATGATCTACGGCACCCAGGGCACGCAGGCGGCCAACCTCGCGCTCTACAAGAACATCCGCTACGACCCTGTGAAGGACTTCGTGCCGGTGCACGCCATGTCCGAGACGCCGCTGATCCTGGTGATCAACCCGAACCGGCCGTTCAAGACCGTGCCCGAGCTGATCGCCTACGCCAAGGCCAATCCCGGCAAGCTCAACTTCGGCTCGGCCGGCCCGGGCACCGGCACGCACCTGACGGCCGAGCTGTTCCAGGTCGCCACCGGCATCAAGATGACCCACGTGCCCTACAAGGGCAGCAGCCCGGCGCTGACCGACCTGATGGCCGGCAACCTCGACCTGATGTTCGACTACCCGGTGGTGGTCATGCCCTTCGTGCAGGCCGGCAAGCTCAAGCCGCTCGCGATGACCGGCCGCGCGCGGCTGTCGGTGATGCCCGAGGTGCCCACCGTGGGCGAACTCGGCTTCCCGCGCGCCGAGTCCTCGGCCTGGAGCGCGGTCTTCGTGCCCGCGAAGACGCCGCCCGAGGTCGTGAAGAAGCTAGGCGACGCGATCGCGCTGGCCATCGTCGACCCCGAGATGCTGCAGGTCACCGAGAAGTTCGGCAGCGTGCCGCTCAAGGACCTGCGCGACGCGAAGCTCGGCGAGTTCGTCAAGACCGAGATGGTGCGCTGGCGCGAGGTGGTGCAGCAATCGGGCGCCCGCATCGACTGACCCCACGCCTCTTCCTTTCCTCCGCGATTCCTTCCTCCATGACCCCAGACCTGACCACGCTCCAGCCCCTGCGGCCCACGCTCTACCGGCTCGCGGCCGACGGCCGCTCGCTCGACTTCCTGTTCGCCCAGTGCCCGCAATGCCGGCAACTGAGCTTTCCGGCCAACGCGCCGGGCTGCATGCACTGCGGCCACGCCATCGATGCCTCGGCGCAGGTGGCACGGCCCGGCGGCGGCACCCTGCTCGAGTACGTGACCCTGCACGTGCCGATGGTGCCGGGCCTGAGCGCGCCCAGCATCGCGGGCGACATCCGCATCGCCGAGCAGGTGGTGGAGGAAGGCGTGATCGGCGTGGCCGACGAAAGCCTGCTCGCGCCGGGCATGACGCTGCGCGCGGTGGCGGTGCCGCTGCCCTCGGGCGAGCACTACGGCTGCCACTTCGTGCCGGCGGATGCGCAAGGAGCCACGGCATGAGCGCCGCGCCGGGCCGCCCCAAGCAAGCTCGCACCGCAGTGCGAAGCACGAAGGTACTTCAATGAACAGCAGCAACTGGCTGGCCGGCCACGGCGGCGTCTACGTGGTCGGCATCGGCCTGCATCCCTACCAGTTCCCGAGCGACACGCCCTACACCCACCTGGGCCTCACGGCCGTGCGCGCCGCGCTGGCCGACGCCGGCCTGGCCTGGAAACAGGTGCAGGCCGCGTACGTGGGCACCACCTCGATCGGCATGGCCGCGGGCCGCGTGATGCTGCGCCACCTGGGCTCGACCGGGCTCGCGGTGACGCAGGTCGAGAACGCCTCGGCCTCGGGCTCCTTCGCCTTCCGCCAGGCCTGCATGGAAGTGGCGCACGGCATCAGCGACGTGGTGCTCGCGATGGGCGTGGACAAGCACGGCGACGGCCGCCGCGCGGCCAACAAGGACGGGCTCGAGCGCCTCAGCGACACCGCCACCATCCCGGCCGTGAAGTTCGCGCTGATGGCGCGCAGCTACCTGCGCGAGCACGGCGGCGGCATGGAATCGATGGCGAAGGTGGCGGTCAAGAACCACGGCAACGCCGCGCTCAACCCCTATGCGCAGTTCCGCAAGCCGCGCACGCTCGAACAGGTGCTGGCCTCGCCCAAGGTGGCGGGCGATCTCACGGTGCAGCAGTGCTGCCCGCGCGGCGAGGGCGCCGCCGCGGTGCTGCTGGTGTCGGGCGATGCGCTGGCGCGGCTCGGGCTCGACCCGAAGCGCTGCGTGCGCGTGCAGGCCTCGGCCGCCAACAGCGAGCGCGACGAAACGCGTTACGGCGAGGGCCCGGTCGAGCTGGTGCGCGACAGCGCGCGCGCCGCGCTCGAGCAGGCCGGCATCGGCGCCACCGAGCTCGACCTGCTCGAGCTGCATGACGCCTTCTCGGTCGAGGAACTGCTCTACAGCGAGGCCGTGGGCGTGTGCCAGCCCGGCGAGGGCGCGGCCTACCTCGAGCGCGGCGACTCGCGCATCGGCGGGCGCTGCGCCATCAATGCCTCGGGCGGGCTGATCGGCATGGGCCATCCGCTCGGGCCCACGGGCATCGGCCAGGTCGCCGAGATCGTGCGCCAGATCCGCGGCGAGGCCGAGGGCCGCCAGCACCCGGCCGCGCGCTGGGGCATGGCCCACATGATCGGCCTCGGGTCGGTGGCGATCGCGCACGTGCTCGGCGGCACGGCGCAGGGCTGAAGAACAGAAGACGACACAGGAAGAAGCTCCCCATGAACCCGAACACCCCTGCCCTCGAAACCCTGCTGTACGAAGTGCGCGGCAACGTCGCCGTGGTCACGCTGAACCGGCCCGATCGCATGAACACGCTCGGCGGCTCGATGAAGCCCGACCTCGCGCGCGCCTTCTTCGAGTACGCGCGCGCCGACGAGCGCGTGCGCGCCGTGCTGGTCACCGGCAGCGGCGAGCGCGCCTTCTGCGCCGGTGCCGACATCAAGGAGCGCGCCGGCAACGCCACCCTCGGCACCGACTACTTCGTGGCGCAGAAGGCCACGCACGACCTGTTCCGCGACATCGAGGAGTTCGAGAAGCCGGTGATCGCCGCCATCAACGGCGTGGCGCTCGGCGGCGGGCTCGAGATCGCGCTGTGCGCCGACATACGCCTGGCCTCGCAGGCCGCGCGCTTCGGCCTGCCCGAGATCAAGCTCGGCGTGATCCCTGCGGCCGGCGGCACCCAGCGGCTGCCGCGGCTGATCGGCGAGGCGCGCGCCAAGGAGCTGATCCTCACGGCCGACCTGGTCGACGCCGACACCGCGCTGCGCTACGGCATCGTGAGCCGCGTGCTGCCGCCCGCCGAGCTGATGCCCGCCGCGCTCGAGCTGGCCCAGCGCATCGCCGAGCATCCGCCGCTGGCGGTGCGCTTCGCCAAGCGCGCCATCAACCGCGGCATGCAGACCGACCTCGACTCGGGCCTCGAGTACGAGCGCTACGCGGCCGCCATGATCATCGACAGCGAGGACCGCAAGGAAGGCATGCGCGCCTTCGTCGAGAAGCGCAAGCCGGTGTTCACCGGCCGCTGAGCCCCTTCCCTCCATCTCTTTCCCATCCCCTACAAGACAAGGAACGCATCCCATGAAACTCGGATTGGAAGGCCAGGTCGCGCTGGTCACCGGCGGCGGCCAGGGCGTCGGCCGCCAGATCTGCATCGAGCTCGCGGCCGAGGGCGCGCGCGTCATCGTCAACGACCTGTTCGCCGAGCGCGCCGAAGCGGTGGCAGCCGAGATCGCGGCCGCCGGCGGCCAGGCCCTCGCGGCGCCGGCCGACATCACGCGCGCCGACCAGGTCGAGGCCATGGTCGCCAAAGGCACGGCGCACTTCGACGCGCCGGTCAGCGTACTGGTCAACAACGCCGGCATCATTCCCGAGCGCCGCGAGAAGGGCGGGCGCACGCCGCCCTTCCTCGACATGCCCATCGAGGACTGGGCCAAGATCGTCAACCTCAACGTCTACGGCACCATGCACTGCTGCCGCACCGTGCTGCCGGGCATGGTGGCGCGCAAGGGCGGGCGCATCGTCAACATCATCTCGGAGGCCGGGCGCATCGGCGAGGCCAACATGGCGGTGTACTCGGGCGCCAAGGCCGCGATCGCCGGCTTCGGCAAGGCGCTGGCGCGCGAGCACGGCCGGCACGCGATCACGGTCAACTCGATCGCGCTGGGCGCGGTCTCGCACGCCGGCATCAAGGACGGCCCGCTGCGCGTGGACGCCACGGTCGAGAACGACGAGCGCCTGCCCAAGATGCTCAACGTCTACCCGATCGCCAAGGGCGTGGGCCGGCTCTCGCGGCCCGAGGACGTCTCGGGCGTGGTGGCCTTCCTGGCCTCGGACCGGGCGCTGTTCGTCACCGGCCAGACGCTGGGCGCCTCGGGCGGTTTCGCGATGCTCTGAGCGCGCGTTCCTGAAGATCGGGCCGCGCCCAGGGTTCTCCCGCAGCCCCGCGCCGGCACGGGCCGTGCGGGGCAATGCAGAATCCGGTCCCATGGCTGCATTGCCCTCCGTTCTCGATCCCCGTTCCGTCATCATGCTGGCGGGCCTGATGGGCGTCGTGATGTCGGTGGTCGTGTTCTTCATGCGCCGCAGCTACCCGGCCACCATCCAGGGCCTGCGCGAGTGGGCCTGGGCGCCGCTGGTGGCCTTCGTCAGCACCCTGCTGTTCGCCGGCCGCGACGTGCTGCCGGACTTCATCACCATCGTGGTCGCGAACGTGGTGCTGTTCGAGGCCTGCCTCCTCTACTACGCCGGCAGCCAGCGCTTCCTGCACGGCCGCAGCGACACCGCCGGCTGGCACGGCCTGACCGTGGTGATGGCCTGCGCGCTGTTCTGGTTCAGCGAGTTCAAGCCCGACTACGAGATCCGGCTGGTGATCGTCACGGCGCTGGTCGCCGCCCTGTTCTTCAACCACGCGCTGCTCTACATCCGCAACCGCGGCCGCGTGCTCGGCATGCGGCTGATGATCGTGCTGCTGCTGCTGCAGTCGCTGGTGGCCCTGGCGCGGCTGGTGTCGGCGCTGCTGGGCATGGCCGGCGTGGGCCTGATGGACGCGACCCTGCTGCAGTCGATCTACATCTCGATGTATTCCTTCACCGTGCTGCTGCTGTCGATCGGCGCCATCCTGATGGCCACCGACCGCATGCACTCGGAGTTCGAGTTCCTCGCCACCCACGATCCGCTGACCGGCGTGCTCAACCGGCGCGCGCTGCTCGACGCCTGCCAGGCCCAGCTCGGCACGGCCGGCCGCGAGGCCTCGGCGCCGCGGCGCATGGCGCTGCTGATGATCGATGTCGACCACTTCAAGTCGATCAACGACCGCTTCGGCCACCAGACCGGCGACGCGGTGCTGCGCGAGGCGGTCGGGCGCATGCAGCGCAGCCTGGGCGGCCAGGGCGTGCTCGGGCGCTACGGCGGCGAGGAGTTCGTCGTGATGCTGCCCGAAGCCAGCACCGACGAGGCCACCGCGCTGGCCGAAGAACTGCGCCATGGCGCGCGCCAGGCCTTCCCGGCCGATTCGCCGCTGGCCGCGGTGGGCTCGTTCACCGTCAGCGTGGGCGTGGCGCCGCAATGGCCGGGCGCCGACATCGACGACATGCTCGGGCAGGCCGACGAGGCGCTCTACCGCGCCAAGTCGCAGGGGCGCGACCGGGTGGTGCTGGCCATGGCCGGCTGATCACCGCGGCAACGGCCCGACGCGATCGGCCGCCGGTCTCCTACGAGCCGCGGCCGCGGCCGCGCGCATGGTGCGGCCATGAACCGGCTGCGTTTCGAGCCGGCAAGGAGTCACGCCATGGCCACCGGCACCCGAACCCTCTGGAAAGGCGCGATCAGCTTCGGCCTGGTCCACATCCCCGTCGGCCTGCACACCGCGAGCAGCGAGCAGGGCGTGGATTTCGACTGGCTCGACAAGCGCAGCATGGACCCCGTGGGCTACAAGCGCATCAACAAGCGCACCGGCCGCGAGATCGACCGCGACAACATCGTCAAGGGCGTCGAGTACGAGGACGGCAAGTACGTGATCGTCTCGCCGGCCGAGATCGAGGCCGCCTTTCCGCGCACCACGCAGACCATCGAGATCGAGCGCTTCATCGACGCCGGCGAGATTCCCTTCGTCTACCTCGAGCGGCCCTACTACGTGGCGCCGATCAACAAGGGCCAGAAGGTCTATGCGCTGCTGCGCGAGGTGCTCGTGAAGACCGGCAAGGTCGGGCTCGCGAAGGTGGTGATCTCGACCAAGCAGCACCTCGCCGTGCTCGTGCCCTCTGGCAAGGTGCTGGTGCTGAACCTGCTGCGCTGGGGCGACGAGGTGAAGTCGACCGAGGGGCTGGAGCTGCCGCCCGAAGGCACCAGGAGCGCGAAGATCACGCCGGCCGAGATGAAGATGGCCGAGCAGCTGGTCAAGGACATGTCGGGCGCCTGGGACCCCGAGGACTTCAAGGACGAGTTCAAGCACGCGGTGATGAAGATCGTCGAGAAGAAGGTCAAGGCCGGCGACACCGAGACGGTGGTCGAGCCCGAGGAAGAGGCACCGGGCCCGGGCGCGAAGGTGATCGACCTGACCGAGCTGCTGACGCGCAGCCTCAAGGGCGCGAAGGCGGGGGCCGCCGCGAAGAAGGGTGCGCGCGCGGCGCCCAAGGCGGGCAAGGCGGCCGCGAAGAAGACGACGCGTGCGAAGGCAGCGCCGGCCAGGAAGTCCGAGGAGCGCAAGGCGGCGTAGCACGCGAAGGCAACGAGGGGACAATCGGGCCCTTGTCCGCAAAGCCCGCTCCCATGCCGCCCACCCAGTACCTGTTCCTGTCCCTCGCGGATCACCCCTCGGCGTCGCCTGCCGCCGAACGGCAAGACAGCCATGCGCGCTGCCTCAACGCCGCGGGCCGGTGGGCGGTGCATGGCACGCCGGACTCGCCGCTGCTCGCATGGCCTGCGGCACGGGCGGACGAAGCGCGCGCCGCCGCCGAGCGAGCGGCCCAGGCCCAGGGCCGGCCGGTCGAGGTGCTGTCGCGCGGCGATGCCGGATGGGAGGAAGGCCGCGAGATCCGGCTGTTCACCGAAGCCTCGGAGCCGGTGCTTCTGGGGCCCACCGCACCGAGCGAAGCGAAGGCACGCCGCCTGCGCACCGAAACCGACAAGCTCGAAGCCTTCTGCCTGGTGGTGCGCCAGGCATCGGCGGCCACGAACCACGAGGAGTTCGTGCGGATCAGCCACGCCGCGGGCAAGGCGCTGAAGGTCCGCTTCGGTGGCGGATCGATCTCGTCGGCCGCCGCCTGGCTGACCGGCGCCAAGGGCCGGGAGGCACTGCAGAGCGTGCTGGCCGGCGAAGCCGAACTGACCGGGCGGCTCGCGCTGCGCGAGATCGTCGAGATCGTCGCGCTGGCGCGGGAGGCCGAACGCCTGCGGCAGGAAGCGGAGAACCCCGCCACCCGCCACTGAGGGCCCGGGGCGCTCAACGCGCCGGGACCGCCGACGAGGACAGCCGCCGGATCTGCGCCTGCGCGATGGCCCGCCGCGAGAGCGAGCGCGAATTGCCGAGGAACCATTCGTAGGTCGCGATCGCGGCCTGGGTCTCGCCGCGTTCCTCGAGTTCGAGCGCCTCCGCCATGCAGCGCGCGAACAGAAGGATGGCATCGCGCTCGCGTGCCGGCGCCGCCAGCGACCGCGGCCTGAGTTCGGGGTGCGCGATGTGGATCTGCCGTTGCACGTCGAGCACCTCGATCAGCGCGCGGCCTATTCTTTCGATGTTGGTGGACAGGGGGTGCAGCTGGGTCCTGTGGGCATCGGCGGCCGCCTGGTCCAGCAGGTGCGAGGTCACACGCAGCAGTTGATGAAGGCGCTTGAGCGTCATGCCCCGACCATAGTTTTTAGCCCCCCGGAAAACATCCCCTCTTGCGAGGGGGCCGCGCCCGATCGGGCCCTGCGATGGTGTAAAAACGCGGCCGCAGAGCCAGCTCCGGCCCGGCGCAGGGAGAGGTACAAGATGAAGATTCTTGTCGTGGACGACCACGCACTGTTCCGTGCGGGTCTGCGTCTGCTGCTCGCCAGCATGGAGAGCGGCGCGGCGGTCTACGAGGCCGCCACCTTGCGCGAAGCGACGGCCGCCGTTGCCGCACACCCCGATCTCGCCGTCTGCCTGCTCGACCTCACGCTCGCGCGCGAACGCGGCCATGAGGCACTCACCGCCTTCAAGGCGGCCGCGCCCGACGTCGCGGTGGTGATCGTGTCGGCCACCAGCGACCTCGCCACCGTGCGGGCCTGCATCGATGCCGGCGCCATGAGCTTCGTGCCCAAGAGCATGCCGCCCGAGACCCTGACGCGGGCGCTGCGCCGGGTGCTGGCCGGCCAGATCTACCTGCCGCAGGAGGTGCTGAACACCATCGCGCTGGCGCACGAGCTTCCCGCGCTGAGCCCGCGCCAGGTCGACGTGCTGCGCGGCCTGGCCCGGGCCCTGCCGACCAAGGCGATCGCGCGCGAGCTGCGGCTTTCCGAATACACCGTCAAGGAATACATACGCGGGCTGTTCGAGGCGCTCGACGTCCACAACCGCACCGAGGCCGTGATCACCGCGAGCCGGCTCGGCCTGCTGGACCTGCCGCGTCCCTGCTGACCCGGCCCCGGGGACAGCGTGCCAGCCACCCACGACCCCGCGGCCGAGGCCTCGTTCCAGCGCGAGCTGCTGCGGGAGTTCGTCGAGCTGCATGCACGCGTCACCCTGCGCATTCCGCTGGTGCAGGCCCTGCTGGTCGGTGGCTCCGCCTTCGTGCTGCTGCCGCAGGTGCCGCTCATCGAGTTCGCGCTCTGGGCCGTCGCGGTGCTCTGCATGGAGGGAGCGCGCGCCGCCCATGCCTGGCAGCTGCTGCGGCGGCTCTCCCGCCTCGACCTGCGCAAGGCCCTGCGCCAGCAGGTCGCGCTGGCCTTCCTGGCCGGTGCCGAGGCCGGCGTGATGCTGCCGCTGTTCAAGCCCGACTTGAGCGCGCTGAACCAGACCTTCCTGACCTTCATCCTGGTGGCATTGCCGGCCATCGGGGTCGCGGTCTCGATCTCCTCGCGCCTGCTCGCCGGCGTCTACGCAGCCGCCATCCTCGTGCCCACCTCCACCGCCTGGGTGCTGCTGCATCCCGAGCACCTGCTGGCGACCATCGTCATGACGCTCGCCTACATGCTCGCGCTGCTGTTCGCCGCCAACGAGAACGAGAAGCTGCTCACGCGCTCGGTGGCGATCCGGCGCGAGCGCGACGAGATGGTGCGCCACCTCGAACGCAGCAACGCGGAGGTCAACGCGGCGGTCACGCGCGCGGAGGCCGCGGCGCTGGCGCGCACGCGCGTGCTCGCGGCGGCGAGCCACGACCTGCGCCAGCCGCTGCATGCGCTGTCGGTCTACAGCGCGATCCTGGCCACGAGCCCCACGCCGGCCACGCTGGACGAGGTCGCCACGCACATCGACCAGCTGGTGCGTTCGCTCGGTGCGCTGCTGCACGGACTGCTCGACCTGTCGCAGCTGTCCTCGGGCCACTACGTGCCGGCGCGGCAGCGCTTCGCGCTCGATGCGGTGATCGCGAACGTCTGTGCCGAATTCGAGGCGGCCGCCGCGAAGAAGGGGCTGTACTTCGAGCGCGAGCTGCAGCCCGTCACGCTCGAGAGCGATCCCACCGCGGTGCTGCGCATCGCGCGCAACCTGATCGACAACGCCATCAAGTACACCGAGCGCGGCGGGCTGCGCGTGCGGCTGCGGCACGACGGCCTGTGCGCCGTCCTCGTGGTCGAGGACAGCGGCAAGGGCATCGCCGCCTCGGAGCACGCGCACATCTTCGAGGAGTTCTACCAGCTCGGCAACGCGGGACGCGACCGCAGCCAGGGGGTGGGACTGGGGCTGGCGATCGTCGAGCGGCTGGTGACGCTGATCGGCGCGCGGATCTCGGTGCGATCGCGGCTCGGTGCCGGCAGCCGCTTCGAAGTGCGCATGCCCGGCGTGCACGATGCGCCGCCGCCCGTTGCCGCGGCCGCGCCGGCGCCGATGGCCGTCGCGCTCGAGGCCGTGGCCGGCAGCCGGCCGAGGATCTACCTCGTCGACGACGAGCCCGACATCGTGCGCGGCATGACGACCTTGCTGCAGGCCTGGAAGCTCGAGGTGCGCACGGCCCTCGATGTCGCCGGCACGGCGGCGCTGTTCGACGAGGAAGGCTGCCCCGACCTGCTGATCGCGGACCTGCGGCTGCGCGGCAACGAGCACGGGCCGGCGCTGGTCGCGCGCATGCGCGAGATCCATGGCGAGTTTCCGGTGGTCTTCATCACCGGCGAGACCTCGTCCGAGGCCCTGCGCGAGGCGCGCGCCACACGCTGGCCGCTGCTGCACAAGCCGGTGGATGCGCAGACGCTGCGCGCGACGATCCAGTCGCTGCTGGCGGCGCACGGAGCCACGCGTCTTTGAGTTTTCTTTATCTTATGAAGAAATTAGGCTGAACATTTTTCATGGCGATGTAACGAGCAAACCACATCCTTTGGTTCTCACTTCGACGGCGCCCTCCGACCGCGCAGCCCTGCATGGCGGAACCCGTCCCTACTTCCAGAGGTTCATGGTGTTGACGACGCCCCAGTCTTTTTCCAAACGCTTCCTCGCGGTGGCCTGCGCAGTCTTCCTCGCATCGTGCGGGGGAGGCTCGGGCAACGGCGGGCTGGCCTTCCTTCCTCCGCCCGCCGGCCAAGGCACAGGCGGTTCCAGTGACTCCGGCGGCTCCGGCGGCGCCGGCACGCCCGACAACCCGAACGTCCGCCATGCCGCGGCCGTGAGCGTGCAGGGCGACGGCAGCGGCGACGTGGAGTCGCTCGACACCACGCTCGCCTGCCATGCCGACTGCAGCGCCGACTACGCCGAGGGTGCGAGCGTCAAGCTCATCGCGACCGCCGCGCGCGGCTCGGTCTTCGACGGCTGGCAGGGCGCCTGCGAAGGCACCGAGGCCTGCGAACTGACGATGGACCAGGCGCGCAACGTGGTGGCGAAGTTCTCGCTGGCCGCGAACGCCGCGCCCACGGGCACCTGGTTCAAGGGCGACACCCACGTGCACGACGACCACTCGGACGACGGCAGCGCGCCGCGCCAGCTCAACAAGGACAAGGCCAAGGGCAACCTCTCGCTGGCCGACCAGATCGGCCAGGCCGGCCGCACCGGCCTGGACTTCGTGCCCTTCACCGACCACCGCACCTACGACCAGCACTACGACCCGCTGTGGGAGTCGTCGTCGCTGCTGCTGATCCGCGGCGAGGAAGCCAACGGCAAGCCGCACGCCATCGCGCTCGGCGGCGTGGACTCGGTCGAGCAGGGAGCCATGCATCCGGACCGCGCGCAGTTCGCGCTGGTCCAGCAGTCGATCTGGGATGCGCATTCCCAGGGCGCCATCTGGTCGGTCGCGCATGCCGACGACGGCGAGACGAATGCCGACGGCTCGCCCAACGTGAACGCCAACGTGCAGGGCGTCAACCTGGTCGAGGTCTGGAACCGCTCGAAGAGCCCGGACAAGCAGATGGACTACGCCGAGAACCGCTGGAACGCGGGCTTCCGCTTCGGCGTGGCCGGCGCCAGCGACAACCACTTCCGCGAGTACTGGGGCGCGCCCTACCTCAACAGCCCCGGCATGCCGGTGACCAAGGTGCTGGCCAAGGGCTACAACGAGCGCGGCATCCTCGAGGCGCTGCGCGCGGGCTACACCAGCCTGTCGATCAACCCGACCGGCCCCGGCGTCTCGATGACCACGGACCTCAAGGGCGGCGGCTACACCGCCATGAGCGGCGACGAGGTCTTCGTGCCCGCGGGCACCACCGGCCACCTGCGCATCGGCGTGCAGCGCGCCGCCGGCATGGACGTGCTGCTGTTCCGCATGCCCGGCAAGAGCGCCGGCCCGATGAAGACCTTCAAGCCGACCCGCGACGACGAGACCTACACGGTCGACATCACCGCCGGCTCGCAGCCCGACTGGTACCGCGTCGAGGTGCGCGGCATCAACGTGCCCATTCCGCCGGCCGCGGCCGCGATGGAGCTCAAGGCGGCCGTGTCGCCGATCTTCGTCTCGCCGGCCCCGGTCGAGGCCAAGGCCGAGATCGCCGTGCCGAAGGAAGACAGCGTGGCCGACGGCGCGCTGCGCGTCGCCGGTGCGCGCGGCGACTTCGCCGGCTTCCCCGACCTCGTGACCGCCGACGGCGTGACGCACGTGGTCACCGAGATGCATGGCGATGCCACCAGCACCGTGGTCTACCGCCGCCGCGACGCCAAGGGCGTCTGGAGCGATGCCGGCCAGACGCTGAGCGGCAAGGGCCAGGCGCGCTTCCCGCGCGTGGCCGTGCGCGGCAACGACGTCTGGGTGGCGTGGGAGGAAGACGCGGTGCAGGTGCCGCACCGCCCGGTCATCAACCTGCGCCATTCGGCCGACGGCGGCGCGACCTGGGCCTCGACCGACACCGTGCGCTCGCTCGAGGGCCGTGCCGAGCATCCGGACGTCGCCGTGGCCGCGAGCGGCAAGCCGGTGCTGGCCTGGCAGGAGATCCGGGCCGACCAGCCCTTCGACATCATGGTGCAGGAGGTCGGCACCGACGCGCAGCCGCGCAACCTCTCGCGCGCCGGCAAGTCGGTCGACGCCGGCGTGCTCGACGACACGCGCTCGCCGCACTACCCGGCTTCCGTGCTGCCGAACCTGACGGTCGCGGCCGACGGCCGTGTCGCCGTGGCCTGGCAGGACAACCGCAACGACCAGGATCCGCTGTGGACCGGTGCCGCCGCCTACGGCGACGGCTCGAACCCCGACGACTGGCAGGTGCAGGTCGCGGTGCGCGACGCCGCCGGCGCCTGGAAGACGCCCGTGAGCCTCGGCGCCACCGACCGCGCCGATCGCCACCCCGACGTGATCTTCGGCGGCAACGGCGACCTGGTCGTGGCCTGGGAAAGCAAGGAGCAGGAGCCGGCCGGCAAGAACATCGCGGTGCTCGCGGCGGTGTCGGGCGACGGCGGCGCGACCTTCTCGGCCCCCACGGTGCTGGCCGCGGAGCCGACCACCATGAGCCAGCGCCCGCGCCTGGGCGTGGACAAGGACGGCTCGGTGCGCGTGGTCTGGTTCGACTCGCGCTCGGCCGACTGGCGCTGGCGCGTGATGACCGCGGTCTACAAGAAGCCCGCGGGCTGGGACACCGGCACGCTGCTGAAGGGCACCGGCATCAACACCTGGCCCGTGACCTCGGGCGGCGTGATCGCCTTCGCGAGCACGCGCAACGCCACGCGGCTGCAGCGTGACCAGACGCAGCAGGTGTTCCTGTTGTCCGCGAAGTAGGCGGACCCCGCTTCCAGGCCCGATGCCCCGCTCGCGCGGGGCATTTTTCATGGGGCCGGTGCCTGAAGAAAGGGCTCCCACAGGCCCGGGAATACCCTCTGCCAACCCGGGCCCTTTCTTGCCTACATTGCTTGTATGCAAGATTTCCGACGACTTGCATGCAAATAACACAGGAGATTTCCATGCGTCGTTTCACCCGCTCCCTGTTCGGCCAGGTCGTGCTCGCCCTGCTGATCGGCGTGGTGCTGGGCCTCGTGGCCCCGCAGTTCGCCGTCAAGCTCAAGCCGCTGGGCGACGGCTTCATCAAGCTGATCAAGATGATCATTCCCGTGCTGGTCTTCTGCGTGGTGGTGCATGGCATCGCCGGCGCGGGCGACCTCAAGCGCGTGGGCCGCGTCGGCGTGAAGGCGCTGATCTACTTCGAGGTGCTCACCACCATCGCGCTGGCGATGGGGCTGGTGCTGGCCTTCGTGTTCCAGCCCGGCGTGGGCATGAACGTCGATCCGGGCAAGCTCGACCCGGCCGCGATGAGCGCCTATGCCTCCAATGCCGACAAGCTCACGAGCGGCGGCACGGTCGAGTTCCTGATGAAGCTGATCCCCACCACGGTGGTGAACGCCTTCGCGACCGGCGATGTGCTGCAGGTGCTGCTGTTCGCGGTGCTGTTCGGCTGCGCGCTGTCGCTGCTCGGCGAGCGCGGCAAGCCGGTGGCGGTGGTGGTTGACGCGCTTTCGCTGGTGCTGTTCAAGATCATGGGCATCCTCATCAAGCTGGCGCCGCTGGGCGTGCTCGGCGCGATCGCCTTCACGGTGGGCCAGTACGGCCTGGGCTCGCTCAAGCAGCTGGGCATGCTGATCGCGCTGTTCTACCTCGCGGTGCTGCTGTTCGTGTTCGTGGTGCTGGGCTTCGTGATGCGCATGTCGGGCTTCAGCCTCTGGAAGCTGCTGCGCTACCTGCGCGAGGAGCTCGCGATCGTGTTCGCCACCACCTCGTCGGACAGCGTGCTGCCGCAGATCATGGCCAAGCTGCGCCGCATGGGCATCCGCGACTCGACGGTGGGCCTGGTGATCCCCACCGGCTACTCGTTCAACCTCGACGCCTTCTCGATCTACATCACGCTGGCGGCGGTGTTCATCGCGCAGGCCACCAACACGCCGATCACCATGGCCGACCTGCTGACGATCCTCGCGATCTCGCTGGTCACCTCCAAGGGCGCGCACGGCGTGCCGGGCTCGGCGATCGTGGTGCTGGCCGCCACCCTGCATGCGATTCCGGCCATTCCCGCGATCGGGCTGGTGCTGGTGCTGTCGGTCGACTGGTTCATGGGCATCGCGCGCGCGCTCGGCAACCTGATCGGCAACTGCGTGGCGACGGTGGCGATCGCCGCCTGGGAAGGCGACATCGACCGCGAGCGCGCCCATGCGGTGCTCGACGGCCGCGTGGCGCCCGAAGAACCGGCACTCGAGCCGGCGCTGGCAGAATCCGGCGCGCCGCTCGCCGGCGCCGCCCTCGAACGCCACTGAAGCAAGCCACCGCCGCCACCGATGAGCACCACCGAAGTCAGCCCCACCGTCATCGCCGAGCGCGTGGTCGAGGCGATCCTCGCGCAGAAGCTCGCGCCCGGCGAGCGGCTCGGCGAGCAGGCGCTGGCCGAGAACTTCGCGGTCAGCCGCACCATGGTGCGCGAGGCGCTGATGCAGCTGCAGGCGCGCGGCTTCGTCGAGGTGCAGTCGCGCCGCGGCTGGTACGTGGTCGAGCCCTCGGCCGAGGAGGCGCGCGACGCCTTCCGCGCGCGCCGCATCATCGAGTCGGGCATCCTCTCGGAGCCCGAGGGCCGGCCGCTGGCGAAGGTGATCCGCAAGCTGCGCGACCACATCGCCGACGAGCAGCGCGCGGTGGAAGGCGCCGATGCCGCCACCCGCGCCTTCCTGCTGGCCGACTTCCACGTCTGCCTGGCCGAGCAGCTCGGCCACCAGTTGCTGGTCGACGTGCTGCGCGACCTGACGGCGCGCACCACGCTTGCGGCCACGCTCTACCAGTCGAAGCACGAGGCCGGCCAGTCCTGCGCCGACCACGAGGCGATCGTGGCCGCGCTCGAGAACGGCGACCGGCCGCGCGCGCGCAGCCTGATGCTGGCGCACATCGGCAACGTCGAGCGCGCGCTCGAGGTCGAAGCCAGCGCCGAACCCGATGCCTCGGCGCGGCTGCGCGCCACGCTCGCGCCGGTGGCCTTGCCGCGCGCCAAGCGCTGAGAACCGTGCATTAGGTCCGCGCCGGCCGCTGGCGAGGGCGCACGAAGGGGCCGGCGACTACAAAAGCGGCCCGGCGCGCTCGGCTACAGTCCGGGACAACCATGAATTCTCCCCAACTCCAGCGCGGCGTGTTCCTCGCCCTGCTCGCCGTCGTCACCGTCGCTTTCCTGTGGGTGCTGATGCCGTTCTTCGGCGCGGTGCTCTGGGGCGTGGCGCTCGCGATCCTGTTCACGCCGCTCTACAAGTGGCTGCTCAGGAAGATGCGCGGCAAGCCGAACGCGGCGGCGCTGTCCACGCTCGCGATCTGCCTGGTGATCGTGATCCTGCCGCTGGCGATGATCGGCGTGTCGCTGGTGCAGGAAGTGGCGCTGGTCACGCAGAACATCCGCTCGGGGCAGATCAACTTCGCGGCCTACTTCCAGCAGATCCTGGCCGCCACGCCGCAGTGGCTGCTCAACCTCGTCGAGCGCTTCAACCTCGGCGACGCGGCCGCCTGGCAGGCGCGCATCTCGGCCATCGCCGGCCAGGGCAGCCAGCTGATCGCGAGCCAGGCGCTGGCGATCGGACAGAACACTTTCGACTTCGTGGTCAGCTTCTTCGTGATGCTGTACCTGCTCTATTTCCTGGTGCGCGATGGCGCCGAACTGTCGAAGAAGGTGCGCGACGCGCTGCCGCTGGCCAAGCCGCACACGCACTACCTGCTCAACAAGTTCACCACCGTGATCCGCGCCACCATCAAGGGCAACGTGGCGGTGGCGGTGGCGCAGGGCACGCTGGGCGGACTGGCCTTCTGGTTCCTCGGCGTGCAGGGCGCGCTGCTGTGGGCGGTGCTGATGGCCTTCCTGTCGCTGCTGCCGGCGGTGGGCGCGGCGCTGATCTGGGGCCCGGTGGCGATCTACTTCCTCGCCACCGGCCACTTCTGGCAGGGCGGCATCCTGATCTTCGTCGGCGTGTTCGTGATCGGCCTGGTCGACAACATCCTGCGCCCGGTGCTGGTGGGCAAGGACACGCAGATGCCCGACTACATCGTGCTGATGTCCACCATCGGCGGCATGGCGATCTTCGGCATCAACGGCTTCGTGATCGGGCCGGTGGTGGCGGCGCTGTTCATGGCGGCGTGGAGCCTGTTCGCCGATTCGGGGCATGTGGGAACGGGCCACGAGACCCCGGAAGCGGACGGCGAGGAAGGTCGCCGCAAGAATCCTCACAAGCATTGAGGACACAGCGAGCGCCGGCCGTTCGCGCCGGCCCTCGCGCATTTCGCGCGTGCATTCGCGCATTCCGTCGCATGGCGGTGGGCAGCATCCGCCGCCTTTGGGATCGTCGGGTCTTCCATCCACCACGACGAGGACCGCCATGCACCTTCCCGCTTTCCTGCCCCGCCCGGCCGCGCGCACCCTGTACGCCGCGACCGCCGTCGCCGCCCTCGCGGCCGCCACCTTCGTCCCGCTGAGCGCGCGGGCCGCCGACCTCAGCCTGAACGTGGCCGACGGCCCCGCGACCGAGGCCACGCTCTACATCGCGCTGTACGCCGATGCCGCCAGCTTCGGCGCCAGCAAGCCGCTGGCCTCGCAGAGCCTGCCGCTGCGCGAGGGCAAGGCGCGCGTGGTGTTCGCGGGTCTGCCGCCGGGCCGCTATGCGGTGCGCGCCTATGCCGACGAGAACGGCAACGGCAAGCTCGACACCAACCTCGTGGGCCTGCCGACCGAGCGTTACGGCTTCTCGAACGATGCCAGGGGCAAGCTCGGCGCGCCCGACTTCGAGGCCGCGGCGATCGGCGTCGACGCCGACCTGCAGAGCGCCATCCACCTGCGCTGAGGAGGCCGCCATGCAACGACGCGAACTGCTGCGCCTGCTGGCCGGCACCGGCGCCCTGCCCCTGCTCGCGCCCTGGGCCCGAGCGGCGGGCGCGGCCGGCGAGGAGAACTGGCAGACCCAGTTCGAGGCCGCCGACGCCCCCTGGAAGATCGGCTTCGCCACCCCGCCCGGCGACCTGCCGCCGACCCGCGCCACGGTGCGCGGGCGCTTTCCCGACGCGGTGGCCGGCACGCTGTTCCGTGTCGGCCCCACCGGCCACGACCTCGGCGGCGAGCGCTACCACCACTGGTTCGACGGCGACGGCATGGTGCACCGCTTCGCGATCGCGGGCGGCGAGGTGCTGCACCAGGGCCGCTACGTGGCCACGCCCAAGCGCGTGGCCGAGCTGCGCGCCGGGCGCCGGCTGGTCGAGGCCTTCGGCACCGTGCCGCCGGGCGCGGAGCCGCCGGCCTCGCCCGACGCGATGAACGTCGCCAACACCAGCGTGCTGCCGCTGCAGGGCGAGGTGCTGGCGCTGTGGGAAGGCGGCTCGGCCACGCGCCTCGATGCGCGCACGCTCGACACGCTGGGCCTGAAGACCTGGCGCGCCGACCTCGCGGGCATGCCGTTCTCGGCCCATCCGAAGGTGGACCCCGACGGCACGGTGTGGAACTTCGGCGTGAGCTCGGGCGCGAGCCTGCTCGCGCTCTACGAGATCGCGCCCGAGGGCACGCTGCGCCGCGCCGCCGCGGTGCCGGTGCCCGACCTGCCGATGGTCCACGACTTCGCCGTGACCGAGCGGCACCTGGTGTTCCTGATGCCGCCGCTGGTCTACGACGGCAAGCGCAAGGAGGCCGGTGCCAGCTTCCTCGACGCCCATGTCTGGCGGCCCGAGCTCGGCATGCGCGCGCTGGTGGTCGACAAGCGCGACTGGGAGCGGCGCCAGCTGCTGACCCTGCCGGCCGGCTTCCTGTTCCATGTCGGCAATGCCTGGGAGGAAGACACGCCGCGCGGCCCGCGCATCCACATCGACTACGTGCGCACCGAGGACGCCGAATCGGTGTTCACGACCAACCGCGAGCTGATGCGCGCACGCCGCGTGCGCCAGAACGAGCCGCGCCTGACCGTCGCCACGCTCGACCTGGCCGCCGGCCGGGCCACGCAGAAGGTGCTGCCGCAGGAGGCCGAGTTCCCGCGCATCGATCCGCGCCGCGTCGGCCTGCGCCATCGGCAGGTGATCCATGCCACGCTGACGCGGCCCGACGTGCCGGGCTTCCAGGCGGTGGCGCGCACCGACGTCGAGAGCGGCCGCAGCGAGCGCTTCGTCCACGGCGCGCAGTCGATCGTCGAGGAGCATGTGTTCGTGCCCGACGGCAGAAAGCCGGGCTGGGTGCTGGGCACCTCGCTCGACTTCGGCCGCAGGTGCACGGTGCTGTCCTGCTTCGCGGCCGACCATCTCGCGGCGGGGCCGGTGGCGCAGGCCACGCTGCCTTACGCGCTACCGCTGGGGCTGCACGGGGCTTTCGTGAAGGCCTGAGGCGCGAGGGACGCCGTCAGGCGTCCCACCAGCCTTCATCGAAACGCCCCTGCAGGAAGGCCACGAAGCTCGACACCTTGCCCGGCACCAGCTTGGGCGAGGGAAAGACAGCGTGGATCTCCTGCTCGGGCAGCGCATGGTCGGCCAGCACCGCGCGCACCTTGCCCGCGGCCAGCGATTCGCTGGCCACGTAGCGCGGCATCAGCGCGATGCCCAGGCCGTCTCGCGCGGCCGCCAGCACGGCCGAGAGGTTGTTGGAACGGAAGCGCCCCGACACCGGCACCGTCACCGGCTCGCCCTTGGGCGTGTGCATGCGCCAGAACTCGTCGCCCACCACGCTGCTGTAGATCAGCGCCACGTGCGCGCTCAGGTCCTGCGCGCGCCTGGGTGTGCCGTGCTTCTTGAGGTAGGCCGGCGAGGCGACCATGGCCCAGGGGTTGGCACCCAGGTAGCGCGCGCCCAGCGAGGAATCGGCCAGCTTGCCCATGCGCACCGCCACGTCGATGCCCTGCGCGATCAGGTCCACGTAGCGGTCCTCGAAGCTCAGGTCGATCTGCACCTGCGGATACCGGCGCATGTACTCGAGCGCGAGCGGCACCACCACGCGGCGGCCGAAGGCCACCGAGGTGCCGACGCGCAGCAGGCCCTGGGCCTGGTTCTGGCGCAGCTGCACCACGCTGTCGGCCTCCTCGGCGTCGCGCACGATCAACTTGCACTTCTCGTAGTAGAGCGCGCCGGGCTCGGTGAGGCTCACGCCGCGCGTGTTGCGGTTGAGCAGCCTTACTTTCAGGCGCGCCTCGGTGGCGGCGATCTGCTTGGTCACCGTGGGCTGGGTGGTGTGGAACTCGAGCGCGGCCTTCGAGAAGCTGCCGGTCTCCACCACGCGCACGAACATTTCCATTGCCAGCAACCGGTCCATCGCCACTCCTTCGGATCGCCGCCATCCTAATCACTTATTCCGCAATGGAATAGGTTTTATGGTCCCGTGCCGTCTTCTTGGAATCCGCCCCGCTTCCTACAGTGGACCCAAGCTTTTAAGGAGACTTTCAATGGCAAAGATGACCGCGGTCCAGGCCGCCGTGCTGGTGATGGAGAAGGAGGGCGTGACGCAGGCCTTCGGCGTGCCCGGTGCCGCCATCAACCCGATGTACTCGGCGCTGCGGCAACGCGGCAGCATCGCGCACATCCTCGCGCGCCACGTCGAGGGCGCCTCGCACATGGCCGAGGGCTACACCCGCGCCGTCGCCGGCAACATCGGCGTGTGCATCGGCACCTCGGGCCCCGCGGGCACCGACATGATCACGGGCCTGTACTCGGCCTGGGCCGACTCGATCCCGATCCTGTGCATCACCGGCCAGGCACCGCGCGCGCGCCTCTACAAGGAAGACTTCCAGGCGGTCGACATCGAATCGATCTCCAAGCCGGTCACCAAGTGGTCGGTGACGGTGCGCGAACCCGGCCAGGTGCCGCAGGTGTTCCAGCAGGCCTTCCACCTGATGCGCTCGGGCCGCCCGGGCCCGGTGCTGATCGACCTGCCCTTCGACGTGCAGATGGCGCAGATCGAGTTCGACATCGACAGCTACGAACCGCTCAAACCCTACAAGCCGGCCGCGAGCCGCGCGCAGATCGAGCGCGCGATCGAGATGCTGAATGCGGCCGAGCGCCCGCTGATCGTGGCCGGCGGCGGCGTCATCAATGCCGACGCGAGCGAACTGCTGGTGCGCTTCGCCGAAGCCACCGGCGTGCCCGTGATTCCCACGCTGATGGGCTGGGGCTCGATCCCCGACGACCATCCGCTGATGGCCGGCATGTGCGGCCTGCAGACCAGCCACCGCTACGGCAACGCCACCATGCTGGCCTCCGACTTCGTGCTGGGCATCGGCAACCGCTGGGCCAACCGCCACACCGGCTCGGTCGACGTCTACACCAAGGGCCGCAAGTTCGTGCACGTGGACATCGAGCCCACGCAGATCGGCCGCGTGTTCACGCCCGACTTCGGCATCGTCTCCGATGCCAAGGCCGCGCTCGAGCTGTTCGTGCAGGTGGCCGAGGAGATGAAGGCCGCGGGCCGGCTGCCGAGCCGCCGCGAGTGGGCCAACGCTTGCATCGAGCGCAAGAGGACCATGCTGCGCAAGACCAACTTCGACGAAGTGCCGATGAAGCCGCAGCGCGTGTACCAGTGCATGAACAACAACTTCGACAACGACACCTGCTACGTCAGCACCATCGGGCTGTCGCAGATCGCCGCGGCGCAGTTCCTGCACGTCTACAACCCGCGCCACTGGATCAACTGCGGCCAGGCCGGCCCGCTGGGCTGGACCATTCCCGCCGCGCTCGGCGTGCGCGCGGCCGACCCCACGCGCAAGATCGTCGCGCTCTCGGGCGACTACGACTTCCAGTTCATGATCGAGGAGCTCGCGGTGGGCGCGCAGTTCAAGCTGCCCTACATCCACATCGTGGTCAACAACTCCTACCTCGGCCTGATCCGCCAGGCGCAGCGCGGCTTCGAGATGGACTACTGCGTGCAGCTGGCCTTCGACAACATCAACGCGGGCCCCGACGCCGGCATCGAGAGCAGCTACGGCGTGGACCACATGAAAGTGGTCGAGGGCCTGGGCTGCAAGGCGATCCGCGTCAACCGCCAGGAAGAGATCGCCCCCGCGATCCGCCGCGCCGAGGCGCTGATGGCCGAGCACGGCGTGCCGGTGGTGATCGAGGTGATGCTCGAGCGCGTGACCAACATCGCGATGGGCACCGAGATCGACAACATCACCGAGTTCGAGCCGCTCGCGGAGACGCCGGCCGATGCGCCCACCGCAGTGGCGGCGGTGCTGCTGGACTGAATGCGGGCAGCCGGACGCAGAGGACGCGAAGGTTTCGCGAAGGACGCCAAAGGAATTCAAGAAAACTCTTGTGGCTGTTCTTTCGCGAACTTCGCGGAACCTTTGCGTCCTTCGCGTCCGGAAGTCCGATCCCGATTTGACTTGCTTTGATTGAGAGACCCCCATGCCCAAGTTCGCAGCCAATCTCACCATGCTCTTCACCGAGCTGCCGTTCCTGCAGCGCTTCGAGGCCGCCGCCAAGGCGGGCTTCGAGGCGGTGGAGTACCTGTTCCCCTACCCCTTCGAGAAGAAGGACCTCACCGCCGCGCTGCGCGCCAACGGCCTCGTGCAGGTGCTGCACAACCTGCCGGCCGGCGACTGGGACAAGGGCGAGCGCGGCATCGCCTGCCATCCGGACCGCACCGGCGAGTTCCGCGAAGGCATCGCGATGGCCATCGAATACGCCACGGCCCTCGGCTGCCCGCAGGTCAACTGCCTGGTCGGCAAGGTGCCGGCCGGCGTGAGCCACGACATCGCCCACCGCACGGTGGTCGAGAACCTGCGCCTCGCGGCTTCCGAGCTCGAGGCGGCGGGCATCCGCCTCTTGATCGAGCCGATCAACCCCTTCGACATTCCCGGCTTCTTCCTCAACCGCACCGAGCAGGCGATCGCGCTGATCGACGAGGTGGGCTCGGCCAACCTGCGCGTGCAGTACGACATCTACCACGCGCAGCGCACCGAGGGCGAGCTGGGCAACACGCTCACGAAGCACTTCGCGCGCATCGGCCACATCCAGCTGGCCGACAACCCGGGCCGCGGCGAGCCGGGCACGGGCGAGATCAACTACCCGTGGCTGTTCCAGCACATCGACGCGCTCGGCTACGACGGCTTCATCGGCTGCGAATACAAGCCGCGCGCCACCACCGTCGAAGGCCTGGGCTGGCGCGAGGCGCTGACCCGCGCGCAGTGAACGACGACACGACAAGATTCAAGGAAACCCAAGACATGACGCAACAAGCATCGCAACGCATCGGATTCATCGGCCTGGGCATCATGGGCGCGCCCATGGCGGGCCACCTGCTCGAGGCCGGCCACCAGCTGTTCGTGAACACGCACGGCAACACGCCCGAGCCCTTCATCTCGCGCGCCACCATCTGCGCCTCGCCGGTCGAGGTCGCACGCCAGGCCGACATCGTGTTCGTGATGGTGCCCGACACGCCCGACGTGGAGAAGGTGCTGTTCGGCGAACCGGGCCGCGACGGCGTGGCCGCGGGCCTGAGCAAGGGCAAGATCGTGGTGGACTGCAGCTCGATCGACCCGATCGCCACCAAGGGCTTCGCGCAGCGCATCGAGGCGCTGGGCTGCGGCTACATCGACGCGCCGGTCTCGGGCGGCGAGGTGGGCGCCAAGGCCGCGAGCCTCACGATCATGTGCGGCGGCGACGAGGGCACCTTCGGCCGCGTGCGCCCGCTGCTCGAGAAGATGGGCAAGAACGTGACGCTGGTGGGCGGCGTGGGCGACGGCCAGGTCTGCAAGGTGGCCAACCAGATCATCGTGGCGCTGAACATCGCGGCCGTGGGCGAGGCGCTGCTGTTCGCGAGCAAGGCCGGCGCCGATCCGGCCAAGGTGCGCCAGGCGCTGATGGGCGGCTTCGCGAGCTCGCGCATCCTCGAGGTGCATGGCGAACGCATGATCAAGCGCACCTTCGCGCCGGGCTTCCGCATCTCGCTGCACCAGAAGGACCTGAACCTCGCGCTGCAGAGCGCGCGTTCGCTGGGCGTGGCGCTGCCGCAGACGGCCGGCGCGGCGCAACTGATGAACGCCTGCGCGGCACTGGGCCACGGGCAGCAGGACCACTCGGCGCTGGTGCGCGCGCTGGAAGCGCTGGCGCAGCACACGGTGGCGCCGGACTGAAACCGTCGAAATCGGGCAGCCGGACGCAGAGGACGCAAAGATTTCGCGAAGAACGCGAAAGGGACCGAAGACAACTTTGAGATTTCTTTTGCGTCTTTCGCGAAACCTTCGCGTCCTCTGCGTCCGGAAGTCCGCTCCCTACTTCGCCGCCTCCAGCGACTCCTTGAGGTTGCGCCGCCGCCAGGCCCAGGTCTTGATGGCCTGCGGCAGGATGCCGAGGCAGGAAGCGTAGTAGGTCACCTTGAAGCCCCAGAAGCGCGGGCCGATGGGGGTGTCGCGGAACAGGTCGCCGGCCAGGATCGACAGCAGCGCCTCCTGCATGCGCCAGACGTTGCGCGGCGCCATGAACAGGCGCCGGATCGCTGGCGAGGTGATGCGGTAGATGAACCACGAGAACATCTTCGGACCGCGCTTCATGACCTTTTCGTAGTGGCGGAACGCGCGCTCGGCCTCCCTGGCCTCGCCGCGCAGCCACAGGTCGGCGGCCGTCGCGGCCTCGAAGCCGCTATTCATCGCGAGGTAGACGCCCGAGGAGAACATCGGGTCGACGAAGGCATAGGCGTCGCCCACCATCATGAAGCGGTCGCCGCGGCAGAACTTGGAGTCGTAGGCGTAGTTGCCGGTGGCGGTGGCGCCCTCCATCAGCGTGGCGTTCTTCAATCGCGCGGCCAGCTTGGGCGCGAGCGCGATGGTCTCCATCAGGAAGTCCTCGAGCGAGGCGCCCTGGCGGCGCTTGAAGTAGGCCGGCGAGGCCACAGCGCCGACGCTCACGGTGCCGTCCTTGAGCGGGATGTACCAGAACCAGCCGTGGTCGAACCAGAAGAGCGAGATATTGCCCTCGAAGCGGCCCGGCCGGCGCTCGGCATTGGCGAAGTGGCCGTAGAGCGCGGCGCTCGCATGCTTGCGGTTGCGCTGCTTGGCATCGAACTGGTTCGACAGCAGGGTGTCGCGCCCGCTGGCATCGATCACGAAGCGCGGGCGCCAGGCGGTCTCGGTGCCGTCGTCGGCCTTGATCTTCACCAGCGGCCGGTTGTCGGGCGTGCCCTTGCCGGCGTCCATGTCGACGCCCGTGACGCGCTGGCCCTCGAAGGTCCGCGCGCCGCGCTTGCCGGCATGGCGGAACAGCAGCTCGTCGAACTCCGAGCGGCGCACGTGCACCGCGTAGGGGAAGCTCTTGTCCATCGCCTCGCCGAAGTCGAAATGGCTGCTGTGGTCGTGCCAGGGCGAGACGAACTCGGCGCCGTGCTTGCGGATGCCGATGGCCTCGACCTCGGTGCGCACGCCGAGCCGGTCGAACAGCGGCATGTTCATCGGCAGCAGCGATTCGCCGATGTGAAAGCGCGGATGCTGCGCCTTCTCGAACAGCACCACGTCGTGGCCCTTGTCCGCGAGCAGCGCGGCCACGGTGGAACCCGAGGGCCCGCCGCCGATGACCACGACGTCGGGTTCGGTGCTGGTGAAAGGTCCGGAAGTCATTCGCTGCAAGCCTCTTGTTGTCGTTCTGTCATGTGGAGGATGAAGCCGCCCTCGCGGCAGGGCCGCAACCGGCCGGAGCGCAGTTTAGCGGCCCCCGGGGCCGCGCCGAACCCGTTCCGGCGCGCGGCCGCGGCCGCCGCGCATCCATCGGGGGCCACGCCCGCTATGGGTTCAGGCCTTTTCGGCATCGCCCTGGCAAGAAGAGGTAGCGCTTTTGCGGTAGCCTCGTTCCCCGTCAGAAACAAGGAGACTTTCCATGGCCGCCCCCCTGTCACCGGCAGAAGAAGCACTGCGCGAAGCTGCCCGTGAATACCACCGCTCGCCCGTCAAGGGCAAGATCTCGATCACCCCGACCAAGCCCCTGCTGAACCAGCGCGACCTGTCGCTGGCCTATTCGCCGGGCGTGGCCTATCCCTGCCTCGACATCGCGGCCGATCCGGCCACCGCCGCCGAATACACCGCGCGCGGCAACCTGGTGGGCGTGGTCACCAACGGCACGGCCGTGCTGGGCCTGGGCAACATCGGCCCGCTGGCCGCCAAGCCCGTGATGGAAGGCAAGGGCTGCCTGTTCAAGAAGTTCGCCGGCATCGACGTGTTCGACATCGAACTGGCCGAGACCGACCCCGACAAGCTGGTCGAGATCATCGCGGCGCTCGAGCCCACGCTGGGCGGCATCAACCTCGAGGACATCAAGGCGCCCGAGTGCTTCTACATCGAGAAGAAGCTGCGCGAGCGCATGAACATCCCGGTGTTCCACGACGACCAGCACGGCACGGCCATCATCTCGGCCGCCGCGCTGATCAACGGCCTGGAACTGGTCGACAAGAAGATCGAGGACGTGAAGATCGCCGTCTCGGGCGCGGGCGCCGCCGCCATCGCCTGCCTCGACGTGATGGTGGGCCTGGGCGTGAAGCCCGCCAACATCCACGCCTGCGACTCCAAGGGCCTGATCTACACCGGCCGCGCGGGCGGCTTCGACGAATCGAAGGCGCGCTACGCGCAGCCCGACACCGGCGCGCGCACGCTGGCCGACGTGGTGAAGGACGCCGACGTGTTCCTCGGCTGCTCGGCCCCGGGCGTGATGACGGCCGACATGGTCAAGACCATGGCGCGCCAGCCGATCATCCTGGCGCTGGCCAATCCCGAGCCCGAGATCCGCCCCGAGCTCGCCAAGGCCGTGCGGCCCGACTGCATCATCGCCACCGGCCGCTCGGACTATCCGAACCAGGTCAACAACGTGCTGTGCTTCCCGTACATCTTCCGCGGCGCGCTCGACTGCGGCGCGAGCAAGATCACGGAAGAGATGAAGCTGGCCTGCGTGCGCGAGATCGCCGACCTGACCAAGGCCGACATCAGCGAGGAAGTGGCCACCGCCTACGCGGGCCAGGAACTGGCCTTCGGCCCCGACTACATCATTCCCAAGCCCTTCGATTCGCGCCTGATCCTGCGCATCGCGCCGGCCGTCGCCAAGGCCGCGCAGGCCTCGGGCGTGGCCACGCGCCCGATCGAGGACATGGAGGCCTACCGCCAGCATCTCACGCGCTTCGTCTACCAGACCGGCATGTTCATGCGCCCGGTGTTCACCGCCGCCAAGCTGGCCACCGCCAAGCGCGTGGCCTACGCCGAGGGCGAGGACGAGCGCGTGCTGCGCGCGGCCCAGTACGCGGTCGACGAAGGCATCGCGCGACCGATCCTGGTGGGTCGCCCCGCCGTGATCGAGGCCCGCATCAAGAAGGCCGGGCTGCACATCCGCCTGGGCGCCGACTTCGAGGTGGTCGACCCCGAGGACGATCCGCGCTTCCGCACCTACTGGGAGAGCTACCACAAGCTCATGGGCCGCCGCGGCATGACGCCCGAGGCCGCCAAGGCCGCGGTGCGCCGTTCGAACACCGTGATCGCCGCGCTGATGATCCACCTCGGCGACGCCGACGCGATGATCTGCGGCATGGTCGGTCGCTTCGACGCCCACCTCGAGCACATCCGCGACCTGATCGGCCTGAAGCGCGGCGCGCCCGGCTTCGCGACCCTGAACGCGCTCACGCTCGACAAGCGCACCATCTTCATCACCGACACCAACGTGAACGAGGACCCGAGCGCCGAGATGCTCGCCAGCATCGCGCTGATGGCGGCCGAGGAGATCCACCGCTTCGGCCTGCCGCCGAAGGTGGCCTTCCTCTCGCACTCGAACTACGGCAGTTCCTCGCGCGGCTCGGCGCGCAAGATGCGGCTGGCGCGCGACCTGTTCGCCCAGATGGCGCCCGACATCGAATGCGACGGCGAGATGCACGGCGACGCGGCGCTCTCGGAGGAGATCCGCCGCACCGCGCTGCCCGACAGCACGCTCTCGGGCGAGGCCAACCTGCTGGTGTGCCCGAACCTCGACTCGGCCCACATCCTCTACAACGTGCTGAAGATGACCGGCGCCAACGGCATCACGGTGGGCCCGGTGCTGCTGGGCGCCGCGAGCTCGGCGCACGTGCTCACGCCCTCGTCGACGGTGCGCCGCATCATCAACATGACGGCGCTGGCGGTGGCGAAGGTCACTGTCGACAAGTAAGCAGGAAGGCCGAGCCTGGGGCCGCGATCGCGCCCCAGCTCGGCTTCGGTGCGAACGTCCCCTGAGAATCGAAGGTTTCTCACCCTTGCGGTGCGGTTTTCCCCAGCGACGCACCGCATCGAGACGCGGGAAGGGTTCGCACCAATCACGTGCGGGCACCGTTTTTGCTTGAATCCGGAAGCATTTCACCTTCACGGAACCAAGCCCGCATGAACAAGCGCCATCTGCTCCAGTCCTTCCTCGCCGCCTCGGCCCTGAGCTTCGGCCTGCCCTCGGCCTTCGCCCAGGCCACGACGCCGATCAAGTTCCAGCTCGACTGGCGCTTCGAGGGACCGGCCGCGCTGTTCCTGCATCCGGCCGCCAAGGGCTACTTCAAGGCCGCCGGCCTCGACGTGACCATCGACGCGGGCAACGGCTCGGGCGGCACGGTCACGCGCGTGGCCTCGGGCGCCTACGACATGGGCTTCGCCGACCTCGCGGCGCTGATGGAATTCCACGCCAACAACCCCGACAGCCCGAACAAGCCGGTCGCGGTGATGATGGTCTACAACAACACGCCGGCCTCGGTCATGACGCTCAAGAAGAGCGGCATCACCAAGCCCGCCGACCTCACGGGCAAGAAGCTCGGCGCGCCGGTGTTCGACGCGGGACGCCGCGCGTTCCCGATCTTCGCCAAGGCCAACAACATCGGCACGGTCAACTGGACCGCGATGGACCCGACCCTGCGCGAGACCATGCTGATGCGCGGCGACATCGACGCCATCACCGGCTTCACCTTCACCTCGCTGCTCAACCTCGAGGCGCGCGGCGCCAAGACGGCCGACGTGGTGATCCTGCCCTACCCCGACTACGGCGTGAAGCTCTACGGCAACGTCATCATCGCCTCGCCCAAGCTCATCAAGGAGAACCCCGAGGCGGTGAAGAAATTCCTCTCGGCCTTCGCCAAGGGCGCCAAGGAAGTGATCGCCAATCCCGCGCAGGGCATCGAGTCGGTGAAGGCGCGCGACGGCATCGTCGACAGCAAGCTCGAGACGCGCCGCCTGCAGCTCGCGATCGACACCGTGATCAACAGCGCCGACGCGCGCGCCGACGGCTTCGGCGCGGTCAACGCGGGCCGCCTGTCGCTGATGGCCTCGCAGGTGTCGGATGCCTTCAACACCAAGACCCGCGTGAGCCCCGAGGCCGTGTGGACCGCCGCGCTGCTGCCGCCGGCCGCCGAACTCAGCGGAATCCTGCGCAAGTGATGGCGGACGCCGCGAACGAGGCCGCCCCCTTCGTCGACTTCCAGGACGTCTGGCTCGCCTACAACGAGGAGCTGCTGCGCGCCAACCACTTCGCGGTCGAGGCCATCGACCTGAAGGTCAGGCGCGGCGAGTTCATCGCCATCGTCGGCCCCTCGGGCTGCGGCAAGTCGACCTTCATGAAGCTCACGACCGGGCTCAAGATGCCCTCGATGGGCCGCATCCGCATCGACGGCGAGCCGGTGACCGGGCCGCTCAAGATCTCGGGCATGGCCTTCCAGGCGCCCTCGCTGCTGCCCTGGCGCACCACGGTCGACAACGTGCTGCTGCCGCTGGAGATCGTCGAGCCCTACCGCTCGAACTTCAAGGCCAAGCGCAAGGAATACGAGGACCGCGCGCGCCGCCTGCTGCAGAAGGTGGGCCTGGGCGGCTACGAGGACAAGTTCCCGTGGCAGCTCTCGGGCGGCATGCAGCAGCGCGCGAGCATCTGCCGCGCGCTGATCCACGAGCCCAAGATGCTGCTGCTCGACGAGCCCTTCGGCGCGCTCGATGCCTTCACGCGCGAGGAGCTCTGGTGCATCCTGCGCGACCTCTGGACCGAGCAGCGCTTCAACGTGATCCTGGTCACGCACGACCTGCGCGAATCGGTGTTCCTGGCCGACACGGTCTACGTGATGAGCAAGAGCCCGGGCCGCTTCGTGGTGAAGCGCGAGATCGAGCTGCCGCGCCCGCGCGAGCTCGAGCTCACCTACACCAAGGAGTTCACCGACATCGTGCTCGAGCTGCGCAGCCACATCGGCGCGATCCGCGGCAATGCCGCCGGCGCCAGCGGTGCCGCCGCGGTGGCCCACTGAGGAGCGGCCATGAAGAACAACAAGCAACTCGAACGCTGGTCGCCCTGGCTGCTGCTCGTGGCCGTGATCCTGCTGTGGCAGGTGATCTGCGCGGGCTTCGGCGTCTCGGACTTCATCTTCCCGAGCCCGCTGCGCATCTGGAACCAGTTCTGGGAGTTCAAGGAGATCATCGCGGGCCATGCCTGGCGCACCTTCTGGGTCACGATGGCGGGCTTCGGCCTCGCGATCGTGGTGGGCGTGCTGCTCGGCTTCGTGATCGGCAGCTCGCGCCTGGCCTACGCGGCCATCTATCCGCTGATGACGGCCTTCAACGCGCTGCCCAAGGCGGCCTTCGTGCCGATCCTGGTCGTGTGGTTCGGCATCGGCATCGGGCCCGCGATCCTCACGGCCTTCCTGATCAGCTTCTTCCCGATCATGGTCAACATCGCGACCGGCCTCGCCACGCTCGAGCCCGAGCTCGAGGACGTGCTGCGCGTGCTCGGCGCCAAGCGCTGGGACGTGCTCGTGAAGATCGGCCTGCCGCGCTCCATGCCCTACTTCTTCGGCTCGCTCAAGGTCGCGATCACGCTGGCCTTCGTGGGCACCACGGTCAGCGAGATGACTGCGGCCAACGAAGGCATCGGCTACCTGCTGATCTCGGCCGGCTCGTCGATGCAGATGGGCCTGGCCTTCGCCGGGCTGATGGTGGTGGGCGCGATGGCGATGCTGATGTACGAACTCTTCAGCGTGATCGAGAAACACACCACGGGCTGGGCGCACCGCGGGTCGCAGAACCAGTGAGCGTCATGCCGGCCGGGCCGCGCTCGCGGCCTGCGCGCCGGCCAGCCAGCAGGCCGCGGTGAAGCGCACTTCGTCGCCCTGCACGAAGGGTTCGAAGGCGGCACGCACCGTCTCGACGACGCGCTCGCGCGTTGCCGCATCGGCCTGCTCGAGCGCGATGCCGACCGGCCCGAGGCGGCTCAGGTAGGGCACGAGCTCCCGCGCGGGCAGGCTGCAGGCCAGATCGACGGGACGGATCGCGATGGCGCCCCAGCCGGCCTGCGCGAGGATGGACTCGACCCGCTCGCGGTCCGCGAAGCCGAACTGCCCCGGCGCGCCCGGCCGGCGCGCGGGCAGTCGAGGCAACAGCGGCGCCGCCGCGCGTTCGGCCGTGGTCATGAACGGGTTCTCCGCGGCCGCGCGCCAGGCGAGGAAGCGCAGCGCGGCACCGTCGCGCGCGGCACGCCGCAGGTTCGCGAAGGCCGCGACGGGATCGTCGAAGAACATCACGCCGAGGCGCGAGACGAGGGTGTCGAACCCGGCCGGCGCGAAGGCATGGGCCTGGGCATCGGCGCACACGAAGCGCGCCCGCGAACCCTCGCGCTCGGCGCGTGCGCGGGCGGCCTCGATCATCGGCGCCGAGATGTCGATGCCGACGCATTCGCCAGCATCGCCCGACGGGCTCGCGAGCGCGAGCGTGACGGCACCGGTGCCGCAGCCCACGTCGAGCACGCGACCGAGCGAATGCCCGGCCAGGGACTCGATCAGCAGCGTGCCGAGCGGTGCGAACAGGCGGTCGAGCAGCGGCTGCCGGTCGACCCAGGCGCGGCCCGCCGGGCCGTTCCACAGCCGCGACTGCTCGCTGTCGGACTCTTGCGTGTCGTGCATCTTTCTTTCCTTTCTGGCTTGCCTTCGGAAGGCGGAGAACGCACTATGCAAGTTCAAGTCGACTTGAGGTCAAGAGGATGGCACCACTGGATATCGCGCAGGTGGCGAGGCAATCGGGCGTGCCCGCTTCCACGCTGCGCTTCTACGACGAGAAGGGGCTGATCGCCTCGACGGGCCGGCAGGGGCTGCGCCGGCTGTTCGATCCCGGCGTGCTCGAGAAGCTGGCGCTGATCTCGCTGGGCCGCGCCGCCGGCTTCTCGCTCGACGAGATCGCGCGCATGTTCGCGCCCGACGGCCAGCCGCGCATCGATCGCGGCATGCTCGAGACCAAGGCCGACGAGCTCGACCGCACCATCCGCCAGCTCGCCGCGATGCGCGACGGCCTGCGGCACGCGGCCGTGTGCCGCGCGCCCAGCCACATGGAATGCCCGACATTCCGGCGCATCCTGCGCGCCGCGGGCACGGGCGCCATCGCGGCACCCGATCGCAAGGCGCCGCGCAAGCGCGCCGCTCAATCGAGCAGCAAGGAGGCCTCGTCGCGCCAGTAGGCGACCGCCGCGAGCCAGCCTTCCCAGACGCAGCCGTTGCAGCCGCGCCCGCAGCAGGTGGTGGGCTCGGGCGGCGGCGCGCGCATCGCCAGGCCGCGCGCCGCGAGCAGCGGCGCGATGCGCGCGATCAGGGCCTGGGCACTGGCAAGGTCGGTCGGCGTGGCGAGAAGGGCCGGGTCGGCGAAAGGCGAATCGGGCATGCGGTGCGGGACGGTCGAGGCGCGATTGTCGGTGCTTCAGTAGCCCTTCAGGCCGCGCGGGCGTTCGTCCGCAGAATCGCCGCGATGGTCCGCTCCGATGCCCTGCCCCGCCTGCCGCATGTCGACCTGCTGCGCGGCCTGCTGGTGGTCTTCGTGATCCTGCTGCATGCGAACCTGCGCCTGCCCTTCGGTCCGCCCGAGCTCGCGCAGGCGCTCGGGCCACGCCTGCAGGGCCTCCTGTTCCGGAGCGGCTACTACGCGGTGATCGCGTTCTTCGTGGTGTCGGGCTACCTGATCGCGAGCGCGTCGCTGCGCCGCTGGGGCACGCTGTCGCGCGTGCCGCCCGGCGCCTTCTACCGCCTGCGCGCGGCGCGCATCCTGCCGAGCCTCGTGCTGCTGCTCGCGGTACTGAGCGTGCTGCATCTCGCGGGCAGCGCCTGGTTCGCGCTCGACACGACCAGGGTCTCGCTGCCGCGCGCGCTGCTCGCGGCGCTGGGCCTGCACCTCAACTGGCTCGAGGCGCAGGTCGGCTACCTGCCCGGCCCCTGGGGCGTGCTGTGGTCGCTCTCGGTCGAGGAGGCCTTCTACCTGGGCTTTCCATGGCTGTGCCTGCTCGCGCGCGGCGAACGCCGCTTCGCGCTGCTGATGCTGGTGCCGATCGCGCTCGGGCCGCTGGCGCGCAGCGTGTGGAGCGACAACGAACTGTGGCAGGACCACGCCTACCTCTCGGGCATGGACGGCATCGCCTTCGGCTGCCTCGCGGCGCTGCTCGCGCAGCGCGTGCCGCGCGCGCCCTCGGCCACGGTGCATCGGCTGCTGCTGGCCGCGGGCGCGCTGCTGGTGGCGGGCGTGTTCTGCTTTCGGCGCGAGGTGTTCCAGCTCGGCCTCACGCGCTTCGGCCTGCAGGTCACGCTGCTCGAGCTGGGCCTCGCGCTGCTGCTTGTGGCGGCGCACTGGCGACCCTGGCGCTGGTGCGCGGGCGCGGCCGCGGCGCCGCTGCGCTGGTTCGGGCGATACAGCTACGAGGTCTACCTGAGCCACATGTTCGTGGTGATTCCCGGTGCCTGGTGGTTCCAGCAATCGGGCCTGCCGGCGATGTGGATTCCGCTCGGCTACCTCGCGCTGCTGGCCGTGTCGGGGCTGCTGGGGCAGGTGGTGGCACGAGGCTTCTCCGAGCCCTGCAACCGCTGGCTGCGCCAGGCCTGATCAGGTCCCGAGGTTCAGCTCCAGCCGCATCCGCGCGCCGCCCGTGTCGTTGCTGCCGATGGTGAGCCGCCCGCGGTGCAGATGCGCCACCTCGGCCACGAGGTGCAGCCCGAGCCCGGCGCCGCGCCCGCGCGGCACCAGCCGGTGGAAGGGCTCGACCACGCGCTCGCGCTCCGACTCGGGGATGCCAGGGCCCGAGTCGAGTACCTCGATGCAGAAGGGCTCGCACAGCCGCACCTGGATGTCGCAGCCCTGCCCGCCGTGCTCGATCGCGTTCTGGATCAGGTTGGTCAGCGCGCGCTCGAGCGAGGGCGCATCGCCGCCGACCACGATCGCCTGCGGCGCATCGACCGACAGGGTGCAGCGGTTCATGATCGCGAGCGGCGCGAGGTCGGCCGCCACGCGCTCGCACAGCGCCTTCAGGTCCACCTGCTGCGCCTGCACCACCACGCCGTCGAGCCGCTGCAGGTCGAGCAGTTGCTCGGCCAGCGTGGCCAGGCGCGCCGAGGCCTGCATCAGCTTGACCTTGAGCGGATCGTTGGGCAGCCCCTCGAGGCGGATCTGCAGGATGGTGATCGGCGTGCGCAGCTCGTGCGCCGCGTCGGCCAGGAAGCGCTCCTGCCGGTCGTAGCCCTCGTTGAGGCGGTCGAAGGCACGGTTGACGGCATTCACCAGCGGGCGGATCTCGCTCGCCACGCCATCGAGCGGCAGCCGCGTGGTGCGCTCGTGCACGTCGATGCTCTCGGCATGCGCGGCGGTGGCGATCAGCCCCTTGAGGCCGCGCTTGACCACGAAGGGCGTCGCGAGGATCACGCCGAGACAGGTGACCAGCGCCATCGGCGCCACCAGGAACAGGAAGGCCACGCCGGTGCCGCGCAGGGTGCTCTTCATCGACAGCGGGCTGCCGGTCTGAACCATCATCGCGACCGGGCCGGCGCGCGTCTCGACGCGCTCGAAGCGCGCCTTCGGCTGGCCGTTGCTCGTGGCGAGGTCGATCCACACGCGGTCGATGCCGTCGAAGCGTCCGGCCAGGCCGAGGTAGCGCTCGGGCACCTCGCCCTGCACGAGCTGGTGGCCCTGCGCATCGCGCACGATGAACCACAGGCCCGCGCCGGCGTTGCCGCGCAGCTGTTCGAACTCGGGCGTGGGCGCGAGCGCGAGCACGCCGTCGTCCGCGCGCACGACCGCATCGCGGATCACGCGCACCGTCTCCTCGCCGGTCTCGTCGACCACCCGCCCCAGCACCCAGGCCAGGCCGATGAAGCCGCCCATCACCAGCAGCCCCACCACCACCTGCAGCAGGATCAGGCTCCAGATCAGCTGCCAGCGCAGCGACAGCAGCTTCATGCGGCGCCCGGCGCCGCGCACAGCAGGTAGCCCACGCCGCGGATGGCGTGGATCTCGACCTGGGCGCCCGACTTGTCGAGCTTGGAGCGCAGGCGCGAGACATGGGTGTCGAGCGCGTTCGAATGGATGTCGCCCTCCTGCCCGTAGACGCGGTCGTGCAGCGACTCGCGCAGCACGGTGCGCCCGCGCTGCTCGAGCAGGGCCTCGAGCACCAGCAGCTCGCGCCGCGTGAGCAGCAGGCTCTGCGCATCGACATGCGCCTGCCGCTGCAGGTGGTCGAAGCGCAGCCGCGCCAGCGCGGTGACGGGGTTCGCGCGCAGCGCGGGACGGCGCGCGAGCGCGCGCACGCGCGCCATCAGCTCGTCCATCGAGAAGGGCTTGGCGAGGTAGTCGTCGGCGCCGCCGTCGAGGCTCAGCACGCGTTCGGAGATGTCGGCCATCGCGGTGAGCACCAGCACCGCGGCCGCGATCCCGCTGGCGCGCAGGAACTCGATCAGGCTCAGGCCGTCGCCGTCGGGCAGGCCGCGATCGAGCACGATCACCTCATGCTGGCCCGCGAGCACCGCGTCCTGCGCCTCGCGCAGCGAGCCGGCCACGTCGACCACCGCCTGGTTCTGGCGCAGGGCCGCCGCCAGCGCCTGCGCGAGTTCGGCTTCGTCTTCGACCAGCAGGATTCTCATATCGGGCGGGAATTCTAGAGGGCGGCCCCCGTAATGTTCACGCAATGCCCTCGCCTACCCTGGCCGGTTCATCCATCCAGGGAGCCCAGGTGACACCCCTCTCGTCCCGCCTCGCCGGCACGCCATGGCACGCGGCGCTGCTGCGGCGCATCGCCACGCTCTGGGTCACCAAGATGCTCGGCACCACGCTCGGCATCTCCGGCTTCTTCGTGCTGTATTTCTGGGTCATGCACCACCCGCTCGGCCTGCCCCTCACGATGCCGCTCACGGCCATCGACCACTGGGTGCCGCTGAGCGAGGACGCGCTGCCGCTCTACGGCTCGCTGTGGCTCTACGTCGGCCTCGCGCCGGCCTTCGCGAAGGACCGCGCCGAGCTGCTGCTGCATGCGCAGGCGGCGGCGCTGATGGCGGCCATCGGGCTCGTGGTGTTCTGGCTCTTTCCGACCACCGTGCCGGCCTTCCCGGTCGACTGGGCGCAGTACCCCTCGCTGCAGTTCCTCAAGAGCACCGACGCGGGCGGCAATGCCTTTCCCTCGCTGCACGTGTCGTTCGCGGTGTTCACGGCCGTGCTGATGACGCGCCAGCTGCGCAGCGTGGACGCGCCCGGCTGGGTGCTGGCGCTCAACTGGCTGTGGGCCGCGGGGATCGTCTATTCGACGCTGGCCACGCGCCAGCACGTGCTGCTCGACGTGCTCGGCGGCACGGCGCTGGCGGGCTTCATGAGCTGGATCACCGGCCCGGCGCGGCGCCGGCTGATCCTGGTGGGCGCCTGAGGCGGCGCCCGGCCCTTCACTACCAGAAGATCCAGAGCGCGAGGCCGCCGAAGATCGCCCACTTCACGAGGTAGTACACGCGCTTGTCCCAGGCCTTCAGGCGCTTGCCGATCACGCGGATCTGGTAGATGTACTTGAAGGCGCGGTTGATGCCGCCGGTCTTGTCGCCGGCATCGTTGGGCGAGCTGGCCGCGGCCAGCAGGTTCTTCGCGAACCAGCGGTTGACGGCGCTGGCCCAGCGGTACTTGAGCGGACGCTCGATGTCGCAGAACAGGATCACGCGGTCGTGGTCGGTGGTGTTCTCGGCATAGTGGATGTAGGTCTCGTCGAACACCACCGATTCGCCGTCGCGCCAGTGGTAGCGCTGGCCGTCGACGTCGATGTAGCAGCCCTCCACGCCCGGCGTCCACAGGCCCAGGTGGTAGCGCAGCGAACCCGCGAAGGGGTCGCGATGGCGCACCAGCCGGCTGCCGGGCGGCAGCTCGGCGAACATCGCGGCCTTGATGGTGCCGATACCGCGCAGCAGCTCGGTCGTGCGCGGGCACAGCACCGCGGCCGAGGGATGGGCCTCGTCGTACCACTTGAGGTAGAAGCGCTTCCAGCCGCTCTTGAAGAAGGAGTTGAAGCCCACGTCGTTGAACTGGCTCGAGGCCTTGATGCTGCCGCCGTTGCGCATCGCGAGCGCCTCCTCGCGGATGATCTCCCAGTTCTCCTCGAGCACGCGCATCTCGGGGAATTCCTTGGGCGACAGGTAGGGCGTGCTCGGCACCTTCGAGAACATGTACATGAACACGTTGAGCGGCGCGAGGAAGGTCGAATGGTCCGACAGCTGGCGGAAGAATCGGTGGCGCACCTGGCCGCGGAAGTGCACGTAGAGCGCGCTGAGCGCGAAGATGGCGAGAATGACCCACTTCATGGGGGAGTGTCCTGTTCGGGAGGGGTGCCGGAGAGCACCCGGCATTTTAAATCTTCACACTTCGGCGGGGCTGAGCGGGGTCTTGGTGCCCTCAGCCGCGCCCCTCGAGCATCGGCTGCGCCTGCCCGTCGACCGCCAGCGGCAGCCGCACCACCGCGAGCAGCCCGCGGCCGCCGGCGCCGGTCTCCAGCACCACGCTGCCGCCATGCTTGTCGACCACCGACTTGACGATCGCGAGGCCCAGCCCGCTGCCGCTCTGGGCCTGGCCCGGGCTGCGGAAGAAGCGGTCGAACACCCGCTCGCGCAGGCCCGGCGGAATGCCCGGTCCCTGGTCGGCCACGCGCAGCACCGCCTGGTCCTGCTCGCGCGCCACCTGCACCTTGACGACCGTGCGGCGCAGGCTGTACTTGATGGCGTTGTCCACCAGGTTGTCGACCATCGACACCAGGCTCTCGCGCTCGCCGAGCACCGGCACCTCGCCCTCGCAGGCCAGTTCGAGCTCGACGCCGCGCGCATGCGCCACGGCCTCGATCATCGCGAGCCGGTCCTGCACCAGCGCGTCGAGCGACAGCGCCACCGGCAGCGCGGCATCGGACACCGCGTCGCTGCGCATGAGCTGCAGCAGCTGGCCCACCAGCCGGGTCGCGCGGTCGTTGCTGCGCAGCAGGTTGGCCATCAGCTCGCGCTGCCCCGAATCGATGCTCTGCGCCTTCAGCGCCTCCACGTTCACACGCATCGCGGCCAGCGGCGTGCGCAGCTCGTGGGCCGCGTCGGCGATCAGGCTGCGCTCGCGCGTGGTGCTGTCGCGCACCCGCTGCAGCAGCGTGTTGATGCTCTGCACCAGCGGCTGCAGCTCGCGGTGCGGCGGCCGGTACGACAGCGGCGTGAGATCGGCCGGCCCGCGCTCGGAGGTCTCGCGGCTCACGCGGCGCCAGGGCCGCAGCGCGAGCCGCACCGTGAGCCAGGCCGGCACCACCAGGAAGGGCAGGCTCACCAGCAGCGGCAGCAGGTAATAGCCGCGGTAGGTGATGTTGACCACCAGCCGCCAGATGCCGGGCTCGGCGATCATCACGCGGGTGTCGAGCTGCGGCGAATGCAGCGTGCGCGCGCGCCATTCGCGCCCGCCCGCGTGCACCGTCTCGATGACGTCGGGCGCGCTGTTGACGATCTCGGGCACGCTGTCGGTGGTGCGGTAGATCAGCTTGCCGCGCTGCCACACCTGCAGCATCGGCGAGGTGTCGGATTCGGCGTTGCCGTCGCTCGCGGTCTCCATCAGCGCGAGGTCGAAGGCATGCAGGGTGTCGTACTGGCGCTTCGGGTCGTCGGCCAGGTTGATGGCGATCGCCGCCACGCTCTCGTAGATCTTGCCGAAGCGCAGCAGCTCCGGGTCCTTGTAGGAGTCGTAGAACAGCAGCCCGACGATCAAGGTCCACAGCGCCGCCACCACCGCCATCTGCGCCAGCACCAGCCGGCGCATCAGCGAGGGCTGGATCACCCGCCCGATGAAGCGCAGCGCGCCACGGATCATGCGCGCGGGCTGCCGGCGCGCGCCAGCGACTGGGCGTCGACCACGTAGCCGATGCCGCGCACGGTGCGGATGTAGCCCTGGCCGATCTTGCGGCGCAGGTTCGAGATGTGCACCTCGAGCGAGTTGCTGCCGATGCCCGGGCCGCCCGGCAGCACCTGTTCCTCCATCACGCGGCGCGTGACCACGCGACCGGTGCGCTTGAGCAGCAGCGCGAGCAGGTCGAACTCGCAGCGCGAGAGCTCCACCTGCTGGCCGTCGACCAGCACGCCGCGCGTGGGCTCGTGCAGCGCCAGGCCGCGCATGCGGATGGTCTCGTCGTCGAAGCCGTAGCTGCGGCGCGCGAGCGCGCGCACGCGCGACAGCAGCTCGGCCAGCGCGAAGGGCTTGACCAGGTAGTCGTCGGCGCCGTCGTCGAGGCTGCGCAGCCGGTCGTTGAGCGCGTCGCGCGCGCTGAGCACGAGCACCGGCAGGATCTGGCGCTCGCGGCGTAGGCGCAGCAGCAGCTCGATGCCGTCGCCGTCGGGCAGGCCGAGGTCGAGCAGCACCATGTCGAAGGCACCGCTGTCGAGGGTACGGATGGCATCGTCGAGACGGCGCACCCAGACCACGTCCATGCCCTGGTTGGCGAGCGCGATGCGCACGCCGTTGCCGAGTTCGAGGTCGTCCTCCACGAGCAAAAGATTCATGACAGTCTCCGTGCGGTGCGCCGCCCGGCACCTGGGGAGCCGGAAGTATCTGCCAAGCGGCCTTCGAAGACTTCAGGATTCCTTCATGAAGGCCACAGCCGCGCTTCAGGTCGGTTGCCCACACTGCGCGCCATGCCCCGGTTCCACCCCCTCTTCTTCCCGCCGCGGCGCGCCTTCCTGCGCGCCGCGCTGGCCTGGCCCTCGGCCGTGTCGCTCTCGGGCCTCGGCGGCCTCGTCACCCTCGGCGGCTGCGGCGGCAGCAGCCATCCGGTCGCCCCGCAGGCCAGTGCGCCCGCCGGCCCGATCGTGGTGTCGGTGACCGACCGGCGCGTGAAGGTGGCGCACGATGTCTCGCTGCATGTGCGCGACTGGCAATGCGACAACTGCCGCGGCCCGGCCATCGTGCTGCTGCCGGGGCTGGGCGCCAATGCCTACGTCTTCGACGGCCTGGCCCATGCGCTCGCGCCGCGTTCGCGCGTGATCGCGGTGAGCCGCCGCGGCTACGGCCAGTCGGACAAGCCGCTGCCGGTGCGCACCGCCACCGAGCACTACGAGGTCGACACGCTGGTGGCCGACCTGCATGCGCTGCTCGACGGGCTCGGGCTGGACCGCGTGGTGCTCGCGGGCCATTCGATCGCGGGCAACGAGCTCACGCGCTTCGCGGGCCGGCATCCGCAGCGCGTGCGCGGGCTGGTCTACCTCGATGCCACCTTCGACCACACGCGCAACCCCGGCACCGGCGGTCTGCCCGTGCCAGACAACCGGCTGTTTCGCGAACCAGTACCGAACGAGGAGGACGGCGCCTCGATGGAGGCGGCGATCGCCTATGCGCGGCGCACGGTGCGGCACTGGTCGGCGCCGCTGGAGGCCAACCTGCGCGACCAGCTCGACCCACGGCCCGACGGCAGCGTGCGCCTCAACACGCCCGCCGCCGTGGCCGACGCGATGGACACCGCCAGCCATTCCTTCTCGCCCGACTACACGCCGGTGCGAGCGCCCGCTCTCGTCGTGACCGCGATGCCCGGGGACATCCGCGACATCTTCCCCGCGCTGCCCGAGACGCTGGACGATGCCACGCAAAAGGACGCGGCCGCCTACCTGCGCGCGATCCGCTACGTGCGCGTCGACGACGCGGCCCGCCTGATGGCGGCGCTGAAGACCCGCCACCAGCTCGTGCTCGAGGACGCCTGCCACGGCGACTTCTTCATCGAGCGCGAGTCCGAGCTGGTGCGCGCCATCGAGGCGATGCGCTGGGCCTGAGGCCGGCCGGTGGCGTCAATTCGGCGCGCGCAGCAGCTTGATCAGCGCCGCCAGTTCCTCGCCGCCGAGCCCCGCGGCATCGGCGCGCTGGAACAGGCCGGCCGCGAAGGCCGGGAACTCGCTGTTGATGCCGCTCTCGCGCGCCGTCTGAAGGATGCGCTGCGTGGCCTCGACCGAGATCCGCATCGGGCTCTGCGAGATCTTGAAGTCGCCCGACTGGATGACCGCGCCCTCGTGCTGCAGGAAGCCCGCGAAGGTCGGCATGATGCCCGCGACGATGCGTCCGAACTCGGCCACGTCGAAGCCCTCCGACTCGGCCACGCGCGCGCCGTGCAGGAAGCCCAGCATCGTGCCGTAGATGGTCGAGAGCGTCGCGAGGTCCATGGCCGCGGCGTTGCTGATCTTCTCGCCCAGGTAGACGATGCCGCCGCCGAGCACCGCGAGCAGCGGCTCGACGGCACGGAACACCTGCTCGTCGCCCGACATCAGGATCGGCGTGTCGCCCTGGCCCATCTGCTCGGGCGCGGCCTGGATCGCGCCCTCGAGGAAGGTGGCGCCGTGGCGCTGCGCCCAGGCCTGCGCATCGCGCGCGTCGCGCGGGCTGCCGGTCGTGAGCTGCACCAGCAGGCGGCCGTCCATCGCGGCCGCCACGCCCTCGGCGCCGAGGATCGCGTCGGCCGCGCGGTAGTCGTAGACGCACATCAGCACCACGCGGCTCGCGCGCACCGCGGCGGCGGCGCTGCCGGCCAGCACCGCGCCCTGGGCGACCAGCGACGCGGCCTTGTCGGCGCTGCGGTTCCATATCGTGACTTCGTGGCCCTGTTCGAGGTAGAGGCGCGCGATGGTGGCGCCCATCGCGCCGAGGCCGATGACGGTGATCTTCTGCTTGCTGCTCATGGGGTGTTTCCGAAAAGGATTGACGATGGCCGCATGGTAGAAATCGCACCTCCCGATGGTCAAGTACCTACGATAAAGTTCGGTACTTACCAAAATGTCAGTATTGGAGAAGGCATGGCAGCGAAGAAGCCCTACGTCTGCGGCATCGGCCCCGCGTTCGAAGTCATCGGCGGGAAATGGAAAGCGCTGATCCTCTGGGAGCTGCACCTGCAGCCGCGCCGCTTCGGCGAGCTGCGGCGCATGCTGCCGGGCATCAGCGAGAAGATGCTGATCCAGCAGCTGCGCGAGCTCGAGACCGACGGCGTGGTCGCGCGCGAGGTGTTCCACGAGGTGCCGCCGCGCGTCGAGTATTCGGAGACCAAACTGGGTGCCACGCTCAACGCGGCGCTCGGCCCGCTCGCCGATTGGGGCGACCGCTATGCCAAGCGCGTGGAGGCGGCGCGCAAGCAGTCGGAAGCGGCCAGGCAGGGCTGATGGAGATCGGATGACAACGACGCTGAACGACCCGGCGCGCCGCAACGCGCTGGCCACGATGATCGCGATGGCACTGCCATGGGGCAGCGCGCGCGCCGACGAGGGCTGCTCGGTCCGCGCCGCCTATGCCGGCCCGCCGCGGCGCTCCGCGCCCGATGCGGTCTGGCAGCGCGACTTCGGCCGCGCGATCGACGGCGAGCTGCCCGCCGACCTGCAGAAGAGCCTCGGCGATGCGCTCGACAAAATGCTGCAGCACGTGCCGGCCGCGAGCGTGGCGGTCGCGCTCCCCGGCGAAGGCAGCTGGCGGGCAACCCGCGGCCTGGCGCGCACCGAGCCGCGCGAGCCGGTACGGCCCGACCAGGGCTTCCAGGTCGCGAGCACCGCCAAGACGCTGACCGCCACGATCGTGCTGCAGCTCGTGGAGGAACGCCGGCTCGCGCTCGGCGACAGCATCGAGCGCTGGTTCCCCGAGGCGCCCAACGCCGGGCTCGTCACCATCGAGCACCTGCTGCGCCACACCAGCGGCCTCGTGAGCTTCAATGCGCTGCCCGACTTCGGCACGAAGTACCGGCCACCCGCGGAGATCATCGCCATGGGCCTCGCGCAGAAACCGCAGTTCTGCCCCGGCACGAACTGGAGCTACAGCAACACCGGCTACGCGATGCTCGGCGTCATCGTCGAACGGCTCGAGGGCGCGTCCTTCGAGCAGGTGCTGGCGAAGCGGCTGGTCGGCCCGCTCGCGCTCACGCACACCACGATGCGCCGGCCCGGCGTCGAACTGCCCGTGGTCAGCGGCCACGCGGGCGGTCGGCCGGTCGAGGCGCCCGACCAGTACGCCACGCCCTATGCCGCGGGCGCGCTGGCCTCGACCGCGGGCGACCTCGTGCGCTTCTGGCATGCGCTGCTCGGCGGCCGGGTGCTGCCGCCGGCCACGGTGCGGCGCATGTTCGGCGACATGCCCGCGATGCTCGGCCCCTACAGCGGCGGCAATGCCTCGTACGGCATGGGCGTGCAGCTCTACGACGTGCCCGACGGGCCGGGCCTGATGCTGGGCCACAGCGGCGGCATCGAGGGCTTCACGAGCGTGGTCGCCTACGTGCCGGCCGACGACATCTACGTCGCCGTGTCGTTCAACGAGAAGAAGGTGCCGGCCGAGGCCGGCCTGTGGTCGCTGCTGCGCGCGGTGCGGGCCTGGCGCGTGCTGCGCTGACCGCCCCCGGGTTCAGGCCGCCCAGTTCGTCTGGATCTCGGTCTTCACCTCGGTCATGAGCTTGTGCACCGGGCACTTGCCCGCCACGCGCAGCAGCTCGTCGCGCTGCGCGTCGGTGAGGTTGCCGCTCACGCGCAACGTCGAGTCGAGCCGGTAGATGCCCTTGCGCTCCTCGCTGTCGTCGCGGTCGACCACGACCTCGATGTCCTCGACCGGGATGCCCTTGCGGCGCGCGTAGATCAACACGGTGAGCGCCTTGCAGGCGGCCAGCGAGGCGTCGTAGAGGTCGTGCGGCTCGGGGCCCTCGTCGTTGCCGCCGCCAGCGGGCGAGGCATCGACCGCGATCTCGTGGTTGCGGATCTTGAGGATGTGGCGCGTGCCGGTGGTGCCGTCGCGGCGGATCGAGATGCTCATGGCGGTGTCCTTGGGATGGAGTAGAGGTTCAGGAAAGCAGCGGCTTCACGTAGAGGATGGTCGTGAAGCCGCTGTGCCATTCGAGGTCGGGATAGCGGTCGGCCTCGCGATAGCCGAGCGCGAGGTAGAAGCCCTGGCTCGCGGTGTTGAAGGTGTCGGTCTCGAGCCGCGCGCGCTCGATGCCGTCGGCGCGCATGCCGGCTTCGGCGAAGGCCATGAGCGCGCGCGCGATGCCCTTGCGCCGATGCGCCGCGGGCACGTGCAGCGCCTGCACGAAGTCGTGCTGCCAATGGACCATGCCGACCACCTCGCCGCCGATCTCGGCGACGAAGAACTCGGGCCCCATCTCGTCGATGTAGCCCACGGGCTCGCCGCTCTCGCGGTAGCCGCGCGCGGCCTCGGGCGTGAGCTGCGGCAGCCAGGTGCTCGCGAAGGTGTCGTCGAGGATGGCCTTGACGGCGTCGAAGTCGTCGAGGCGCCAGGGGCGGATGGTGATCGGGTCTTGGGACATGGGCGCGCGATGGTAGCCGTGCCTTCAGCGGTCGGTGGCGAGCATCAGGGTTTCCTTGATCTCCTCCATCACCACGTAGCTGTGCGACTCGGCCGCCACCGGCAGCTTCTTGAGGATGTCGCCGAGCAGGTGGCGGTATTCGCTCATGCCGCTCAGGCGCGCCTTCACGAGGTAGTCGAAGCTGCCCGACACGAGGTGGCATTCGAGCACCTCGGGCATGTGCAGCAGCTCCTGCCTGACCTTGTCGAACACGTCGCCCGACTTGGCCGAGAGCTTGATCTCGACGAACACCAAGAGCGTCTTGCCCAGCGCCTCGGGCGACACGCGCGCGTGGTAGCCGCTGATGACGCCGTCGCGCTCCATGCGCTTGACGCGCTCGGCGCAGGGCGAGGCCGAGAGGCCGATGCGCTCGGCCAGTTCGGTCATGGAAATGCGGCCCTGGCGCTGCAGCAGGTCGAGGATCTTGCGGTCGATTCGGTCGAGCTCGGGCACTTTCACTCCGTGCGGCGCATAGGAAGGTTCTACACAGGAGATTCCGCTGTCGAACGCTTGAAAACAGTGGAATCCACTTCATTCTGACGCATAAATTCTTGCTATTCCATTCGAATCAGCGGATACACCATGAAAGTCATCGTTCTGGGCGGCGGCGTGATCGGCACCACCACGGCCTACTACCTCGCGCGCTCGGGCGCCGACGTCACCCTGCTCGACCGGCAGGCCGGCCCGGCCGAGGAAACCAGCTTCGGCAACGCGGGCCAGGTGTCGCCCGGCTACTCCACGCCCTGGGCCGCGCCCGGCATTCCGCTGAAGGCGATCAAGTGGATGTTCCAGAAGCATGCGCCGCTGTCGATCCGCCCCGACGGCACGCTGTTCCAGTTGCGCTGGATGGCGCAGATGCTGCGCAACTGCTCGCCCGAGCGCTATGCGATCAACAAGGAACGCATGATGCGGGTGGCCGAGTACAGCCGCGGCTGCCTGCAGGCGCTGCGCGCCGAGACCGGCCTGCAGTACGAGCACCGCACCGGCGGCACCTTGCAGCTGTTCCGCACGCAGGCGCAGCTCGACGCGGTGCAGCGCGACATCGCGGTGCTCGAGGAATGCGGCGTGCCCTACGAACTGCTCGACCGCGATGCGCTGGCACGCGTCGAACCCGCGCTGGCCGGCGCGCGCGACCGCCTCGCGGGCGGCCTGCGGCTGCCGAACGACGAGACCGGCGACTGCCACCTGTTCACGCGCGGCCTGGCCGAGATCGCGCGCGGCCTGGGCGTGGACTTCCGCTTCGGCCAAAGCATCGAGGCGCTCGAGACCGAGGGCGGCCGCATCAGCGGCGTGCGCACCACGGCCGGCAAGGTGCTCACGGCCGACCGCTACGTGATGGCCTTCGGCAGCTACTCGCGCGCGGCCATCGCCTCGCTGGGCCTCGACATTCCCGTCTACCCGGTCAAGGGCTATTCGCTCACGGTGCCGCTGATCGACGAATCGCTGGCGCCGCAGTCGACCGTGCTCGACGAGACCTACAAGGTGGCCGTCACGCGCTTCGACAACCGCATCCGCGTGGGCGGCATGGCCGAGCTCTCGGGCTTCGACCTGCGCCTGAACCCGCAGCGCCGCGCCACGCTCGAGAAGGTGGTGAGCGACCTGTTCCCGGGCGGCGACCTGCCGCGCGCGAGCTTCTGGACCGGCCTGCGCCCGATGACGCCCGACAGCACCCCGATCGTCGGCGCCACGCGCTACCCGAACCTGTTCCTCAACACCGGCCACGGCACCCTGGGCTGGACCATGGCCTGCGGCTCGGGCAAGCTGATCTCCGACATCGTGACCGGCCAGCGGCCCGAGATCCGCACCGACGGGCTCGCGATGGACCGCTACGAGCAGGGGTCGCAGCGTGTGCCTCAACCGCGCCCGGCCTCTGCGACGGCCTGAGAAAGCGGACTTCCGGACGCAGAGGACGCGAAGGTTTCGCGAAGGGCGCAAAACAATTCAATAAAAAATTGGTTTTCCTTTCGCGTCCTCTGCGAAACCTTCGCGTCCTCTGCGTCCGGCTGCCCGATCCCGTTTTTCAGGCGGCCTTCGCAACCGTCACGCCGCTGTCCATCCCCCGGTACACCTCGGCCTCGCCGTGCCGCGCAAGCAACTGCATCAGGTGCTTGCGGATCAGCATGCCCGGGCGATCCGACTCCATCGAGTACTCGACGCCGCGCCGGCGCGTGTCGACCAGCGCATCGGGGTCGGTCGACTCGAGGATGTCCTTGTCCTCGCGCGTGATCTCCTCGTCGAAGGCGATCAGCATCGAGGCCGGGCAGTCGGCCTCGGTGTCGTTGCGGAACAGCCATTGGCACAGCTGCATGCGGTGATCGTCGATCGGCGTGAAGCAGTTGATGATGATGTGGCGGATGCCGCTCGGGTACTCGATGTCGAGGCGGCGCGAGAACGGCAGGAAATAGGCATTGCGCATGTGGCGCGTGGTGATGGGATCGCTCACGCCGCTGATCGCATGGAATTTCGCGGGATTGGTCGCCTCGATGACGGTCTCCGCGTGGAAGCCCGCCTCGTTCTCCACCAGCTCGTACCGGCTCGGCTTCGGGCTCGCGGCCACGCCGAAGGTGGCGCGGTGCACGAAGCTGAAGTGCGAGTTGTCGAAGGAGTTCTCGAGCGCGCGCAGCGGACTGGTCCGCCACTCCTCGTGGAACTGGAAGATGGTGCGGTAGCCCGGATCGTCGAACTCGGGAATGGCGGGGATGTCGGCGATCGGCTCCTCGAGCGCGACCCAGGCATAGCCATGGCGCGCGGTGCAGCGGTAGGCCGTGGTGCGATAGTCGGGCGGGATCGGCCGCTCGGGGTCGTACTGCGGGATGCGGATGACCTGGCCGCCGCGGTCGTAGGTCCAGCCGTGGTAGCCGCACTGGATCGCGCCCTGAGCGCACGCCTGGCCCGCGCCGTCGACGCACCAGCCCTTGGAGAGCTTCGCGGTGCGGTGGCAGCAGCGGTCGCGCAGCGCGGCCGGCTGGCCCTCGGCGTCGAGGAAGAGAACGATGTCCTCGCCGAGCAGCCGGAAGGGCCTGGGCCCCTGGGCCAGGTCGGCGAGCGGCATGACGGCATGCCAGAACTTGCGGAAGACGGGTTGACGGGTGACGAGCATGCGTGGGACTCCTTCTGCGTTGCATGTCCGCGCACGACCAGCGATGCGCGGGGACGAACCGAAGAGCAATTTCCCGTCGCGGCCGGCTTCGCCAGGGGGTGGGACGAAGGCCGGTGGACTGAACGCTTCTACTCTGCGCCTTGCCCGATGCAAGTTGCGCGCCCGCATTGTGTCGCGCGGGCGATTCACCGTGCGCAATGCCCGAGCGCGCCGCCTTGGCATGCGGCATGCATTCCACGCCGCCGAGAGTAGAAGCGTTCAGCGGCAGATGCACCATCGAAGTGCGCCGCCCGGAAATTGCTCTTGCAGCGCCCGCGCCATGGCCCGCCGTTCAGGCGGTCATGATGCGGTCACCAGGACATCCGATCCGAGACAAACGAAACTGCCGCCCCGCCGCAGCGAACGCACGCCCTCTTTCCACGCATGAACTTCAGCGACACCCCCTCTCCCTCCTTCCCCGCCGAAACCGCGCTCGACGAACGCGACGGCCGCTACCTGCGCAAGGCCATCGTTTGGTCGCACCTCGCGCGCCGGCGCGGCAACCGGCCCTTCGGCTCGGTCATCGTCTCGGCCACCGGCGAGGTGATCGCCGAGGCCTACAACAACACCGGCGAGACCGGCGACTGCACCGGCCATGCCGAGACCAACGCGATCCGCGCGCTCGCGGGCCGCGGCATCTCGCGCGAGGAACTGGCCGGCGCCACGCTCTATGCCTCGGGCGAGCCCTGCGTGATGTGCGCGGGCGCGATCTTCTGGTCGAACATCGGCCGCGTGGTGTTCGGCATCGACGCCGAGCGGCTGCGCGTGTTCCGCGGCGAGCGGCAGGACCAGCGCGATGCCGAGCTGTCATGCCGCGACGTGTTCCGCGCCTCGCCGCACCCGATCGAATGCATCGGCCCGGCGCTGGTCGACGAGGCCAGCGCCGCGCACGACGGCGCCTGGAAGAGCTGACGCGGCACATAGACTCCCCGCATGCCCTGGCACGCCCGCCTCCATCTTTCCTACCGCCACGAAGCCGACCGCACCGTCGCCCGCTTCCGCCACGACGGCCCGCTGCGCATCCTGCAGAGCCTCTACCCCGAGGGCGATGCCGTCTGCCACAACGTGCTGGTGCATCCGCCGGGCGGGCTGGTGGGCGGCGACACGCTCGAGATCGAGGTCGAGGCCGCCGCCGGCAGCCATGGCCTGGTGACCACGCCCGGCGCCTCGCGCTTCTACCGCAGCGAGGGCGAGCGCGCGGTGCAGCGCACCCGGCTGCGGCTGGCGGCCGGCGCGCGGCTCGAATGGCTGCCGCTCGAGGCCATTTGCTACAGCGGCTGCGTGGCCGAGAACCGCATCGCCATCGAGGCCGAACCCGGCGCCGAGATGATCGGCTGGGACGTGGCGGCGCTGGGCCTGCCGCATGCGCACCAGCCCTTCGAGCGCGGCAGCCTGCTGCAGCACATCGAGGCGCCCGGCGTATGGCTCGAGCGCGGCCGCATCGACGCGGCCGACCAGAGGCTGCTGCAAAGCCCGCTGGGCCTGGGCGGCCACCGCTGCCTGGCCTCGCTGTTCTACGTGGCGGGCACGCCGGCCGCGCGCGCCCGGCGCGAGGCGCTGCTCGCGCTCGCGCGCGAATGCATCGAGGCCCAGGGCCTGGCCGGCAGCGCCGGCGCCACCAGCCCGCATGCCGAGGTGGTGGTGCTGCGCGTGCTCGCGCCGGTGGTCGAACCCGCGATGCGGCTGCTGCGCCAGGTGTGGCAGGACTGGCGCGCCGAGCTCTGGTCGCTGCCGGCCGCCACGCCGCGCATCTGGTCGACCTGAAGTCCCTGGCCGTGGCGGCGGCGCGGAAGCTTCGGCTACAGTCCCGCACCTCCCCGCCTCAGGACCCGCCGCCAGAGTGACCCTCCGAAAATCCGCTCGCAGCCTGGTCGTGCGCCTCCTCGTGATGGGGCTGGTGATGGCGATCATCGGCACCGCCGCCAGCTACATCCAGCTCAGCCGCTTCCTGCGCGAGGACCTGACGCAGTCGGTGGCCTCGCAGCAAACCGCGCTGGCCGCCTACGTGGCGCGCGACGTCGACAACTACCTGGTGGAGCGGCTCGCCTTCCTCGAGCGGCTGGCGCAGGCCGTGCCGCCCGAGCTGCTGTCGCAGCCCGCGCCGCTGCACGCCTGGCTCGCGGAGCGCGGTGCGCTGAACCCGCTGTTTCCGCTCGGCCTGGCGCTCGCCACGCCCGATGGCAGGCGGCTCGACCAGGACGGGCAGTTCGCGACCGAGGCGCTGGAATTCGCTGCCGCGCGCGCCGGCCGGCGCGCGGTGGGCCGGGCGCAGGCGACGGCGGCGCATCACGCGGCCCTGCCCATGGCCGTGCCGCTGCGCGACGGCAGCGGCGAGGTGGTGGCCGTGCTGCTCGGCACCGCCGACCTCACGGCCGACGGCCTGCTCGACCACCTGCTGGAAGGCCGCGTGGGCCAGGCCGGCGGCATCCTCGTGATCTCGCCGCGCGACCGGCTCTTCGTCGCCTCGACCGACGCGACGATGATGCTGACCCCCACGCCGCCCGACGGCGTGAACCCGCTGCACGACCGCGCGATGGCGGGCTACCGCGGCAGCGGCACGACGCGCAACGCCCGCGGCATCGACGAGATCTCGGCCATCGCCTCGGTGCCGACGGCCGGCTGGTTCGTGGTCGCGCGGCTGCCGGTGGCGGAGGCGCTCGCGCCGGTGGCGCGCATGCAGGCCTTCATCCTGCGGCAGCGCGCGCCGGCCGTGACGATGGTGCTGATCGTGATCGGCCTGATCATGGCCTGGCTGCTGCGCCCGCTGCTGCGTGCCGCCGACCAGGCCGACCGCATGACGCGCGGCGAGCTGCCGCTGGCGCCGCTGCGCGTGGTGCGCGACGACGAGATCGGCCACCTGACGCAGGCCTTCAACCGGCTGCTGGCCAAGCTGGTCGACAACCAGCAGGCGCTGGCACGGCTGGCCCACCACGACACGCTGACCGGCCTGCCCAACCGCAAGCTGCTCGACGAGCGGTTGCAGCAGGCGCTGGCCCATGCCGCGCGCCACGGGCAGCCGGTGGCGGTGCTCTACCTCGATCTCGACGGCTTCAAGCAGCTCAACGACACCCTGGGCCACGAGGCCGGCGACCTCGCGCTGCGCGAGATCGCGCGCCGGCTGCAGGCGCTGGTGCGGCAGACGGACACCGTGGCGCGCATCGGCGGCGACGAGTTCGTGCTGCTCGCCACCGGCCTCGTGGAGCCCGCGGAACAGGGCGCGCAGGTGCTGGCGCAGCGCTGCATCGCGGCGATCGCCGAGCCGCTGCAGCTGGCACGCGCGCGCACGCTGATCGGCGTGTCGGTGGGCATCGCGCTGGGCCGTGGCGGCGAGACGCCGCGCGACCTGCTCGCGGCCGCCGACCAGGCGATGTACCGCGCCAAGCAGGACGGCCACGCCGTGCCCGCGGCGCGCTGAACGCGCCCGCGCCGCTCAGCCCCGGGTTCAGCCCGCCGCGTCGGTGCGCGGCAGCCGCAGGTGCTTCTTCAGGTGCTCGAACACCTGCCGCGTGACCGGGTTCACCACATGGCTGCGCACGTAGAGGTGGTAGGCCAGGTCGGGCAGCCGCGGCATGCCGTCGCCCACGCCGAGCACGCGCAGGCCCGCGTCGAGCTGCTCCACGCCGCGCGCCGTCACGCCCAGGCCCGCGCGCAGCGCCGCCTTGATGCCGATCAGGCTCGAGGAGGTGTAGCGCGGCGTCCAGGGCACGCCGGCCGCGTCGAGCGCCTCGTGGCCGATGCGCCGGAAGATGCTGGGCCCGTCGGCCATGATCAGCGGCACCGGCTTCGCCGGGTCGTGCACGTAGCCCGCGGCGCACAGCCACACGGTCGGCGAGTTGCGCAGCACCACGCCCTCGAACTGGGTGTCGATGCGGTTCGAGATGATCATGTCGACCTCGCCACGCTTGAGCGAAGTCATGAGGTAGGGGCTGCGCGCCACGTGGATGTCGAGCTGCAGCAGCGGCGAGGTGCGCGCCACCTCGGTCAGCAGCAGCGGCAGCATGGTCTCGGCCACGTCGTGCGGCGCGCCGATGCGCAGGTTGCCCTCGAGCTGGCCCTCGCGCAGGCTGCGCAGCGCCTCGTCGTTGAGCGCCAGCAGGTGGTGCGCGTAGTTGAGCAGGCGCTGGCCGTGCTCGGTCAGCCGCTTCTGCCGGCCCTGCCTGGCGAACAGCGGGTGGCCGATCTGCTCCTCGAGCCGCTGCATCTGCTGCGTGACCGCGGACTGCGTGCGGTCCAGGTGCACCGCCGCGGCGGCGAAGCTGCGATGGGTGACGACGGCGGCGAGCGTGCGCAGCAGTTCGAGGTCGAGCGTGGGCATTCATTAATTTTATTGATGTGTTTTGCGCCCGTGCTGGATTGTTCGGCGCCGCCGGGCTCACTACAGTGGCTGCACAGAAATCGGGCAGCCCCACAGGAGAAACCGCATGAGCACCGCATCCGTTCCACGCAGCGAAGCCGTCGAGACGGCCATCGCCAGCATGAAGACATCCATCGCCAACGGTGAACCGACGCGCGAGAAGCTGGCCGAGGTGCTCGAAGCGCTGCAGGGCCTGGCCGCCCGCACCGAGTACTGGCAGGCCGGCGACTACCCGCCGCCCGAGCCCGGCGAGCACCAGGCGCGCTACCTGATCGCCGAGGACGCCGACCAGAGCTACGCGCTCTATCTCAACGTGATGCGCCCGGGCAAGCGCATCGTGCCGCACAACCATACGACCTGGGCCTGCATCGCCGCGGTGGAAGGCACCGAGCACAACCGCGTCTACCGGCGGCTGGACGACGGCTCGGTGCCCGGCGTGGGCCGGCTCGAGGAGACCGCGCTGGTGGTGGTCGCGCCCGGCGCCGGCATCGCGCTGATGCCCGAGGACATCCACTCGGTGGAGATCCAGGGCGAGCAGACCATCCGCCACCTGCACATGTACGGCCGCGCGCTCGAGACGCTGGACCGCCGCACCGCCTACGACCTCGCGGCCGGCACCTGCCAGACCATGGGCATCGGCGTGCAGACGCGGCGCTGAACCGGCTCCCCCGCTTTCTTCCTTTTCGCTTTCCCCATGACCTCCATCGACCCGAAGACCCTCAAGCGCTGGCTGCACGACGGCGGCGAGATCGCGCTGCTCGACGTGCGCGAGCACGGCCAGTACGGCGAGTCGCACCTGTTCCTCGGCGTGCCGCTGCCCTTCAGCCGGCTCGAGCTCGATGCGCCGCGCCTGCTGCCGCGCCGCGGCGTGCGCGTCGTGACCTATGACGGGGGCGACGAAGAGAGCCGGGGCGTCGCTCATCGCGCCGCCGAACGCCTGCGGGCGCTCGGCTACGGCGACGTGCACGTGCTCGAAGGCGGCACGCGCGCCTGGCAGGCCGCGGGCCATGCGCTGTTCGCGGGCGTGAACCTGCCCTCGAAGACCTTCGGCGAACTGGCCGAGGAGGCCTACCATACGCCGCGCATCGGCGCCGACGAACTCGCCGCCATGCTCGCGCGCCGCGACGACGTGGTGGTGCTCGACGGCCGGCCCGTGAGCGAGTTCTTCAAGATGAACATCCCGGGCGCGACCTGCTGCCCCAACGGCGAACTCGCCTACCGCGTGCGCCGGCTCGTGCCCGATGAGCGCACGACCATCGTCGTCAACTGCGCGGGCCGCACGCGCAGCATCATCGGCGCGCAGACGCTGATCAACCTCGGCGTTCCGAACCCGGTCTATGCGCTGGAGAACGGCACGCAGGGCTGGTACCTGGCCGACCATGCGCTCGCGCACGGCGGCACCGAGCGCTATGCCGACGACAGCGGCAATTGCGAGCTGCGCGGCGCCGCGCAGGCGCTGGCCGCGCGCTTCGGCGCGCCCACGGTCGATGCGCGCACGGTGCGCGACTGGGCCGGCGACGCGGGCCGCAGCCTGTTCCTGTGCGACGTGCGCACGCCCGAGGAATTCGCGGCCGGCAGCCTGCCCGGCGCGCAGCACACGCCGGGCGGGCAACTGCTGCAGGCGGCCGACCAGTACCTGGGCGTGCGCGGCGCGCGGCTGGTGCTGTTCGACAGCGACGGCGTGCGCGCGCCCGCGGTCGCGAGCTGGCTGCGCCAGATGGGCCACGACGCGAGCGTGCTCGAGGGCGGGCTCGCGAGCGGGCTGGCGCTCGAGGCAGTGACCGCACCCGCGCCGAAGCCGCTCGTCACGATCGATGCGCGCGCGCTGTCGGCGCGCATCGAGAGCGGCGAGGTCGCGCTGGTCGACCTGCGCCCGGGCATGGCATTCCGCGCCGGCCACATCGCGGGCGCGCGCTGGTCGATCCGGCCGCGGCTGGCCGACGACCTGCGCGGCGAAACGCGCCAGTTGGTGCTGGTGGCCGACGATCCGGCGCTCGCCGCCTGGGCCGTCGCCTCCGAGCTCGCGGACCACGCGGCGCCGCTGCTGCTCGAGGGCGACATGGCCGCATGGCGCGCCGCCGGGCTGCCGCTCGAGGCCACGCCCGCGCTGCCCAGCGATGCCGACTGCATCGACTACCTGTTCTTCGTGCACGACCGCCACGACGGCAACAAGGAGGCCGCGCGCCGCTACCTCGCCTGGGAGACCGGCCTGGTCGCGCAGCTCGACGCGCAGGAGCGCGCCGCCTTCCGATTGCCGGGCGCGCCGCACGCGTAGCCCTCGCCCCCGTTCCTCGCCAGTCCACGGACCGCGGCTTCGCGCCACGGTCCGGCCTTCGCTCGTCCTCGTTCGTTCCGTCCAGGAGTTCACCATGTCGACTGCATCCGGCCTTTCCCCGCACCGTCCGTCCCGCATGCGCCGCGCGCGCTGGCTGCTCGCCGCGGCCTGGAGCGCCACGCTCGTGCTGCAGGGCGCGGCGGCCGACCCGCTGCCCGCGCGCAACGGCTACCCCACGCAGCCGATCCGCTTCGTCTCGCCGTTCCCTCCAGGCGGCGGCAACGACGCCACCGCGCGCCTGGTGACCACGCGCCTGGCCGAGATCACGGGCCAGCCGGCCGTGGTCGACAACCGCGGCGGCGCGGGCGGCAACATCGGCGCCAAGGCGGTGGCCGATGCCAGGGCCGACGGCTACACCGTGCTGACCTCGCAGGTCTCGATCATGGCGGTGAACCCCGCGCTGTACGCGGCGCCGGGCTTCGACCCGGTCAAGAACTTCGTGCCGATCACGCAGATCAACGCGGCGCCGCTCGCGCTGGTGGTGGAGGCGAACTCGCCGCTCAAGTCCTTCGCCGACCTGGCCGCGAAGGCCAAGGCCAGTCCCGGCAAGCTCACCTATGCCACGCCGGGCAACGGCACGCTCTCGCACCTGGTCGGCGTGGTGCTGCAGAAGGACAACGGCGTCGACATGACGCACGTGCCCTACAAGGGCGCCGGCCCCGCGCTCACCGACCTGCTCGGCGGCCAGGTCGACGTGCTCGTGACCTCCACCGCCTCGGTCGCTGGCATGGTGCAAAGCGGCAAGCTGCGCGTGCTGGCCGTGACCAGCCCGCGCCGCATCGGCGTGTTCGCGAAGGCGCCCACGCTCGAGGAGCTCGGCTATGCCAATGCGCGCTTCGAGGACTGGTACGGCTTCTTCGCGCCGGCCGGCACGCCGCCCGAGCGCGTGGCCTATCTCAACGAGGCGATCGTGCGCACCCTGCACCTGCCCGAGGTGAACAGGCAGGTGACCGACGGCGGCAGCGAGGTGGTCGCGAACACACCCGAGGCCTTCGCGGCGCAGCTCAGGCAGGACATCGAACGCTGGTCGCGCATCGTGAAGCTGTCGGGCGCGCGCGCCGACTAGCATCGGCGAACGCCTCCACGTCAGAGAAGAAGCCCATGCCCGCCTCGCCCACCGATCCCTCCGGCCTGTCCCTCGAAACCCGCATCGCCCACCTCGGCAAGCACCCGGCCCATGCGGGCGGCGCGCCGGTCAACCCGCCGCTGGTGCGCGCCAGCACGGTGGTGTTCGACAGCGTGGCCGCGATGCGCGACGCCCGCGCGCGGCGCGGCGAGGAGCGCGTCTTCAGCTACGGCGCGCGCGGCACGCCCACCACCTTCGCGCTCGAGGATGCGGTGAGCGAGCTCGAGGGCGGCTACCGCACGCGGCTCTTTCCCACCGGCCTCGCGGCCATCGGCATGGTGCTGCTGTCCTACCTCAAGCCGGGCGACCACGTGCTGATGTCCGACAGCGTCTACGAGCCGGCGCGCCAGCTGGTGCATTCCTTCCTCGATCCCTACGGCATCCGCTGCAGCTTCTTCGCGGCCGACGGCAGCGGCATCGAGGCGCTGTTCGAGCCCGCCACGCGGCTGGTCTACGCCGAGTGCCCGGGCTCGCTGGTCTACGAGATGTGCGACCTGCCGAAGCTGGCCGCGCTCGCGCATGCGCGCGGCGCGCTGCTGGCGGCCGACAACACCTGGGGCTCGGGCCTGCAGTACCGCCCGCTCGCGCTCGGCGCCGACATCTCGCTGATGGCCGCCACCAAGTACCTCTCGGGCCACTCCGACGTGATGATGGGCACGGTGGCGACCACGCGCGAGGCCTGGCGCGCGCTCAACGAGCGCTGCGACGCCTTCGGCATGACCGTGAGCCCCGACGACGCCTGGCTGGTGCTGCGCGGCATCCGCACGCTGTCGGCGCGGCTGCGCCTGCACGAGCAGCATGCGCTCGAGGTCGCGCACTGGCTGCAGGCGCGGCCCGAGGTCGCGACCGTGTTCTGCCCCGCGCTGCCCACGCACCCCGGGCACGATCTCTGGCGGCGCGACTGCAGCGGCACCAACGGGTTGCTGTCCTTCGAGCTGCGGCCGGAGATTGCGCCGGCCGCGGTCGAGCGGCTGGTCGATGCGCTCTCGCTGTTCGGGCGCGGCTCGTCCTGGGGCGGCTACGAGAGCCTGGTGGCCTGGGCCAACATGCGCGCGGCGCGCAGCGTGAGCGACTGGAGCGCGCGCGGCGCGGTGGTGCGGCTGCACGTCGGGCTCGAGGCGCCGGCCGACCTGGTGGCCGACCTCGGCCGCGGCTTCGCGGCCGCCGGAGCCGGCGAAGCCGCCTGAGGGCGCCGGGCCGCGTTCCCGCGCCCAGGCGGGCCGATCGGCTTTGTCAGCATCTGTTTCCTTTCCGCGGCTTCGGCGGCGCGGAACAGGGCCGCGAGAGCGCCGCCCGCACCCCGGCAGCCACCGCCGGTCACCAGGACGTGAAAAAAGCCCCTGCTCCGGGCAACAATTAGTGACCTTTTCTTAAGGCCAAAGGTTACATTCAGGCTCCAGCGCAGCGCACACCTGCCATGAACCGGATCGGCTTCTCCCCACGCACCCCTTTCCCGCCGGAAAGCACGCGCTCGCGCACGGCGAGCTTCATCCCCTGGCTGATCGCGGTCCAGCTCTTCGTGCTCGTGCCGATGCTGGCCTTCAGCGTCTATGTCACCACCCGCATGGGCGACCAGGCAGAGGCCCGCGAGCGCCAGTTGCTGCTCGACAAGGCCAACAGCACCGCCGCCGCGATGGCGCGCGAGGCCGACCGGCTGCGCGCCGACGTCCACCAGCTCGCCGCCGTGCCGCGCTCGGGCCAGCGCTTCGAGGTACAGGGCCCGGGCGAAGCCTCGCCCGCGCTCCATGCCGTCTACCGTCCCGATGGCACGCCGTGGCTGGCCGATGTACCGGCCGCGCTCGTCGGCCTGCGACCCGAGGGTTTCGGCGTGGTGCTGCGCGAACAGATCTGGCCCGAGGGCTGGGTTGCCTCGCTGGTCGACGCCAGCGGCAAGGTGGTCGCGCGCTCGCGCGACGAGGACCGCTATCTCGGCCACCACGCCACGCCCCAGCTGCGGCAGAAGATCGCCGGCGCCGACCGCAGCGTCAGCAGCACCCTCACGCTCGACGGCCTGAAGGTGCTCTCCACCATCGCGCCGGTGCCCGGCACGGCCTGGTGGGTCGCGGTCGGCGTGCCCGAGGACACCCTGACCCGCAGTGCCCGCAACCCGCTGGCCTCGCTGCTCGGCATGGGCAGCTGCCTGGTCGTGCTCGGCCTGGCGGCCTCGGCGCTGATCGCGCGCCGGCTCAACCGCGAATTCCGGCCCGCCTCGATGGACGTGCCCGATGTGGTGGTGCCCACCGCCACCGCGCGCGCGCTCACCGTGCCCGGCCCCGCGGCCGAGGCCATGCCGAAGACCGGCGTGGCCGCCGAAATGGCGCCCGCGCCCGACGACATGGCGCGCGACGACATCACCGGCCTGCCGCTGCCCGAGGTCTTCCTCGCCCAGGTGCGGCAGGCCCGCACCGTGGCCGAGAACAGCCCCGGCTTCCTCTGGTGCGCGATCAGCGTCGAGCTCGGCGGCCTCGCCGCGGCACGCGACCGCCTCGGCGAGGAAGCGGCCGAACGGCTGCTGCAGGCCTTCGTCGGCCGCATGCGCCGCTCGGTGCGTCCCGGCGACGCCTGCGGGCGCATCGACGCCGACACCTTCGTCATCGTGCTGACCGGCCCGCGCGACGGGCTGGCGCAGGCCGCAGAGCGCGTCGGCTCCTCGCTGGTGCGCGGCGCGCGGGCGCTCGGCCACGGGCTGGACTGCAAGGTCGGCTTCGCCATCGGCGACCCGGCGCGACCGGTCACGGCGGTGCTCGAACAGGCCGCCCATGCGCGGCAGGAAGCCCGCATCGACGGCGCCAGTGCCACGCGCTGGTTCAACGTCATCGCCTGAGCCTCCCGGCCTCCTACGGCCGCCGCCGTCGCCTCGTGCGATCATGCCCCGCCGCGCACGGCGGCTTTTGATCCAGGAGGTATCCGGTTTTGGTTTCGACAGGCAGGAACTGGCGCATGCGCGCCGCACCGCTCGTGGCCCTGACGATGGCGCTGGCCATCGCGGGCTGTTCCACCCCATCCCCGGGCAGCGCGCCCGTCGAGAAGAGCGATGCGCGCGGTCCCGGCAACTACGTGGTGCAGCCGGGCGACACCCTGTACCGCATCGCCTCGAAGACCGGCCGCCGGATGCAGGACATCTCGCGCTGGAACGGCATCGACGACCCGGACAAGCTCGAGGTCGGCCAGGTGCTGCGCATCGTGCCGCCGGGCGGCGCGTCGGAGCCGCCGCGCACCGCGGGCGGCGAGCGCGAACCCTCGAAGCGGCCCGTGCCGCCGGCACCGCGCGAATCGGGCCCGCCGCCCTCGCGCGTCGGCACCGGCGACTGGGCCTGGCCCGCGCCGGGCCCGGTGATCGCGGGCTTCAACGGCGGCAGCAACAAGGGCGTCGACATCGCCGGCAAGCTCGGCGAGCCGGTGGTCGCCGCGGCCAGGGGCGTGGTCACGGTCAGCGAGACCCTGCGCGGCTACGGCAACGTGCTCATGATCGACCACGGCGGCTCGCGCATGTCGGTCTACACCCACCTGCGCAGCGCCCTGGTGAAGAAGGGCCAGACCGTGCAGAAGGGCCAGCAGATCGCCGAGATGGGCAATACCGACGCCGACCGGGTCAAGCTGCATTTCGAGGTCCGCGTGGGCGGGCGCGCGGTCGATCCGCGTTCATTCCTGGCCGACGGACGATAAATTCCGCCGCCGGAATAGGGCGGCGGGCTCGAATTGGGATTGCCGGTCGCGCACCGGACTTGGGCATCCGGGTATTCCAGTGCGAGTTCTTTGCGGTCGTCCAATTGCAGCCTCGACGGCCGGCGGCGAATCCCGCGCGATGCGGTGAAGTCGAATTCATTCACCGACCGGCACGAAAGCCTGCCAGCCCGAATCCCCAATTCCCAAAAAGGAATCCGGGATTCCGCTTCCCGATCAGATAAAGTCGGCGGGCCGGATTCGATGCCGGCACGGATTGGCGATGGGCCAAACCGGATGCCTTTTTTGTAGACCACCTGTCTGCGACTCGTCCTGATTTCGATCTTGCGACAATTGCTGACAACGAAAAATGCGTTCGCGGCCTAATCTCGCCAGCTCTCCTCTCCTCACTCAAATACAAAGCATCTCCATGGCCAAGACATTCCAACAGGTCCAGAAGCAAATCGAACAACTCCAGAAAGAAGCCGATCAGCTTCGCAAGAAGGAAGCCGACGGCGTCCTCGAGCGCATCCGCGAAGCCATCGAGGTGTATGGCTTCACGGCCGCCGAATTGGGTTTCGGCCGCTCGCCCGGCCGTCCCGCCGCCACGGCGAAACCCGCCGCGCGCCAGGGCCGCAAGGGTCGCAAGGCCGCCGGCAATGCGCCCAAGTTCAGGGACGACCAGGGCAATGTGTGGAGCGGCCGCGGTCCGCGTCCCGGCTGGTTCAAGGCCGCGCTCGAAGCCGGCAAGTCGCCCGACGAACTGCTCGCGAAATAAGGCGACGGACTTCGGGAGGCGCCGCTACCACCGGTGCGCCATCCCGAAACCCGCCTTTGGCGCTTTCGAATTGCACATGCGGCCCTCGAGGCCGCATGTCTTTTTGGGGCGGCCGAATTGCGCCGCCGGGCTATCGCCCCAGGGGCCGCAATCCCTCCACCAGCAGCACCACCGCATCCGCGCCGGCCTTGCGGTCGCGCGCAATCGCCGCATAGCCGGGATCGTTCTGGAATGCGCGCGCGGCCTCCTTGTCAGCGAATTGCATCACCACCACCTTGTCGCGCTGCCATCCGCCTTCGAGGATTTCGGGCGCTTCGTCGGCCACGAGCAATTGCGCGTCGAAGCGCGCGAACACGGCCGGGAATGCGCGTTGATAACGCCGGTAGGCCTCGAGGTCGTTGAAGGCGAGTTGCGCAATGATGTAGGCGGGCATCTTCGGAATGTCTCCTGTGTCGCTTCGGTCTTTGATGGGCGATGCAGCGACGATCGGATCCATTCGCGGTCGCCGGCCGCATCGCCTCCAGTATCCATTCGCGAAAAGCCGAAACGCGCGTCCCATTGCGTGCATCGGCAATAGGCCGAAAGGCGGACCACCGAGCGAAGAGTCCCGGCAGCGGGGACGCGCTATGAAATGGCGCGCGGCGTCGCCGACGGCAGTTCGCCGAACAGCGCCTTGTAGCGCTGCGAGAAATGGCTCAATTGATGGAACCCCTGCGCCTCGGCCGCCTGCGACACGCTGCATTGCGCGGCCGAGGTGGCCAGCAGGCGGCCGCGCACCGCATTGAGCCGCAGGCTGCGCAGGTAATGCACGGGCGTCGTGTCGGCCATCTGCCGGAAGCCGTTCTGCAGGCTGCGCCGGCTGGTGCGCAGGCGCCGGCACAGCGCCTCGATGTCGGGCGGCGCGGCGCCGCTGGCGGCCACGATGCGATGGCACTCCGAGACGATGAAGCTCGCCGAGCTGCCCGCCACGCCCGGTGGGGCACCGGCCGCCCCCTCGAGCACGGCATGCAATGCCTCGAAGGCGATGCGCGCAGCGGCTTCCTCGTGCGCGGTATCGCCGCCCTGCACCAGCCCCAGCAAGGCGTGCCGCAAGCGCGCCACGGCTTCGGCCGGCGCGCGCAGCACCGGCTGCGACAGCAGGCGCAGCGCCTGCGGCGGCAAGGGCCGCGCATCGAGCAGGCGGCGGAACTGCTCGGCCTCGAAGGTCACGGCCAGCAGTTCCATGCCGCGCGGACGCTGCAAGGTGAAGTCCTCGCCGGCGCGCAGCAGGAACAGGCTGTGGTCCTCGAGCGCGCGGCCCTGCACGCGCGGAACGCCGGCGCCCTGGCCATTGCCGACCGCGAAGCACAGCCGTCCCGCCGGCAGGCAGCCCTGCTGCACGACGCGCTCGCTCATCCACTTGCGGAACACGTGCACCCCGCCCGACACGGCTTCGGCCAGCGTGCTGCGCATCACGCCCTGCGACAGCTGCAGGTAGCGCTGCTGCCACTCAGGCGCGGAAGCACCATGCAGGTGGAAGTCGTCGTACAGGTCGAGGGTGATGGCCATGCGTCGGCAAGGGGCGGTGGGACGCCAGCGTACGCCGGCCCGCGCATTTTGCCGATTTGGGTTAACGAGCGTTCGGCCTCCCGCCGCACACTGCCGGCCTCTTCACACAGGGCAGCCCCATGACCGAGGAACAGACCCAACAAGCCCTTCTGGGCGACTGGACCAGCATCGCGACCGAAGTCCGGCCCAGCGCCGCGAAGAATGCCGACGGCACGCTCAAGCCCTTCTATCTGAAGCGCGCCTTCAAGGCCCTGCCCGACGACCGCTTCGAGCTCGCCATCGTCAATTCGGCCGATGCGAACGGCGCGGTGCCGCTCGCGCGCATCCTCATCAAGGGCCACATGCTCTGGCGCGGCGCGCACCCGATCGCGGCCGGCGCGCAGAAGGTGGACTTCGTGGCCGACGAGGCCTACGAGGTCACGCCGCTGATCCAGGGCTTCGCCGACCTGCTGAACCAGGTGGCGAGCCAGGGCTATGCGAAGTGGGAGCTCAACGGCACGCAGAGCGTGTTCGGCAAGAGCTTCGCGCCCTTCGGCCTGGCGGCGGGCCGCCATTTCATGGAGTACGACCTCGTCCACCTGCGCGGCGACATGCTGTTCTGGGGCGCGCGCCACATCGACGGCCGCGGCTTCGACACCGAGCAGAACCGGCCGACCAACCTGCAGATCCCGCTGGTGCGCCCCTGATCAGCGCGCGAGCGTGGCCTCGATGAAGGCCACGGCGCGCGCCAGTCCCTGCTCGGCGCGCATGCGCTCGCCGAGTTCGCGCGCCCGCGAGCGCACCGCCTCGTCGTCGGTCCGGGCGATGCCGCGCGCCAGGTCCTGCGCCGTGAGCCGCGTGCCGGCCACCGCCTCGGGTGCCACGCCGGCGCGCGCGAGCTGGTGGGCCCAGAAGAACTGGTCGCCCGCGAACGGCACCACCACCGAGGGCACGCCGGCACGCGCCGCCGAATGCGCGGTGCCCGAGCCGCCGTGGTGCACCACCGCCGCCATGCGCGCGAACAGCCAGTCGTGCGGCACGTCGCCCACCACGTGGAAGTTGGCCGGCAGCCCCTGCATCGCCATGCCGCTCCAGCCCGGGTTGAACACCGTGCGCCGGCCCGCCATCGCCTCGACCAGCATCGCGCGCATGCGCACCGCATCGAAGCCCGTCATGCTGCCGAAGCCCAGGTAGACCGGCGCCTCGCCCGCGTCCAGAAAAGCCTGCAGCGCCGCGGGCACCTGCCAAGCGCTGGCGGGCGGCATCCACTGCCCGAAGGCCACCGCGTTGCCGGGCCAGTCGGCAGGGCGCGGCAGCAGGCTCGGCGAGAAGCCGTAGAGCATCGGGTGCCCGTCCCACATCTTGCCGCGTGCCGGCAGGCCGCGGACCTCGGCGCGCGCCGCATTGATCGCCGGGCGGAAGGCACGCCACAGCATCGCGTTGACGAAGCGATGGCTGGTGCGGTGCAGCCAGCGCGGCACCTTCGCGGGCGGCACGAAGGGCGTGGCGAAATCGCGCGTGGGCGTGAGCGGGAACATGCCCGCGCCGATCACCGGCACGCGCAGCGCGTCGCCGGCCGAGAGCCCGACGAAGGCCGCGAGCCCCGCCGACACGATGGCATCGCAATCGCGTGCCGCCTCGACGGTCTGCCGCAGCCAGGCCGCGGCATTGGCATTGGCGATGGCCGCGAGCGCCTTCGCGGCCGCGCCCGGGTTGTGGCTCTGCGCGACCACGTTGGCGATCGCGCCGCTCGCGCCCAGCGCGCCCTGGATGTCGCCGGCCAGCGCCTGCGAACGCACGCCCAGGCGCTGCGCGGCGCCGAGCGTGGAGGCATCGGCCAGCAGCAAGGTCGAATGGCCGGCCGCGTCGAGCGCATGGCACAGCGCGGCGAGCGGACGCGCATCGCCCTCGGTGCCGTAGGTGACGACCGCGATCCTCATGCGCGCTTCCTCCTCGCGGCCTTGGCGCCCGCGCGCGTGCCGTCGACGAAGACCTCGACGATCGCCGCGAACTCCTCGCCCAGTTCCAGGCCCGGCAGCGTGAGCCAGCGCATCAGCGCGCCGAAGTACAGGTGGTGCAGCAGCTGCGCGAGATGATCGGGCGCGAGGTCGGCGCGCAGGCTGCCCTCCTGCTGCGCATCGCGGATCAGCAGCGCGAACAGCCCGATCAGGTCGCGCGGCCGGCCCTCGGGATCGCCGCCGCCGTCGAGCTCGCTCTCGATGTTGAGGAAGCGAAAGCGGAAGTAGTCGAGCAGGTAGGCACGATGGCGCCGCGACCACTCGGCCGAGGCCTCGAGCAGCCGCACGAGCCGCGCCTCGAAACCGCCGGGCGCGCCGACCAGTTCGGCCAGCCGCGCGGTATCGGCCGCGAGCTCGAGGTGGATCCAGTGCGCGAGCACTGCCTCCTTGGTCGCGAAGTGGTTGTAGAGCGTGCCCTTGGCCACGTCGGCCCGCAGCGCGATCTGCTCCATCGTGGTGGCGTCGTAGCCCTGGGTCTCGAACAGCCGCATGGCGGTGGTCGCCACGTGGTCGAGCGTCTGGACGCGCCGCCGCTCGCGGCGGCCGGGGATCTCCGGGACTGGCAAGGCGAAACCTTCAAAGTTGAACGTCGTCCAAGTTTATACGACATCCAAAATCGAACGGCATTCAATTCCCGTCGAAACGAGGCGGCTGCGTGGCCGCCCTCCCCTCACCAGGCGTAGCCCGCCTGCACCCGCGTCGCAATGTGGCTGCCGCTGCCGCCGCTGGTGGCGGTGGACACGCCGAGCCCGAGGTTGAGGTTCTCGCTCACCTGGTAGCCGAAGGCGAAGCCGATCGCCGACGCGCCCGCGTAGTTGCCCACGGCCGCGCCCATCCACTTCTTGCCGGCGGCGAGCGCCGGCATCGCCGGCATCGCGAGCGAGGCCGCCACGCCGCGCGCGGCGAAGGCATTGGACTGCTGTACCGCACCGCTCACGGCCTGCTGCAGCTGGTTGACGTTGACCGCGTCGGTGCCCAGCAGGCCCGGCGCCACGTTGGCGATCGCGCGCAGCTGGCCGGTGGCCGCATTGCCCACCGACACCGTGTTGTCGCGATCGGCGACCGAGCCCTGGCCCAGTGCCACCGAGTTGCTGCCCGAGGCCAGCGTGTTGGCGCCGAGCGCGACCGCGTTGTTGCCCGTCGCCACCGCGTTGTTGCCGACCGCGGTGGTGGGGTCGGCCAGCGCCCGCGCGCCCGCGCCGATCGCCACCGAACCCTTGTGCTCGGCGCGCGCACCGTTGCCGATGGCGGTCGTGTCTTCGCCGATCGCCTGCGCGTTCGTGCCCATCGAGGTGCTGCCGGCGCCGCTGGACACCGAGCCGCTGCCGCAGGCCACCGCGCCCGAGGCGTTCATCGAGCACACGCCGCTGGCCAGCGCCTGGTTCATCAGCGCCTGCAGCGCCGTGACCTGCTGCACCGTGAAGTTGTTCGCCGAGCTGACCGCGCTCTGCTGCGCCTGCTGCACCTGGCCCACATTGGCCGCGTCGGTCGCGCTCTGGCCCGCCGCGACGTTGGCGATGGTGGTGCCCGCGCCGCCATTGGCATTGAGCTGCAGCGAGGTGCCGCCCGCGCCGTACTGCGCCGAGTTCTGCGCCAGGCCCAGTGCCGAATTGGCGGTGCCCTGCGCGGCCGTCGCGGTGCCCTGTGCCGCGTTGGCAGTGGTCTGCGCGGTGGCGGCCGCGCCCTGGGCGGCCGTGGCGGTCGTCTGCGCGGCATTGGCCGTGGTCTGTGCCGCGGCGGCGGCGGCCTGCGCGGCCGTGCCCGTGGCCTGCGCGGCGGCAGCGGCCGCCTGTGCTGCCGTGGCCGTGCCTTGCGCCGTATTCGCCGCTGTCGACGCGGCATTGGCCGTGGTCTGCGCGGCGGCGGCCGCCGTCTGTGCCGCAGTGGCCGTGCCCTGCGCCGTGGTCGCCGCTGTCGACGCGGCATTGGCCGTGGTTTGCGCGGCAGCGGCCGCCGTCTGCGCTGCCGTGGCCGTGCCTTGCGCCGTGCCCGCCGCCGTCGACGCGGCATCCGCCGTGGTCTGCGCGGCGGCAGCGGCCGTCTGCGCCGCCGTCGCGGTGCCCTGCGCGGCGCTGGCCGCCGCCGACGCACTGTTCGCCGTCTGCTGCACGCCGTGGAGCTGGCTGCCGTTGACCGCATCGGTGCTGGTGGCCGTCACCGCGCCCGCGCTCACGTTGACCAGCCCGCGCGTCTGGCCGGCCGATCCGAACGAGACCGTGTTGGCATCGGTCGCGACCGAGTTCGCGCCGATCGCCACGCTGCCGTTCGCGCCGCTCGCCACCTGGCTGCCGCTGCCCAGCGCCACGCTGCCCGCGGCCTGGGCCGAGGCACCGGCCGATCCATTGCCCGCGCCGCCGATCGCGGTGCTCGCGGCGCCCGATGCGACCGCGCCCGAGCGCGTGCCGTCGGCGCTGCCGAGTGCGATCGCGCCCGTGGCGGAGGCTTGCGCGCCATTGCCGCCCGATGGCGCGGTACCGCCGCAGCACCCTTCGGCACCATTGCCCCCCGCACCCAATGCGATCGCCCCGCTGCCGGCTGCCGTGGCGCCGCCACCGCCCGCGCCACCGTGGCCCCCGGCCACGCCCAGGCCGCCGTTGCCGCCGCCGCCGATGGCCATGGCGCCTTGACCGCCCGTTGCCGTGGCACCGCTACCGCCTGTGCCACCGGTTCCCCCTGAATTGGCCTCGCCACCATGGCCGCCGCCGCCAATGGCCATGGTTCCTTGGCCGCCAGCCGCCGAGGCTCCTCTGCCGCCCGCGCCACCGGTTCCCCCTGCGGACTCGCCGCCGTTGCCGCCGCCGCCTATGGCCGTGGCGCCCTGGTCACCAGCCAAGGCCCCTTGGCCGCCCGCTCCACCGGCTCCCCCGGCGGCCTGGCCGCCATTGCCGCCGCCGCCAACGGCCGTGGCGCCGCCCCCGGTCACGCTCGCGCCCGAACCGCCCACGCCACCTGTTCCGCCAGCGAAGGCATCGCCGCCACGCCCGCCCGCGCCCATCGCGGAGCCGCCGGCGGCGGTCGTGCTCGCGCCCGAGCCACCGGAGCCGCCCGTGCCGGTCGAATTCGCATTGCCGCCGCTCCCTCCCGCGCCGATCGCGGAGCCTCCCGCGACGGTGGTGCTCGCGCCCGAACCGCCAGCGCCGCCGGTCGCGCCCGAACTCGCATTGCCGCCGTTGCCGCCCCCGCCGATCGCCGTTGCACCGCCGGCGGCCTGCGCCGCCGCCCCGCCGCCGCCGCCCGAGCCGCCCGAATCGCTGGTGCCGCCATTGCCGACACCGCCGCCGCTGAAGCCCGCGGCAAAGCTGCCGCCAGCCATGAGCAGCGCCGCGAGCGGCACCGCGCGCAGCAGGCGCCGCATGGACGATGGGCCACTCGGAATGGAGCGAGGAATGGTGCGCACGGCGCGAAGGGGTGCTTGCATGGTGTCTCTGACGCGTTGAAAAAACGCAACGGAGTGTGTCCTCACGGTCCTCGTGCAGCCATCCCCGAAAACAAGTAAATCGCTCCTAGAATCGGCGCCGGCGTCTTCCACGCCTCCCGTCCGCGGAAAGGGCTGCGCCCAGGTTTCATCCCCCATCGCATGCCCATGCGACTCCCGGCCAGACAGCGGACACGGCCGACACTGGAGTTCGTATGTCCAACGCCCCTCGCGACACCCGTAGCGCCTCGGCCCGCAGCGGCCACATCAACCTCGAGCAGCAGCGCAAGCGCGCCAAGGAATTGCTCGAGCGGCTCACCGATGGCAGCGCCGCCGCGCCACCGTCCCTTCTCTCGCGCCGGAGCGCTTCGGCACCACGGCTGGCCGACGCCCAATGGCTGATCGCGCGCGAGCTCGGCTTCGCGAGCTGGCCCCGGCTCAAGGCCCATGTCGACGCGGTCGACTTCGCCGCGGCGCATCCGGGCTTCATGGCCGACGACGAGGCCGGCACCCGGCACTGGCGCTGCGGCAACGACATCGCCCACACCCTGCGGCTCGCCGGTTTCCGCGGCGCCTTCCACATGTTCGCGGACCCGCTGTGCATGGGCCCGGTGCCCGAGCAGCCCGAGGCCGCCTTCATCGAGACGCGCAGCGCCTTCGTCGCCCGGACCTTCGGCCTGCCGCCCGACGATGCACGCGGCCGCATGCGCGGCGAATACGAAGCGCTCGCGAACCTGCCCGATGCCGGCCGCGCCGTGCTCTGGTGCGAAGCCGATGCCTACGACCAGCTGTTCCTGATCGCCGTGCTCGCGCGGCTCGAGCGCCTGCCCGCGAAGCTCGAGCTGATCGAGATCGATCGCGTGCCCGGCGTCGACCGCTTCATCGGCATCGGCCAGCTCGCACCCGCCGTGCTGGCCTGGCTGTGGCCGCGCCGCAGGCCCATCGATGCGCCCGCGCTCGAACTCGCGCGCAACGCATGGCGTGCCTACCGCGCGCCCTCGCCCGAGGCCTGGGCCGACATCGCGCACGGCAAGACGCCCGCCCTGCCCTTCCTCGCGCCCGCGTTGCGGCGGCAGTTGCAGGAGTTGCCCTCGCTGCGCGACGGCCTCTCGCTGACCGAGCGCCTGGTGCTCCAGACCATCGACGAGCACGACCGACCCGCGTTCGGCCAGGTCTATGCCGAACTCAACGAGCATCGCGAGCCGCTGCCCTTTCTCGGCGACCTGATGTTCCATGCGCTCGTGCGCCCCTTGATCGACGCAGCCGAGCCGCTGATCGTGGAATCCGAGGCACAGCGCGACTGGCCCCGGCGCCCGCTCGAACTCACGACGCTGGGCCGGCGCGTGCTCGCGGGCGAGAGGTACTGGATCGACCATGCGAGCCACGAACGCTGGATCGGCGGCGTGCGCATCGAGCCCCGCCAGGCGCACTGGGCGATCGACGATGCACTGCGCCCCGTGTGGCGCGGCGAGCCTCGCTGAGTCCTGAGCGCGCGAGGTGCTTTGCTACCCTGCGCGCTTCATCTCATCCCACCGCCCCATGACCACGATCTCCGCCCGCCAGGCCGTGATGGCCGACCTCGATGCGCTGGCCGCGCTGTTCGACCAGTACCGCCAGTTCCAGGGCCAGCCCGGCAACCTGTCCGCCGCGCGTGCCTTCCTGCGCGAGCGCCTCGACCATGGCGAGTCGGTCGTCTTCCTCTGCCACGATGGCGCCGTGCCCGTAGGCTTCGCGCAGCTCTACCCGATCTTCTCGTCGGTCTCGCTCACGCGCGTGTTCATCGTCAACGACCTGTTCGTCGCCGCGGCCGGGCGCCGCAAGGGCGTCGCCTCGCGCCTGCTCGCGGCTGTCGAGTCGTATGCGTGGTCGCTGGGGGCTGCGCGCATTTCGCTCAACGTCGCGCGCGACAACGTGTCGGCGCAGCAGCTCTATGAACGGCAAGGCTGGGAACAGGACGGCAAGTACTTCATGTACCACCGCTTTCCTGCAGCTTCGTAGTGCCGCGCCAGGGCGGCGATGCAGAGGTCCAGTCTAGTTGCAAGGCCCGGTGCCCTCACCCTGACCCTCTCCCAGAGGGAGAGGGAACAAGACGCCGAGCGAAGCGATGGCCCGATCCACCCCCTCTGGCTGCGCCGAGGAGCGCAGCGTTTCGCGGATAAGGGCTCGCAGCTGTTTGAGCGAAGCGAGTGCTGCGAGACCCCGCGAAACGCGAGCACCGCAGGTTGCCCGTAGCGAAGCGGAGGGACGCAGACAGCGGGGTCGCCTTCTCTTTGGTTACTTTCTCTTGGCGAGACAAGAGAAAGTGACTCGCCCGCCGGGGCGAGACCCGGCCTGCAATCTCAAACTCCCTTCAACCCTTCCACCATCAACGGCAAAAAGACTTCCGAAGCCCCTCTCAGCACGACACGCGCCCTGTCGTCCAGATGCGCAATAGGCTCCATGTTCAACGTGATCAACGCAGCCCCATGCGCCATCGCAGCCACTGGCAAATCCGCAGCCGGATAAACCACCGCCGTACTCCCCACCAGCAAGAACAGATCGCAATCCGCCGAAGCTTCCTGCGCATCCATCAACACCCCCGGATTCAGCATCTCCCCAAACATCACCACATCGGGCCGCGCATGCCCCCCACACCGCAGGCAGCGATGAAAGGGCCAGGGCCCATGCCGATTGCCGCACCGATCGCACCGCCACCGCCGCAGATTCCCATGCAGCTCCAGCACGTCCATGCATCCCGCCTGCGTCAGCAGCCCATCGACGTTCTGCGTGATCAGCCGCGTAGCCGGCCGCAAGCGCTGCAGCGCAGCCAGCGCCCGATGCCCCGCATTCGGCGCCGCCTCCTCGATCACGGCCAGACGCTGCCCCCAGAACTTCGTGAAGCCTGCGGGATCGCGCGCCAGGTCCTCCGCATGCGAGAACTGGATCGCGTTCTGCTGCATCCACAGCCCATCGGCGTCCCGGTAGGTCGGGATGCCCGAGGCGCGGGACAGCCCCGCGCCGGAAAAAACGACGACGCGCCGGCTCGCGTTCAGCAGGCCGATCGCCGTCTCCAACTCTTCTTGCATGAATGAAAAAACGCTTCCTTCGGAAGCGTGGTGATCGTCAGCGGACCATTCTCGCCCAGCTCAACAGCAGCGCCCCTTGCCCGCGCCGTAGCGCGCCTCGAGCCGCTCGCGGAAGAAGGCCTCGTAGCTCATCGGCGGCCGGTCGGGATGCGTGGCCGCCATGTGGCTCAGGTAGACGTCGTAGTCGGGCATCCCGACCATCAGCCGCAGCGACTGCCGGATCGAGCGCGCGATGTAGCGCCCGGTGTCCGCGAGGCCGCGGCCCGCGGCGGACGCTTCATCGACCTGCATCTCGCGCTCCGGCCTCAGTGCGCGCCGCGCGCCGCGACCGCGCCGCCCATCGGCTCGAACGGCGTCTCGTGCGCGGTCGGCCGGTGGGCCGCGCGCGCCGCGATGCAGGCCTTGATGCTGTAGACCAGCACGCTGAGCACCACGAACATGAAGAGCGCGCACAGCGCGGCATCGAGCCGGTCGTTGAAGACGATGCGCTCCATCGCCGCCGTGGTCTTGGCCGGTGCCACCAGCACGCCATTGGCCAGGCCTTCGCTGTACTTCGCGGCATGCGACAGGAAGCCGATCTTCGGATCGCTCGAGAAGATCTTCTGCCAGCCCGCGGTCAGCGTGCAGGCCAAAAGCCACGCGGCCGGCGCCGCCGCCACCCAGGCATAGCGCTCGCGCTTCATGCGGAACAGCACCACCACGCCGAGCAGCAGCGCCACCGCGGCCAGCATCTGGTTCGAGATGCCGAACAGCGGCCACAGCGTGTTGATGCCGCCCAGCGGATCGACCACGCCCTGGTAGAGGAAGTAGCCCCAGGCCGCCACGCACAGCGCGGTCGCGACCAGGTTGGCCGGCAGCGAGTCGGTGCGCTTGAGCGCGGGCACGAAGCTGCCCAGCAGGTCCTGCAGCATGAAGCGGCCCGCGCGCGTGCCGGCATCGACCGCCGTGAGGATGAAGAGCGCCTCGAACAGGATCGCGAAGTGGTACCAGAAGGCCATCATGGCCTGGCCGCCGATCACCTGGTGCAGGATGTGCGCCATGCCGACCGCGAGCGTGGGCGCGCCGCCGGCGCGGCCCAGGATGGTGGTCTCGCCCACGTCCTTGGCGGTCTGCACCAGCATCTCGGGCGTGACCACGAAGCCCCAGCCCGAAATGGTCTGCGCCGCCTGCTGCACCGTGGTGCCGATCAGGGCACCGGGGCTGTTCATCGCGAAGTAGATGCCGGGCTCGATGCACGAGGCCGCCACCAGCGCCATCACGGCGACGAAGGACTCGGCCAGCATGCCGCCGTAGCCGATGAAGCGCGCATGGCGCTCGTTGTCGAGCATCTTGGGCGTGGTGCCCGAGGAGATCAGCGCATGGAAGCCCGACACCGCACCGCAGGCGATGGTGATGAACAGGAACGGGAACAGGTTGCCCGACCACACCGGGCCGTTGCCCTGCGCGAACTGCGTCACCGCGGGCATCTGCAGCGTGGGCGCCACCACCACGATGCCGATCGCCAGCGCGATGATGGTGCCGATCTTCAGGAAGGTCGACAGGTAGTCGCGCGGCGCGAGCAGCAGCCACACCGGCAGGCTCGCGGCGACGAAGCCGTAGCCCACGAGCATCCAGGTCAGCGCCTTGCCGTCGAAGGTGAAGGCCGGGCCCCAGACCGGGTCCTGGCTCACCCACTGGCCGCCGAAGATCGCGAGCATCAGCAGCACGAAGCCGATGATCGACACCTCGCCGATGCGACCCGGGCGGATGTAGCGCAGGTAGAGACCCATGAAGACCGCCACGGGAATCGTCGCCGCCACCGTGAAGGTGCCCCACGGCGATTCGGCCAGCGCCTTCACCACGATCAGCGCCAGCACCGCGAGGATGATGATCATGATCATGAAGGTGCCGAACAGCGCGATCATGCCTGGCACCACGCCCATCTCCTGCTTGACCAGGTCGCCGAGCGAACGGCCGTCGCGGCGCGTGGAGATGAACAGCACGATGAAGTCCTGCACCGCGCCCGCGAACACCACGCCCGCGAGCACCCACAGCAATCCGGGCAGATAGCCCATCTGCGCCGCCAGCACCGGCCCCACCAGCGGACCCGCGCCCGCGATGGCCGCGAAGTGGTGGCCGAACAGCACGTTCTTGTCGGTCGGCACGTAGTCCAGGCCGTCGTTGTGGCGGTGCGCCGGCGTCTTGCGGTTGCCGTCCAGGCCCAGCACCTTGTCGGCGATGAACAGGCTGTAGTAGCGGTAGGCGATCAGGTAGGTGCAGATCGCGGCGGCGACCACCCAGATCGCGTTGATCGTTTCCCCCCGGCTCAGGGCCACGGTGCCCAGCGCGAACGCGCCGAACACCGCGATGACGAGCCACACCAGGTGGCGGCGGATGCTCTGCATGCTTTGTCTCCTCGGATTTGTCGAACCCCGGGAGTCTTGCCGGACACGCGCGCGCTGCCATCCGTCGCACCGCGCAGGCCGGGCGCGTGGCTTTGCGTAATGGAAAACCCGAAGGCCTACCCGGGCCGGCGCACCTGCACCGGCTGGCGCGACCAGTAGATGCCGTCGAGCCGGTCGAGCCGGACCTCGCCGCCGGTCGAGGGTGCGTGCACGAAGCGGTTGGCGCCGACGTAGATGCCGGCATGCGTGGGCGTGCCCGCGCCGAAGATCACGAGGTCGCCGGTGCGCATCTCCGCGGTGGGCACGCTCTGGCCGAACGAGGCCATGCGCGCCACGGTGCGCGGCGCGGCCTGGCCCACGCTCTCGCGATAGACATAGCCGATCAGGCCGCTGCAGTCGAATCCGCCGGCGGGCGTGTTGCCGCCGTAGCGGTACGGCGTGCCGACCAGGCCGAGCGCGTGGATCGCGATGCTGTTCGACTGCTCGTCGCTCAGCGGCGAGCTGCGCACGGTCGGGGTCGAGGGCGAGGAGGGCGAAGTGGGCCGGCTCGCGCAGCCCGCGGCCAGGATCGCCACCGCGCAGGCCCCGGCGGCAAGGAAGCGATGCAGTTGCTTCGGGATGCGGTGGCCGGGGTGGTGCGCGCGTGCGTCTGGCATGTCGAGGGCGGGTCTTGTGGACGTGCGCGCACTCTAGCGCGAATGCGCGCGCGCCAAAAGCAAACCCTCCGCGCTCCACGCGCATCGGATGCGCGGGCCCGCGGAGGGCTGGGGGTGCGGCGCGCGCGAGGCGCGCCGCGGGGCACGGGATCAGGCCTGCGGTGCCGCGCCGTTCACCACGTCCTTCAGCGCCTTGCCGGCGGTGAACTTGGGGGCCTTGCTGGCCTTGATGGTCAGGGGTTCGCCGGTCGACGGGTTGCGGCCCGTGCGCTCGGGACGGCTGGTCACCGCGAAGGTGCCGAAGCCGATCAGTTGCACCGTGTCGCCGCCGGCGAGCGCGCGCGAGAGGTTGTCGAGGGCGGCGTCGAGGGCGCGCGCGGCGTCGGCCTTGCTCAGGCTGGTGTCGTTGGCGATGGCGGCAATGAGGTCGGTCTTGTTCAAAACGAGTGATTCCTTGTGGATTGAGATGACGGTTCGGTGACGCCCCCGCGCGGCGAAGCGGCGGGGGCGCACCGGCTCGAATTTAACGGGCGCTACGCCGGCCTCCGGCCGGCACGCACGCGAAAGCGAGGCAACGTGAACGATGCACGGGTCCGGAGCGATCCATCCCCGCGCGGCGAGGCTGCGGTTCTACCTCATGCGGGCGCGGGTTGTGCGGTCGGCGCGACGCCGGCGCTCATTCGTTTACGTCCGTTTCGTTCGGAAACTCCGAAGTTCGCGCCAAGTGCGTGCCAACGGGAACTTTTGCGGCGCATTCAGCGCCGCTCGAACTCCCTCGCATGCTCCACCGCATACTTGATCAGCTCGGCCTGCCCCTCGATCCCGAGCCGCCGCTTGATGCTCTGGCGGTGCGCCTCGACCGTGCGCACGCTCAGGCCGAGGTCGCGTGCGATCTGCTTGCTCGATTCGCCGCGGCCCAGCGCCGCGAGGATCTCGCTCTCGCGCGGCGTGAGCAGCGGGCGCGGGGTCTGGTTGCGGAACAGCTTCCTCGACACGGCCGGGCTCAGGAAGGTACCGCCCGCGGACACGGCCTCGATGGCCGCGACGATCTCAGACGCGGGCGCGTCCTTCAGCACGTAGCCGTGCGCGCCGGCCTGCAGCGCGCGCTGCACGTACTCGGGGTTGTCGTACATGCTGAGCATCACGACGTGCGGCGCGGGTTCTCGCTCGAGCAGCAGCGCGGCGAGTTCGATGCCGTTCATGTCCTTCATGCCGATGTCGACCAGCAGCAGGTCGGGCCGCACGCTGTCCATCTGCGCGAGCGCCTCGGCCGCGCTGCCGGCCTCGCCCGCGATCTCCAGCCCGGGCAGCGCGCCGAGCCGCGCGCGCAGGCCGTCGCGCACCAGCGGATGGTCGTCCACCAGGAAGATGCGGATCGGCGGCGGGGTGCGGGCCTTGGCGGTCGTCATCGTCGGGGCGTTCGTCAGGTGGAGGGGGAAAGGGGTGGCACGGCCCGCGCGGCCGCCGCGGGCACGATCGCGACGATGCGCGTGCGCCCGCTGCCCGAGCGCACCACGAGCTGCCCGTCGATCGAGGCCACGCGCTCGCGCATGTTGCGCAGGCCGATGCCGCGCCGCGGATCGAGCTGCACGGCATCGACGTCGAAGCCGATGCCGTCGTCGCCGACCTCGAGCCGCACCTCGCGCTCGCCGAAGGCCAGCGCGATGTGCACCTCGTGCGCGAGCGCATGCTTGCGCACGTTGGTCAGCGCCTCCTGCGTGGTGCGGAACAGCGCGGTCTTCACCTCCTGCGAGAGTTCGAAGGGCTCGCCCTCGACCATCAGCGAGGCGGCGGTCGTCCCCTGGCCCTCCTCGCCGAATTCGTCGACCAGCCGCTCGAGCGCGGCCGGCAGGCCCAGCGTGTCGAGCAGCGCGGGACGCAGCCGGTGCGAGATGCGGCGCACCTCGGTCAGCGAATCGTTGAGCCGCTGCAGCGCCTTGCCCAGCGCGGGCGGCGCGGGATGCCGCGCGCGGTCGAGCGCATCGACGGCCGACTCGATCAGCAGCTTGGCCGACACCAGGGTCTGGCTGGTGCCGTCGTGCAGCTCGCGCGCGAGATGGCCGCGCTCCTCCTCTTGCGACTGCACCACGCGGCGCGCGAGCAGGCGCAGCTTGGCCTCGGCCACGCGGTGCTCGCTGAGGTTGAGCAGCAGGCCGCCGGCGCTGACCACGCCCAGGCACAGCGCGGCGATGCCGGCGATCCACAGCAGGGTGGTCGTGACGTTGGCGCTGATCTGGCGGTCGAGCGACTGCATGGTGGCTTCCATGTCGTCGAGGTACAGGCCGGTGCCCACCATCCAGTTCCAGCGCGGCAGCGCGACCACGTAGCCGAGCTTGGGCGCGCGCTGCGTGCTCGAGGGCTTGCGCCATTCGTACTCGACGTAGCCGCCGCCCTCCTTCGCGCGCGCGATCAGGTCCTGGATCGTGAAGCGGCCCTTCGAATCCTTGAGCCCCCAGAGGTCCTGGCCCACGAGGTCGGGCTGGCGCGAATGCATCAGCGAGCGGCCCTGCAGGTCGTAGACGAAGAAGTAGCCGTCGTCGCCGTAGTCGAGCGCGGCCAGCCGGCGCAAAGCCTCGGCGCGCGTGGCCTCGTCGTCCTGGCCCGCGTCGTACAGCGGCTTGACGATGCTGATCGCGAGGTCGACGTAGCTGCGCAGTTCGTTGCGCCGCTGGGTCATGTAGCTCTGCTCGATCAGCGCGCGCTCGCGTTGCGCGAGGTCGTGCTCCTGGTGCCGCACGGCGAGCGCGACCAGCACCAGCGCCACCAGCAGCGGTGCGACGGCCAGGGCCACGATCTTGGTGCGCAGGTTCATGTCGGGCGCGAAGACTACCACCGCCCCGCCGGCAGGCGCGCAGGGCCCGGGCCTGGCTCAGTGCGGCGAGGTCGGCCGGCCCGAGGCCACCCAGGCATCGAGCCCGCCGGTCAGCGGCAGCGCGCGCCGCGCGCCACGTGCCAGCAGCACGCGCGCGGCCTGCGCGGCCGACACCTCGTTGGGGCAGTTGCAGTACAGCACCACGTCGCGCCCGGCCGCGGCCGACAGGTCGAGGCCGCGCTGCTGCAGCGCCTTGAGCGTGTACGACAGCGCACCCGGGATGCGGCGCGGATCGACCTGCCGGCCGGCCGCGCCGCGCACGTCGATCACCAGCGGCGGCTCGTCGCCCGCGAGCATCTCGTGCAGCTCGTCGACCGAGATGCGCGGCATGCCGGTCAGCCGCATGAAGGCGCGACGGCGCCACCAGCGCACCACCAGGAACACGACCAGCAGCGCGCCCAGGGCCATGGTGGCGATGCCGCCGGCCTGCGCCATCACCGCGAGCACGTCCTGGATCTGGTTGCGAAAGCCCCAGCCCAGGCCGAGGAACAGGCCGGTCCAGATCAGCGCGGCGCCGATGTCGAAGCCGATGAAGCGCGGCACCGACATGCCGAGCGCGCCCGCCATCGGCGGCGCCACCACCGACACGCCCGGCACGAACTTGGCGGCCACCAGCGACAGGCCGCCCCAGTCGCCGATCAGCGATTCGCCGCGGCGCACGCAGGAGTCGGGCGCCAGCGAGATCCGGCACAAGAGGCGCATGAAGCGGTAGCCGAAGCGCCGCCCGGCATAGAACCACGCGCCGTCGCCCAGCAGGTTGGCCGCCACCGCCGCGAGCACCACGCCGGCCAGCGAGATGTCGCCGGCCGCGAGCAGCGCGCCGGTGACCACCAGCACCGCGGCCGCCGGCACCGGCAGGCCCAGGCGGGCGGCGAAGCTGGCGGCGAACACCACCAGGATCGCGTTCTGCACCAGGAGCGACATCAGCTGTGCCATGGCAACGGCTCCGTGATGGCGAAAGAGGGTGCGGACGTGGTCATGGGCGGCATGGATTCTGCGGCATGGCGCAAGGGCCTGTCGCCGGGAGGCCATTGGCCATGCGGGTTGCGGCGCGTTCCGGGGGTCATGGCCGGCCCCCGCGCGACGGGTTCAGGCCGCCGGCCGGGCGACGCTGAATTCGAAGGTATTCACGCCGTCCGCGCTGGCCGCGGCGACCTGCCCGCCATGCATGCTGGCCACGGCCCGCACGATCGCCAGCCCGAGCCCGTGGCCATGGTGCTCGCCGCCGTCGTTGCGCGCGGCATCGACGCGGTAGAAGCGGTCGAACAGGTGCTGCAGGTGCGCCTCGGCGATGGGCGCGCCGGGATTCGACACGCCGATCCAGGTCGCCGCGGGCGTCTCGCGCAGCCGCACCGCGATGCGCGCGCCCGGCGGCGAATGCTCGATCGCGTTCTGCAGCAGGTTCGACATGGCGCGGCGGAACAGCGCGGTCTCGAGCTGGGCCTGCGCCAGCACGTCGCCCTCGATCTCGACTTGCACGCCGCTCTCCTCGAGCACGAACTCGAAGAACTCGATGGTCTTGCGCACCTCCTGCGCCACCGGCGTCAGCACCAGGCCGGTGGCGACCTCGCCGCGGTCGGCGCGCGCGAGGAACAGCATGTCGTTGACGATCGAGCGCAGCCGCTCCAGGTCCTCGAGGTTGGCCTGCAGCACCTCCTCGAACTGCGGCGCGCTGCGCTGGCGCGAGAGCGCGACCTGGGTGCTGCCGATCAGGTTGGCCAGCGGCGTGCGCAGCTCGTGCGCCACGTCGGCATTGAAGGCCTCGAGCTGGCCATAGGCTTCCTCGAGCCGCGCGAGCGCGCCGTTGAAGGCCTCGGCCAGCCCCGACAGCTCGACCGGCAGCGCGCCCGAGCGCAGCCGCTGCGAACGCATCTTGGGCCGCAGCGCCTGCGCCTCGCGCGAGAGCTGGTCGAGCGGGCGCAGGCCGACGCGCGCGATCCAGTAGCCGGCGGCCGCCACCACCAGCACCGCGCCCAGGCCCAGCGACACCAGCGCCGTGAGGAAGGTGCGGCGCGTGCGCGCATAGGGCTCGGTGTTCTTGCCCACGATCAGCCGCACGGCCGGGCGCTGCTCGAACGGCGGGATGTGGGCCGACAGCGTGCGGTAGGGCTTCTCCTCGCCGGGCAGCAGCAGGCTGCGGCCGGTCTCGCGCGTGAGGGCGTCGATCTCGGCCATGCCCTTGCCGTACTGGAAGCGCGGGTCGTCGCTGAGCACCCAGAAGCGGGTGCTGCCGTCCTCGGGCGTCAGTGCGTCCATGCGCGCCTGCACGCGCGGCCAGCGCTCGGGGGTGCCGATGGCCTGGATCCAGAACTGCAGGCTCTTGACCGTGGTGTCGAGCTCCTCGTACTGGTGGCGCTCGAGCTCGCGCAGCAGCACGCCCTGCAGCGCCGCGCCGATCAGCGCGAAGGTGGCGAGCGCCGCCGCCGCGAACATCAGCACCAGCCGCGCGGCGATCGAGCGCTTCATGGCGTGGCGCCGTCCTCGCGCAGCTCCATCACGTAGCCCATGCCGCGGATGGTGTGCAGCAGCTTGGGCGAGAAAGGCACGTCGATCTTGTCGCGCAGCCGCTTGATCGCGACCTCGACCACGTTGGTGTTGCTGTCGAAATTCATGTCCCACACCAGCTCGGCGATCGCGGTCTTCGAGAGGATCTCGCCCTGGCGCCGCGCCAGCACCGCGAGCAGCGCGAACTCCTTGGCCGTGAGGTCGATGCGGGTGGCGCCGCGGAAGGCCTTGCGCGCGAGCAGGTCGATCTGCAGGTCGGCGATGCGCAGCTGCATCGGCTCCTGCTTGCGGCCGCGCCGGTTCAGCGCCTGCAGCCGCGCCAGCAGCTCGAGGAACGAAAAGGGCTTGACCAGGTAGTCGTCGGCACCCTCGTGCAGCCCCTTGACGCGGTCCTCCACGCGGTCGCGCGCGGTCAGCATGATCACCGGCGTCTGCTTCACGGCGCGCAGCCCGCGCAGCACCGAGAAGCCGTCCTGGCCCGGCAGCATCACGTCGAGCACGATCACGTCGTAGTCGTGCGTGAGCGCCAGGTGCTGGCCGTCGATGCCGTTGTGCGCCATGTCGACCGCGCAGCCCTGCTCCGTCAGCCCCTTCGAGAGGTAGTCGGCGGTTCTCAACTCGTCTTCGACGATCAGGATCTTCATGGCGTGGCGTGGTCTCCGGTGCTCAATGCCCCTGCACCTGCGCGGGAGCCTCCCCGGCCTTGGCCGCCTTGCGGGCCATGCGCGCTTCCTTGCGGCGCAGGTACCAGTAATGGGCGCGGTCGAGGTAGAGGTAGACCACCGGCGTGGTGAACAGCGTGAGCGCCTGCGAGAGTACCAGCCCGCCGACCATGGCGTAGCCCAGCGGCCGGCGCAGCTCGGAGCCCGAGCCGTGGCCCAGCATCAGCGGCAGGCCCGAGAGCAGCGCGCACATGGTGGTCATCATGATCGGGCGGAAGCGCAGCAGGCAGGCCTGGTAGATCGCCTCGTGCGGCTTCATGCCCTGTTCGCGCTCGGCCTTGAGCGCGAAGTCGATCATCATGATCCCGTTCTTCTTGACGATGCCGATCAGCAGGATGATGCCGATCAGCGCGATCACGCTGAGGTCGTAGCCGCCCGCCATCAGGATCAGCAGCGCCCCCACACCGGCCGAGGGCAGGGTCGAGAGGATCGTCAGCGGATGGATGTAGCTCTCGTAGAGCAGGCCCAGCACGATGTAGACCGCCACCAGCGCCGCCGCGATCAGATAGGGCTGCGAGGCCAGCGAATCCTGGAAGGCCTGGGCCGTGCCCTGGAAGGCGCCGGTCAGCGACTGCGGCATGCCCATCTCGGACTGCGCGGCCTTGATCGCGTCGACCGCCTGGCCCAGCGAGGCGCCGGGCGCGAGGTTGAACGAGATCGTCACGGCCGGGAACTGGCCCTGGTGGCTGATCGAGAGGTAGGCGGTCTTGCTGGTGTCGACCTTCACGAAGGTCGACAGCGGCACCTGCTGGCCGGTGGCCGGTGCGCTCAGGTAGAGCTTGTCGAACAGCGCCGGATCCTGCTGCAGCGCGGGCGTCACCTCGAGCACCACGTGGTAGCTGTTGAGCTGCGTGAAGTACTGCGCCACCTGGCGCTGGCCGATGGCGTCGTACAGCGTGGCGTCGATCGCGGCCGGCGAGATGCCGAAGCTCGATGCGCGGTCGCGGTCGATGGTCAGCACGGCCGAGGCGGCGGCGTTCTGCTGGTCGGTCGCGAGGTCGGTCACCTCGGGCACCTGGCGCAGCTTGGCCAAAAGGCGCGGCGCCCAGGTGTTGAGCTCGTCGAGGTTCGAGTCGGTCAGCGTGTACTGGTACTGCGTGCGCGAGGAGCGCCCGCCCACGCGGATGTCCTGCCCGGCCTGCAGGAACAGGTTCACGCCCTGCACCTTCGCGAGCTGCGGGCGCAGCCGCGCGATGATCTCGTCGGCATTGGCGGTGCGGCCCTCGTCCTTGGGCTTGAGGCTGATGAAGAAGTTGCCGGTGTTGTAGGTCGACGAGCTGCCGTTCATGCCGAAGCCGGTCACGTCGGGGTCCTTGCGCACCACGTCGGCCAGCTCGAGCATGCGCGCGTTCATCGAGGCGAAGGAGGCATCCTGCGCCGACTCGGCGAAGCCCGAGATGAAGCCCGTGTCCTGCTGCGGGAAGAAGCCCTTCGGGATCACCACGAACAGCGCGCCCGTGGCCACCACGGTGGCGATGAACACCATCAAGGTGATGAACTGGTGGTCGAGCACCACGTGCAGCCCGCGCTTGTAGCCGTCGAGCATGGCGTCGAAGCCGCGTTCGCACAGCAGGTACAGCCGCCCGTGGCGCCGCGCATGCTCGTTCTTGAGGAAGCGCGAGCACAGCATCGGCGTGAGCGTGAGCGAGATCACCACGCTCACCACGATGGTCAGGGTGACGGTGACGGCGAACTCGCGGAACAGCCGCCCGACGATGCCGCCCATCAGCAGCAGCGGGATGAACACCGCGATCAGCGAGACCGAGATCGAGACGATGGTGAAGCCGATCTCGCCCGCGCCCTTGTAGGCGGCCTCCAGCGGCGCCATGCCCTCCTCGACGTAGCGGTAGATGTTCTCGAGCATCACGATGGCGTCGTCGACCACGAAGCCGACCGCGATGGTCAGCGCCATCAGCGAGAGGTTGTCGAGGCTGTAGCCCAGCAGGTACATCATGGCCACGGTGCCGAGGATCGCGAGCGGCACCGTCACGCTCGGGATCAGCGTGGCCGCCACGTTGCGCAGGAACACGAAGATCACGGCCACCACCAGCACGATGGTCAGGAGCAGCGTGAACTCCACGTCCTTGACCGAGGCGCGGATGGTCTGGGTGCGGTCGATGATGGCGTTGACGTCCACCGTCGGCGGGATCGAGGCCTTGAGCCGCGGCAGCGCGGCATTGATGCGGTCCACCGTCTCGATCACGTTGGCGCCGGGCTGCTTGGTGATGGCCAGCACGATCGAGCGGCCGTTCTGCACCGTGCTGCCCGCGGGCGCGGCGGCGCCGGCATAGGCCCAGCCCGCGATCTTCGCGTTCTCGGGGCCGTCGACCGCCACGCCGAGGTCGCGCACCCGGATCGGCGCGCCGTTGCGGTAGGCCAGCACCACGTCGTTCCAGGGCTGGGCCTTGAGCAGCTGGTCGTTGGTGTAGACGGTGAAGCTCTGGTTCGGCCCGTCGATCGTGCCCTTGGGCGCGTTGACGGTGGCCGAGGACAGCACGGTGCGCACGTCCTCCAGGCTCAGGCCCAGCGCCGCGAGCTTGGCCGGATCGACCTGGATGCGCACCGCGGGCTTCTGCGCGCCGCCGATGTTGACCAGGCCCACGCCCGAGATCTGCGAGATCTGCTGCGCGAGGATGTTGTCGGCGTAGTCGTTGACCTCGGTCAGCGGCAGCGTCTTGGACTGCACCGACAGGATCAGGATCGGCGAGTCGGCCGGATTCACCTTGCGGAAGGTCGGTGGGCTCGGCAGGTTGGCCGGCAGCTGGCCGGTGGAGGCGTTGATGGCCGCCTGCACGTCGAGCGCGGCGGCGTCGATGCTGCGGTCGAGGTCGAACTGCAGCGTGATCTGGGTGCTGCCCAGGCCGCTGGTCGAGGTCATCTGCGTCAGCCCCGCGATCAGCGAGAACTGGCGCTCCAGCGGCTGCGCCACGTTCGAGGCCATGGTCTCGGGACTGGCGCCCGGCAGGTTGGCCGAGACCTGGATGGTCGGGAAGTCGACCTGCGGCAGCGGCGCCACCGGCAGCAGCGGAAACACCGCGGCGCCGACCAGCAGGATGGCCAGCGCGAGCAGCGTGGTGCCGATCGGGCGCTTGATGAAGGCGGCGGAAATGCTCAATTGCGCACCCCGCTCGCGTTGTTGTCGCCGGCCGCGGCGGCCGGCGGCGCGGCCTTGGCCGCGGTCCTGTTCTCGGCCACCGTGGCGCCAGGCCGCAGCTTGTACTGGCCGTCGACCACCACGCGCTGACCGGCGGCCACGCCCTGGTCGAGCACGGCCGTGCCGTCGGCGATCTGCACCACGTGCACCGGCACCGAGCTGGCCTTGTTCTCGGCATCGACGGCCCAGACGTAGGTGCCGTCCTGGCTTCGCTGCACCGCGGCGGCCGGCACGGTCAGCGCGCCGGCGCGGCGGTCGAGCTGCAGCCGCACGTTGACGTACTGGCCGGGCCACATGGTGTGCTGCGGATTGGCGAAGCTGCCCTTGAGCTGCACCGTGCCGTTGGTGGTGTCGATCTGGTTGTTGAGCAGGATCAGCTTGCCCGTGCCCAGCTGCTGCGTGCCGGCGCGGTCGTAGGCCACCACCGCGAGCGGCGCGGCGCCCTTCTGTTGCAGCCGGTTGATGTCCTGCACCGCGTCCTCGGGCAGCGTGAACTGCACCGCGATCGGGTCGATCTGGTTGATGACCACCAGCCCGCCGGTGTCGGCCGCATGGACGATGTTGCCGGGGTCGACCAGCCGCGCGCCCACGCGGCCGTCGATCGGCGCGTCGATGCGCGTGAAGCTCAGCTGCACCTGGGCGTACTGCACCTGCGCGGCATCGGTCTGCACCGTGGCCTCGAGCTGGCCGACCAGCGCCTTCTGGGTGTCGAGCTGCTGCTTCGTGGCCGCGTCCTGCGCGATCAGCGTGGTGTAGCGCGCGAGGTCGGCGCGCGCATTCCCGAGCTGCGCCTGGTCGCGCGCCTGGGTGGCGCGGGCCTGCGCGAGCTGGGCCTGCAGGGTGCGCGGATCGAGCTGCGCGAGCATCTGGCCGGCCTTCACGTCCTGGCCCTCGACGAAGCCGACCTTGTCGAGCTGGCCGTCGATGCGCGCCTTGACGGTGACGGTGGCCATCGAGGCCACGGTGCCGATGCCGCTGCGGTAGACCTGCACGTCCTGCGCCCGCACCGGCGCGGTGGTCACCAGCACCGGCGGCACCTTGGCCTCGGGCGTGGCAGCCGAGGCCTTGCGGCCCAGGGTCCAGGCGCCGCCGCCGAGCACGGCGACGAGGGCGGCGACGGCGAACCAGGCGGCGCTGCGTCGCGCGCGGGGAACGGCGTCGTCGCTGGCGGGGCCGGTGTGGGAAGGGGCGGGATTCGTCATGGCATCAGGTTCCGGAAGTCGTTGCGGCGGCGGCGGTGGTGGCGGCATCGGCATGCCAGCCGCCCCCGGTGGCCGCGATCAGCGCCACGCTGGCGGCGAGCTGGCGCGCCAGCAGTTGCGCTGCCGTGCGCTGGTTGGTCAGCGAGAGCTGCTGCGCGGTCACCACGCTCAGGTAGGTGGCGGTGCCGGCGCGGTACTGGGCCAGCGCGAGGCGCTCGGCCGTCTGCGCGGCCTGCACGGCCTGCGCCTGCAACTGCGATTCGTGGTCGAGCACGCGCAGGGTGGCGAGGTTGTCCTCGACCTGCTGGAAGCCGCCGAGCACGGTCTGCTTGTAGAGCGCGACCGAGGCGTCGTAGGCGGCCACGGCCTGCTCGCTGTGGGCCTTGCGCAGGCCGCCGTCGAACACGGTCTGCGCGAGCACCGCGCCCAGCGACCAGACGCGGCTCGGCGTGTCGAACAGCGAAGCCAGTTTGCCGGCGCTGAAGCCGCCGCTCGCGCTCAGCACGATCTGCGGGAAGTAGGCGGCCTTGGCCACGCCGATCTGCGCATTGGCGGCCTGCACGCGGCGCTCGGCCGCTGCGATGTCGGGGCGGCGCTCGAGCAGTTCCGAGGGCAGGCCCGCGGGCGCGAGCGGCAGCCGGACGCCGAGCGTGCCGGCATTGGCGAGCGCGGGGTTCTCGCTGGCCGGCAGCGCGGCCAGCGAGAAGCGTGCCGGCGCCTGGCCGGTCAGCACCGCGATCGCATGCTCGAGCTGGGCGCGCTGCGCCTCGAGGTCCACGCCCTGCGCCTGCGCGGTGCGCAGCTGGCTCTCGGCCAGTGCCACGTCGGAGCGCAGCACGGTGCCGGCCGCGTACTGGTGCTGCGTGAGCTCGAGCGCGCGCGCATAGGCGGCGGTGGTGGTGGCATAGAGCGCGCGCTGCAGGTCGATGGCGCGCAGCTGCAGGTAGTCCTGCGCCAGCGTGGTCTGGATGCTCAGGCGCGCGCCCGCGAGGTCGTCGGCGCTGGCCTGCGTGCCGGCATCGCCGGCCTCGACCGAGCGGCGCACCGCGCCCCAGACGTCGGGCTCCCAGCTCGCGGCGAGGCCCAGGGTGTCGGTGGTGCGGCGCTCGATGCTGCCGGTGCTGTTGGTCTGCGCGCGGTTGGCGCCGGCGTTCAGGCCGAGGGTGGGATAGAAGCCGGCGCGCGCGGCCGAGGCCAGCGCGCGCGCCTCGCGGTACTGGGCCTCGGCCTGGCGGATGTTCTGGTTGGCGGCATTGGCCTGCACCACCAGCGCGTTGAGCGTGGTGTCGCCGAAGGCTTCCCACCAGGGGTGCGAGGGATCGATGGCCCGCGGCGTGGCGGTCTTCCACGGGCCGTCTTCCTTGTAGGCCGCGGGCAGTTCCATCGCCGGCCGCACGTAGTCGGGGCCGACCGCGCAGCCCGCGAGCAGCAGCGCGGCCAGCGCGGCCGCGGCGGGCGCGCGCAGGGCGCGGCGCGGAAGGTCGGAGAAGGGGGGAGCGGCGAAGCGAGCCATGGTGCGGCCACTCTAGGACCCGCCTTCCAACCGCTCGCTGTCGACTTCCTGACAAAGCTGTCAGTTGGCGCGCGCTAAGAAATCTTTACCGCCGCCGCGTCGGCTTCGGGACCGCCCGCGGCATTGAAGAAGCCGAAGTCTTCAACAACGCATTGACAGGAGCGACCCATGAAATTCGCAGCGATAGCCGCAGCCCTTGCCGCGGCGGCCAGTCTCAGTGCCTGCGTGGTGGCACCGGTGGGGCCGGTGCACGGCGCGGCCGTGTATGCCGCGCCGATCGAACCGCCGGTGGGCGTGGCCATCGTCGGCCCGACCTACGTCTCGCCCGGCCCCGGCTGGGGCTGGCGCTACCACCCGCACTACGGCTGGGGCTGGTACAACCCGCATGCGGGCTGGCACCGCGGCTGGCGCTGAGGCGCAAGGCGGCGCCGGCCGCGTTCAGCGCGGCGCGTCGCCCTTGCGGTACTCGGCCGTCAGCTCGTCGAGCTTCTGCTTGAGCGCCGGGTCGAGCTGGTACTCGGCCGCCGCGAGCGTCGCGTCGAGCTGCTCGGGCCGGCTCGCGCCGAGCAGCGGCGCGGTGATCAGCGGGTTCGCCATCACCCAGGCCACGGCCAGCGTCGCGAGCGGCACGCCCGCCTCGTCGGCCAGCGCATGCAGCTGCGTCACGGTGTTGAAGCTGCGCTCGTTCCAGTAGCGGTCCTGGTACATGTTGCCGGCCGTGCCGAGCGTGAAGCGCGTGTTCGCCTCGGGGCTGGCGCCGGGCTTGTACTTGCCGGTGAGCAGGCCGCCGGCCAGCGGGTTGTAGGGGATCACGCCCAGGCCTTCCTCGCTCGCGAGCGGCAGCAGCTCGCGCTCGATCTCGCGGAACAGCAGGCTGTAGCGCGGCTGCACCGAGACGAAGCGCGTGAGCCGCAGCAGGTCGGCCTTGCCGAGCGCGCGCGCGAGCCGGTAGGCCAGGAAGTTCGACACGCCCACATAGCGCGCGCGGCCCGACTTCACGATGGTGTCGAGCGCCTCGATGCTCTCCTCGAGCGGCGTCTCGCGGTCGTCCATGTGCAGCTGATAGAGATCGACGTGATCGGTCTTCAGCCGCTTGAGCGAGAGGTCGATGGCATCGAGCAGGTGCTTGCGCGAAGCGCCCTGGTCCCAGGGATTGGGACCGACTTTGTTGACCGCCTTGGTCGCGACCACGAAGCGCCGGCGGCCCGCGGGGCCCTGCTTCTCGAGCCAGTTGCCGATGATCTCCTCGGTGCGGCCCGTGGTCTCGACCGTGCCGCCCAGTGGGTAGACGTCGGCGGTGTCGAGGAAGTTGATGCCGCCCTCGGCGGCCTTGTCGAGGATGCGGTGCGACACGGCCTCGTCGGTCTGCAGGCCGAAGGTCATGGTGCCGAGCGCGAGCCGCGAGACGGTCAGGCCGGTGCGGCCCAGGCGGGTGGTGGGAATGCTCATGGTGGATGGTTCCTGTGAAACGGCCGGTCCGCGCAGGCGCGCGTGGCTGCACGACCATCATAGGCAGGCCGCCCGAGGCCTGCACGTCAGGGTGCAATCACCGTGACGCGTGCCGTCATGTAGGGATGCACCGAGCAGGCATAGTCGTAGACACCGGGCTTGTCGAAGCTCTGCGTGAAGTCCTGGCCCGGCAGCATCAGGTCCATGCCCGCGGGGCCGCCCTTCCTGAACACCACGCCATGGGGCGCGCCGTCGTCGTTCTTCCAGCGCACGGGCTGGCCCACCTTCACGGTGATCTGCGCCGGCTCGAAGGCGAAGTTGCGGATCGCCACGTGCGCCGAGCCGCCCGCGTGCCCGGCCGGCGCGCCGCGCTGCAGCGCCACCTTGCGCGGCGCATTGCCGACCGCCACCGTGTGCGACGGCCCCCCGGCCAGGTCGATCACGCTGACGTCGTTCGAGCCCTCGTTGCTGACCCACAGCTTCCCGCCGTCGGCCGAGATGTCGAGCCAGTGCGGCTGCTTGCCCACGGCGATGCTGCGGCCCGGCGTGCGCGTCGCGGGATCGAACAGCATCACCTCGCCCGGCCCCTGCACCACGACCACGCCGCTCGCCATGCCCGCGAAGTGCTGCGCGATGTGGGGCGACACGCCGGTGGGGATCGGTGCCAGCCACTGATTGGTGGCCGCATCCAGCACCTGCACCGCGGGCACGCCCGCGAGCGTCAGGTAGAGCGCCTTGCCGTCGGGGCCGAACTCGAGGTCGCGCGGCGGCTTGTCGAGCGCGATCTCCGAGACCGCCTTGCGCGTCGCCAGGTCGAGCACCACGAGCGCGAAATGGCCCGGCGCCTGCGAGGCCACGTAGGCCTGACGGCCATCGGGGCGCACGGCGATGGTGTGCGGCTTGGGCACGGCCACGCTCGCGGCCACGGCATGGGTCGCGGTGTCGATGAAGGCCACGCGGTCGTCGCCGTTGACGGCCACCAGCACCCAGCGGCCATCGGCCGTGGTGGCCAGGCCCTGCGGTCCCTGGCCGACCTCGATGGTGTGCGTCACGCGGTCGGTCGCGGCGTCGATCTCGCTCACCGCCGAGGCGCTGGAGCCGCTGACGAACACGCGTTGGCCGTTCGGGGAGATCACGATGCCGTCGGGCCCCGCGGCCACCGGCACGGTGGCGAGCACGCGCTCGCTGCCGGTGTCGATCACGCTGAGCGTGCTGTCCTTGAAGTTGCCGACGTAGGCCTTGGGGCCGGCGGCCAGCGCCGGGAAGGCCAGGGCGCCGGAGGCCGCGAGAACGGCGAGCAGGCGTGCGAATCCTGGAAAGGCGGTCATGGGGAAAGACTCCTGAAGGAAGAGAGGAAGAGAATCGGCACAGGGCATGACGCGCGGTGCCCTTCGTCTATTCCCCGAAATTTTTTCGCGCAGGGCTGGAATAAAACGCGCGCCCGCCGCGTCATGCCCCCAAAGCACGTCCCTTGACCGACCGCACCCGCCAGTTCGAAGCCGCCGCCCTGCCGCATCTCGATGCGGCCTGGAATCTCGCGCGCTGGCTGCTGCGCGACGACCGCCTGGCCGAGGACGCGGTGCAGGAGGCCTACCTGCGGGCTTTCCGTTTCTTCGACGGGCTGCGCGGCGAGAACGCGCGGCCCTGGCTGCTGGGCATCGTGCGCAACGCGTGCTACGACTGGATGCGGCAGAACCGGCAGCTGGCCGACCAGGTGGAGTTCGACGAGCTGCGCGACAGCGAGTCGGCCGACGCGACGGCGCCGGAGGCCGGCGATCCCGCGCGGCTGTGGGAGCGGCGCGTGCAGGGCGAGCGCGTCAATGCAGCGATCGACGCCCTGCCCGCGGTCTACCGCGAAGCGATCGTGCTGCGCGAACTGGAGGAGCTGCGCTATGAAGACATCGCACGCATCGCCGGCGTGCCGCTGGGCACCGTGATGTCGCGGCTGTCGCGCGCGCGGGCCCTGCTGCGCGAGAGCCTGCGCGACGAGCGCCCGGGCCCGGCGCGGGAAAGGACACGGCATGCCAATTCCTGACGACGAGCTGGGAGCGCTGATGCGACAGCACGCCACGCGCCATGCGCCGCCCGCCGGCCTGGCCGAGCGCATCGCGCTGTCGGTGCGCGCCGAGGCCGGCGCACCCGCAACGCCGGCGCCGCGCCGTCACGGCTGGTGGCAGGGCCTGCTCGGGTTCGGAACCGGCGCGGCCGCGGCCTGGGGCCTGGCGCTGGTGCTGCTGGCATCGCCGGCGCCCCTGGAGCTGCTGGGCGCGCAGGTCACGGCCAACCACGTGCGCTCGCTGATGGCCTCGCACCTGGCCGACGTGGCCTCCACCGACCAGCACACGGTCAAGCCCTGGTTCGCCGGCAAGCTCGACTTCTCGCCGCCGGTGGTGGACCTCGCCGCCGAGGGCTTCGCGCTGACGGGCGGGCGGCTCGACTACCTCGACGGGCGCACGGTGGCGGCGCTGGTCTATCGCTCGGGCCCGCATGTCATCAATGTCTTCGTCTGGCCCGCGGTCGATGAGAAGCCACAGGCCCCGGCCTTCTCGACGCGGCAGGGCTACCAGCTCGCGCACTGGACCCAGGGCGGCATGCAGGCCTGGGCCGTGTCGGACCTCAACGCGGCCGAGCTGCGCCACTTCGCGGCGCTGCTGCATGCGAGGACGGCGGTGCGCCCTTAGCGGCTGAAGACGGGATCGGGCCGCCGATCCGGTCTTCGTTTCGGCACACCGCGCGCGGTCGTGGTCGGCGCGCGGGACTGCGTTTAAGCTCGGCGGCGATCCACGCGTTTCCCGAATGAGCCCCTCCCCCTCCCCAGCCATCACGCATTCCACCGCCGGGTTCCGGACCTTGCTGCGCATCGTCGGCCGCGTCGCGGCCTCGCTGGTGCTGCTGCTGTCGACGGGCTGGGCCTGCCTCGCGCTCTGGTACCAGTTGCCCGTGGGCGAGACGGGCAAGGTCGCCGCCGCCGTGCTCTGGAGCGGCTTCGGCCTCGCGGCCCTGGTACTGCTGTGGCGCGGCCGGGCCGCGCGCGCCCTGCTGTCCTACGCGGCCGGCTTCGCGCTGCTGCTGGGCTGGTGGAACACCATCGTGCCGCTGCAGCAGCGCGACTGGGCCGACGACGTCGCGCGCCAGCTGGTGGCGCGCGTCGACGGCAACGTGGTCACGCTCGAGAACGTGCGCAACTTTGACTGGCGCAGCGACACCGACTACACGCCGCGCTGGGAAACGCGCCGCTACGACCTTGAGCGCCTGCGCTCGGTCGACGTCTCGGTCTCGTACTGGATGGGCCCGGCGATCGCGCACACGCTGGTGTCCTTCGGCTTCGACGACGGCCGCTTCCTCACCTTCTCGATCGAGATCCGCAAGGAGCGCGGCGAGAGCTTCTCGTCGATCGGGGGCTTCTTCCGGCGCTTCGAGCTGAGCCTGGTCGCGGCCGAGGAGCGCGACGTGCTGCGCGTGCGCACCAACGTGCGCGGCGAGGACGTCCACATGTACCGCGTGCGGCTGCCACAGGCCGAGATGCGCTCGCTGTTTCTGGCCTATCTCGACCAGAGCGCCGCGCTGCTGCGCGCGCCGAGCTTCTACAACACGCTCACGGCCAACTGCACCACCATCGTCTACGACCTCGCCAGGCGCATCGTGCCGGGCCTGCCGATGGACTGGCGGCTGCTGGCCTCGGGCTACCTGCCCGACTACCTGTACGACGTGGGCGGGCTGACGCCGGGCTACCGCCTCGATGCGCTGCGCGCGGACGGACGCATCACGCAGCGCGCGATCGCGAGCGATGCCACTCCGGGCGTCGATTTCTCGCGCGCGATCCGGCAGGGGCTGCCGGGCGCCGAGGCCCCGTGACGATGCGCGCGCGTCTTCCCTGCCTGGCGGCCCTGCTGTGTGCCGCCGCGCTGCTCGCGGGCTGCGCGGGCGTGAAGGTGGGCTCGATCTCGCCCGCCGAATACCTCGCGCAGCGCCGCGGCGACGTGCTCACCACGGGCCGGCTCAGCACCTCGGCCGAGGAGGTGCTGCGCGTGATCGGCTCCGATGCCGAGCTGTGCGGCAAGGACGGCCCGGCCTGCCGCAATGCGCTGGCCGACTCGCCGGGCCTGAGCGACGAGCAGCGGCTGTCGGCGCTGTCGGAGGTGTGGCTGCAGGTGGCGATCGCGGCCGACAAGAGCGGCAGCGCGACGCCGCCGGGCTCGAGCGCCGACACCGCCGCCATCGAGGCCTGGCTCGAGAGCGCGCGCCATGCCTATGCCTACCTGTTCTTCACCGCGCGCAAGCCGCGCGACCGTGCCTTCGAGGACCGGCAGACGCAGGTGCGCGACTACTACAACTACGCGGTGCAGCAGGCCATCACGGGCCTGTACCGCGGCGCGCGGCGCAACGGCGCGGCCCAACCGCAGGTGCCGCGCGTGGGCGACTGGCGCATCGAGGCCGACGTGTCGGGCCTGCGCCTGCCCGCCGACGCGCCGCTGCCCGACGAGCTGATCCCCGCCGCCTCGCTGACCTTCTCGGGCCTGCGCAACACCTACCGGCGCGACGGCTTCGGCGCCGAGCTGGTGGCGGCCGACAGCCAGCGCACCGACGAGAAGGCGCCCGCGCGCGATACCGCCGAGCCGAGCCCGCCCTACCGCGAGATGCCCTTCCCCGCCGTCACCGCGCTGCTGCTGTTCGAGGGCGGCAACCTCGCCGAGGTGCTGGCCACACGCAGGCTCCGCATCGCGGCCTACGACCCTTACCGCACCGCCAACGTGCAGCTGGCCGGGCAGGAGGTGCCGCTGGCCGCCAACTTCACCTCGGGCTACGGCCTGTGGCTGGCCCGCTCCGACTTCGCGCTGCAGGCGCTGCGCAGCCTGTTCGGCGGCCGCGACGGACTCACGCAGCCGCGCATCTACCTGATGCAGCCCTACGACCCGGAGCGCCGCACGGTCATCATGCTGCACGGCCTCGCGAGCAGCCCCGAGGCCTGGATCAACGTGGCCAACGAGGTGCTCGGCGACGAGACGCTGCGCCGCCGCTACCAGATCTGGCAGGTCTACTACCCGACCAATGCGCCGCTGCCGCTCAACAACTTCGCGATCCGCGAGGCCGTGACGCAGACGCTGCAGCACTTCGATCCCACGGGCCAGGCCCCGGCCTCGCAGAACATCACGCTGATCGGCCACAGCATGGGCGGCGTGCTGTCGCGGCTGATGGTGTCGTCGTCGCAGGACAAGCTCTGGGACGCGCTGCTGGCCAGCTACCCGATGCCGGGCGCGCAGCAGCGGCGCATCGAGGAGAAGCTCGCGCCCTACCTGCGCTTCGAGCCGCTGCCGCAGGTCAGCGACGCGATCTTCATCGCCTCGCCGCACCGCGGCACCGACTTCGCCAACAACCGCATCTCGCGCTGGGTCGCCAACCTGATCACGCTGCCGGTGGCGATGCTGGGGCAGTTGAGCGACATCTCGCGCGAGCTGATCCGCATCGCGCCGGGCCGGCAGGACGCGGGGCCGCTGCGCATTCCCAACAGCATCGACAACCTCAGCGACCGCGATCCCTTCGTGCGGCTCTCCTCGGGCCTGCCGATGAATCCGCGCGTGCGCTTCCACTCGATCATCGGCAACGACACGCCGGGCCTGGCGCAGGCCCTGTCGAGCGACGGCATCGTGCCCTATGCCAGCGCGCACCTCGACGGCGCGGCCTCGGAGCTGGTGATCCCGTCGGCGCACAGCGTGCAGGAGAACCCGCTCGCGATCCTCGAGATCCGGCGCATCCTGCGCGAGCAGCTGCAGCCGCGCTAGGACTTCAGCCTTCGCAGGCCGCCACGCGCGGCCGCCGCGCATCGGCGCGCGCGCTCGCCACGGCCCAGCAGAAGACGCCCATGCCCGCGAGCGCGAGCAGCGCGCCGACCCAGCCGGTCGAGGTCCAGCCCAGGCCCGCGGCGATCGCCACGCCGCCGAGCCAGGCGCCGAGCGCATTGGCCATGTTGAAGGCCGAGTGGTTGAGCGCGGCCGCCAGGGTCTGCGCATCGCCGGCCACGTCCATCAGCCGGATCTGCAGCGCCGGGCCGATGGCCACGGTGGTGCCGATCAGGAACACGTTGAAGCCCGCGGTGTAGATGTTGTGGGCCGAGAAGACGAACAGCGCCAGCACCAGCGCCGCATAAGCCATCAGACCGCCGATGGTGCGCATCAGCGACTTGTCGGCCAGCCGCGCGCCAACCAGGTTGCCGACCACCATGCCGAGCCCGAACAGCGCGAGCACGAAGGGCACGCCGCCCAGCGGCATGCCGGCCACCTCGATCAGCGTGGGCTTGATGTAGCTGAACACCGAGAACATGCCGCCGAAGCCGATGGCGCCGATGCCCAGCGTGAACCAGACCTGCTTGCGCTTGAGCGCGCCGAGTTCGCGCCAGGGGCTGGCGCCCGCGGGCGCGGCGAGGTCGGGGATGTCGCGGCGCAGCAGCACCACGGCGATGAGCGCGATCACGCCCACGAACACGAAGGCCGCGCGCCAGCCGAACAGCTGGCCGAGCCAGGCCGCGATCGGCACGCCGACCAGCGTGGCGCCCGTGAGTCCCAGCATCACCAGCCCCACGGCGCGCGCGCGGCGCCCGGGCGGCGCGAGCGTGGCGGCCACCAGCGCGGCCACGCCGAAGTAGGTGCCGTGCGGCAGCCCGGTCGCGAAGCGCAGCAGGTTCAGCGAGGTGTAGCCGGGCGCCATCGCGCTCGCGAAGTTGCCGGCCGCGAACACGGCCATCAGCGCGATCAGCAAGGCGCGGCGGCGCCAGCCGGCCGCGAGCACCGCGAGCACGGGCGCGCCGATGACCACGCCCAGCGCATAGGCGCTGATCACGTGGCCTGCCTGCGGGATGCTGACGGCGATGTCGTTCGCGACCTCGGGCAAGAGGCCCATGATCACGAACTCGCCGGTGCCGATGGCGAAGCCGCCGACACCGAGCGCGAGCACGGCGCGCAGGAACCGGGCCGACGAGACGGGCGGGATGGCGGGGGTGTCCGCGCCTTCGAGGGCGGATGGTGGGGCGTTCAAGGCCGGAGCTCCTGGGGGGATGCCCGGCGAGCGCGGGCAAAGCCCGATTTTAGGGTAAACCCTTAACGCGCGCTGATGAAGGCTTGCGCCCCGCCCGATACCTTTTTGCCCCTGCCGCTCAGCGGCGCAGGAAGCGCGGCGCGCGGCGTTCGGCCATGGCCTGCACGCCCTCCTTGAAGTCCTCGCTCGCGAACTGCACGCACTGCAGCTCGCGCTCGTGCCGGTTCGCCGCGGCCACCGCCTCGGCCAGGCCGCGCCGCAAGGTCGCGCGCGTCGATTCCACCGCGAGCGGGGCCGACAGCGCGATCTCGGCCGCGAGCGCCAGCGCGCTGGTGCGCACTTCATCGGCCGGCACCAGCTGGTCGATCAGCCCGATGCGCAGCGCCTCCTCGCCGCCGATGCGGCGCCCGGTGTAGAACAGCAGCGCGGCCTGCTGCGCGCCGACCAGGCGCGGCAAGGTCAGGCTCAGGCCGAAGCCCGGATGGAAACCGAGGCGGTTGAAGTTGGCGCTGAAGCGTGCCTCGGCGCAGCCCACGCGGAAGTCGGCCGCCAGCGCGAGGCCGAGCCCGGCGCCGATGGCCGGGCCATGCACCGCGGCCACCAGCGGCTTGGCGTTGCCGAACAGGCGCATGGCCTGCTCGTAGAGCGGCGCGGGATCGCGCGCATCGTCCTTGCCGCTGAAGTCGGCGCCCGCGCTGAAGGCCCTGCCTTCGGCGGCCAGCACGACGACGCGGCACTCGGGATCGGCATCGAGCTGCGCGAGCCGGTCGGCCAGTTCGCGCAGCAGCGCCACGTCGAGGTAGTTGAACGGCGCGCGCCGCAGCTCGAGCAGCGCCACGTGCCCATGGCCCGATTCCACCGAAGCGACCGCGCTCATTGCACCTCCAGCTTCGCGATGTCGACGTAGCCCTTCCACTTCTCGCGCTCCTGGCGCTCGAAGCTCGCGAGCTCGGCCAGGCTGACCTTCGCGGGCGCGAAGGCGAAGCCCTCGAGCCGCGCGCGGATCGGGTCGGTGGTCACGGCCTCGTTGATCCACTGGTTGAGCTGCTGCTGCAGCGCCGCCGGCGTGGCGGCCGGCACCGCGATGCCGAGGAAGCCGCCGCGGATGCTGAAGCCCGGATAGCTCTCGGCGATCAGCGGCAGCTCGGGATAGCGCTTGAGCCGCGCGTCGCTGTGCACCGCGAGCGCGCGCAACTGGCCCGAGGCCACGAAGGCATCGCCGGCCACGGTGTCGGTGAACACCACCTGGATCTGGCCCGCGATCAGCTCCGACATCGCCTGGCTCACCTGCTTGTACGGAATCGCCGCGAGCTCGATGCCGGCCTCGTGCGCGAACAGCGCGGCCGTGACCTTGGAGGTGGCATTGAAGTGGCCGTAGTTGATCGTGCCCGGCGCCTTCTTCGCGGCGGCGACGAAGTCCTGCAGCGTCCTGTAGGACGCGTCGGGCCGCACCAGCATGTAGGTGGAGCCGGGCCCGAAGGAGCCGACCAGCCGGAAGTCGCGCCCGGGGTCGTAGGGCAGCTTGCGGAACAGGCTGGGGTTGGCCAGGTGCGTGGAGGTGGTGGCCAGCAGCAGCACCGAGCCGTCGGCCGGCGCGTTGCGCACCGCCTCCACGCCGATGATGCCGTTGCCGCCGGGTCGGTTGTCGACCACCACCGCGCGGCCGGTCTTGCGCGTGAGGAACTCGGCCAGCATGCGCGCCGAGATGTCGCCCGAGCCGCCGGGGCCGAAGGGCACGACGATCTGGATCGGCTTGTTGTTGTCCGCCGCCATCGCGGCCGCGAACGGCAAGGCCGCGAGCGCGGCGAGGCACTGTCTTCTCTGCATGTCGTCTCCTGTTGTTCGTGTCGTTGGAAGTGCGCGCTCAGCCCGGGGCCTTCGCGCCGAGCGCCTCGTTGTGCTCGCCCACGCCGGGCGCGCGGTGCCGCACCCGCGGCCGCTCGCCATCGAAGGACAGCGGCAGCCCGACGATGCGCAGCTCCTCGCCGGGAATGGTCTGCAGGATGCCGATGGCCTCGGTCTGCGGCTGCGCGAGCACCTGCGCGAAGTCCTGGATCGGCGCGCAGGGAATGCCCAGGGCCTCGAGCGCCTCGAGCCACTGCTGCGTCGAGCGCGTGCGGAACACCGCCTCGAGCGCGGGGATCAGCAGCGCCTTGTGCTGCACGCGCAGCGCATTGCTCGCGAAGCGCTCATCGCGCGTCCATTCCTCGTGGCCGGCCGCGCGCGCGAGCTTGGCGAACAGCCGGTCGTTGGCCGCGGCCACCACGATCTCGCCGTCCCCGGTCGGCAGCGCCTGGAACACCACCACGTTGGGATTGCCGCTGCGGTGCCGCTCGGGCTGCTTCCCGGTGGCATGGAAGCCGGCCATCATCACCTGCAGCCAGCCCAGCGCGGTCTCGAACAGCGAGGTGTCGACCATGCAGCCCTGCCCGGTCGAAGCGCGGCGCAGCAATGCCGCGATGCAGCCCAGCGCGGCCCAGACGCCGGTGCCGAGGTCGAGCACCTGCATGCCCACGCGCGCCGGCGGCCCGCTCTCTGCGCCGTTGATGCTGAAGATGCCCGCGAAGGCCTGCACCATCGGCTCGTAGCCCGGCGCGAGGCGCATCGGTCCCTTGTGGCCGAAGGCCCAGAGCGAGCAGTACACCAGCCGCGGGTTGAGCGCGCGCAGCGCTTCGGCGCCGAGCCCCAGTTCCTCGAGCGAGCCGGGCCGCATGTTCTGCACGAACACGTCGGCCTCGGCCGCGCGCTCGCGCAGCCATTGCGCCTGCGCCGGGTCCTTGAGGTCGAGCGCGATGCTCTTCTTGCCGTGGTTCATGGCCTGGAAGGTGGTCGCGGTGCCGCGCCAGAACGGCGGGCCCCAGCCGCGCGCGTCGTCGCCCGTGCCGGGCCGCTCGATCTTCACCACCTCGGCGCCGAGCGAGGACAGGATCTCGCCCGCGTAGGGCCCGGCGATGTTCTGTCCGAGCTCGATGACCTTGATGCCGGCCAGCGGCAGCGCGGTGTTGGCGTTCGTGTCGTCCGTCATGCTTCAGCGTCCCGTGAAATGGGGCGCGCGCTTCTCGACGAAGTGCCGCACGCCCTCGCGGAAATCCTCGGTGTCGCGGCAGGCCGCGATCTCGCGGTCGGCCACGCGCGTGGCCTGCCCGAGGGTCTGGTAGCGGGCCTCGACCAGCTGCCGCTTGATGATGCGCACCGCGCGCGGCGAACTCAGCTCGGCGATCTCGGTGGCGCGCGCGAGCACCGCATCGAGAAAGCCTTCGGCCGGCAGCAGGCAGGCCAGTCCCATGCGATCGGCCTCCTCGGCCTGCAAGGTGCGGCCGGTCAGCAGCAGGTCGGCCGCATGCATCGGCCCGATCAGCCGCGGCAGCAGCCAGGCCGTGCCGTGCTCGGCCACCAGGCCGCGGCGCGCATAGGGCAGCGTGAGCTTCGCGCCAGCCGCCACGTAGCGCAGGTCGGCATGCAGCGCGATGCACAGGCCCACGCCCGCGGCCGCGCCGTTGATCGCGGCGATCAGCGGCTTGGCGAGCGCGCCGAGGTAGCCGTAGCGCTGCGCCGCGTCGTCGTCGGACTCGGCCTGCGGCACGGGCGGCCGGCCCGGGTCGGACAGCACCGCCATGTCCATGCCGGCGCAGAAGGCGCGGCCGGCGCCGCTGAGCACGATGGCGCGCACCGCGTCGTCGGCTTCGGCATGCGCGATGGCCGCGCGCAGCTCGGCCTCGAGCGTGGGCGTCCAGGCATTGAGCCGGTCGGGCCGGTCGAAGGTGATCGAGGCCACGCGGCCGATCGCCGCGTACCTCAGTTGCGTGAAATCCAAGCGTGTCTCCTGGTCCGTTGGGCCCTGCGATGGGCATGCGGCCAGTATTCCGGCGGGCTCCGGCGGCCACAACCTTAGAATTTCGGAGAACGAAATCATGGCCACGCCCCGCCCTTCCACCGCCGGCTCGACGCGCGCCCGCACGCAGGCCACCGGCACCTTCGTGCGCAGCACGCCCGGCAGCCATTCGCTCGAACGCGGCCTCGCGCTGCTGCGCGCCTTCCGGCATGGCGTGGACGTGCTGACCAACGCCGAGCTGGCCGACCGCGCGCAGCTGCCGCGGCCCACGGTCAGCCGGCTCACGCGTTCGCTGGTGGATGCGGGTTTTCTCGCCTACGACCTCGAGCAGCGCGGCTACCGCCTCACGGCCGCCTGCCTGAGCCTCGCGCTGTCCTTCCGCAGCTCGGAGGCCACGCTGGCGCGCGCACTGCCGCTGATGCGCGCGCTGGCCGAGGGCCGGCGCGTCAACGTCGGCCTCGCGGTGGCCGACCAGCTCGAGATGGTCTACCTGGAATCGGTGCGACTGAGCCGGCTCGGGATCTTCCGGCGCATCCTCTCGGGCTCGCGGATCCCGATCGCGAGCACCTCGCTGGGCTGCGCCTTCCTCGCCGGCATGCAGCCGGGCGAGCGCAAGGCCCTGCTGGGCCGGCTGCGGCAGGCGCACGGCGCCGAATGGCGCGTGCTGCAGCCGCGGGTGGAGGCCGCGCTCGAGGCGGTGCGCGAGCGCGGTTTCTGTCACGCGAACTGGGCCGCTGGCATGACCGCGGTGGCGCTGCCGCTGCGCGCGCCCTCGGGCAGCCTCTATGCGATGAACGTGAGCTTTCCCACCGCGGAGGAAGTGTCGGCCGACGCCATCGAGGCGCACGCGCAACTGCTGCTGCGCCTCGCGGCCGACCTGCGCCGCGACTGGGCGCGCTGAAGCGTCAGATCGCCACGAGCTGGCGCACGCCCTGCGCCTCCATGTCCTTGCCGAGGCCGCGCGCGATCACCTCGCCGCGCTCCATCACGAGGTAGTCGTCGGCCAGCTCCTGCGCGAAGTCGTAGTACTGCTCGCACAGCACGATCGCCATGTCGCCGCGGTCGGCCAGCATGCGGATCACGCGGCCGATGTCCTTGATGATGCTCGGCTGGATGCCCTCGGTGGGCTCGTCGAGGATCAGCAGCTTCGGCTTGGGCGCGAGCGCGCGCGCGATCGCGAGCTGCTGCTGCTGGCCGCCCGAGAGGTCGCCGCCGCGGCGCCCGATCATCTGCTTGAGCACCGGGAACAGCTCGAACAGCTCGGCCGGGATCGGCGTGCCGCCGCGCTTGTAGGCCAGGCCCATGCGCAGGTTCTCCTCCACCGTGAGGCGCGCGAAGATCTCGCGGCCCTGCGGCACGAAGCCGATGCCCGCGCGCGCGCGGTCGTAGGGCGTGGCCTTGTGGATTGGCCGGCCCTCGAGCTCGATGCTGCCGCTCTTGATCGGCACCAGGCCCATCAGCGACTTCAGCAGCGTGGTCTTGCCCACGCCGTTGCGGCCCAGCAGCACCGTGACCTTGCCCAGCGTGGCCTCGAAGCTCACGTCGCGCAGGATGTGGGAGCCGCCGTAGTACTGGTGGATGTTCTTGACTGTCAGCATGGCGTGGTTTCCTCAGCGGCCCAGGTAGACCTCGATCACGCGCTCGTCGGCCTGCACCTCGTCGAGCGAACCCTGCGCGAGCACCGAGCCGTCGCACAGCACGGTCACGATCTCGGAGATGGTGCGGATGAAGCTCATGTCGTGCTCCACCACCATCAGCGAATGCTTGCCCTTGAGCGTGAGGAACAGCTCGGCCGTGCGCGCCGTCTCCTCGTCGGTCATGCCGGCCACGGGCTCGTCGAGCAGCAGCAGCTTCGGGTCCTGCATCAGCAGCATGCCGATCTCGAGCCACTGCTTCTGGCCATGGCTCAGGTTGCCCGCCATGCGCGACACGCTGGCCGCGAGGTGGATGGTCTCGAGCACCTCGGCGAGGCGGTCGCTTTGCGCCGAGTCGAGCCTGAACAGCATCGAGGCGCGCACGCCCTTGTCGGTCTTGAGCGCGAGCTCGAGGTTCTCGAACACCGTGAGGTGCTCGAACACGGTCGGCTTCTGGAACTTGCGGCCGATGCCCAGCTGCGCGATCTCGGCCTCCTTGTGGCGCAGCAGGTCGATGGTGCTGCCGAAGAACACCGTGCCCTCGTCGGGCCGGGTCTTGCCGGTGATGATGTCCATCATCGTGGTCTTGCCCGCGCCGTTGGGGCCGATGATGCAGCGCAGCTCGCCCGGCGCGATGTCGAGCGACAGCTTGTTGATCGCCTTGAAGCCGTCGAAGCTCACGCTCACGTCTTCCAGGTAGAGGATGCGGCCGTGGGTCACGTCGACCTCGCCGGGCGTCGCGATGCGGCTGAAGCCCGCCGTGCGACCGCCCGATTCGGTGGCGCCGGTGTCGTGCGGCTGGCCCTTGGCGCGTGCGGCGCGCTCGGCGCCGGCTTCCATCAGGTCGGGCGTCATGCGCGGGCTCCCTTCGGTTCGGCATGCAACGGCGCGGCGATGGCGTCCGGCTCCATGCCTTGTTCGGTTGCCAGCGAGCGCTGGGCCTCGGCGCGCGCCGGCGATGACGCAACGGGCGCCGCCTTCTCGCGCGACAGCCACTGGCGCACCAGCCCCACGATGCCGTTCGGCAGGAACAAGGTGACCGCGATGAACAGCGCGCCGAGGAAGTACAGCCAGTACTCGGGATAGGCCACCGTGAGCCAGCTCTTCGCGCCGTTGACGATGAAGGCGCCGATGATCGGCCCGATCAGGGTCGCACGCCCGCCCACCGCGGCCCAGATCGCGATCTCGATCGAGTTGGCCGCGCTCATCTCGCTCGGGTTGATGATGCCGACCTGCGGCACGTAGAGCGCGCCGGCCACGCCGCACATCACGGCCGAGATGACCCAGATGCCGAGCTTGTAGGGCAGCGGGTTGTAGCCCGAGAACATCACGCGCGACTCGGCGTCGCGGATGGCCTGCAGCACGCGACCGAACTTGCTCGCGATCAGCCACTTGGCGAACAGGAAGAAGGCCAGCAAGGTGACGCCGGTGAGCGCGAAGATGGTCATGCGCATCTCCTGCGTGGCGATCGGGATGCCGAGGATGCGCTTGAAGTCGGTGAAGCCGTTGTTGCCGCCGAAGCCGGTCTCGTTGCGGAAGAACAGCAGCATGGCCGCGAAGGTCAGGGCCTGCGTGATGATCGAGAAGTACACGCCCTTGATGCGCGAGCGGAAGGCGAAGAAGCCGAACACGAAGGCGATCAGGCCCGGCACCGCGACGATCAGCACCAAGGTGGCAGCGAAGCTGTCGCTGAAGGTCCAGTGCCAGGGCAGCGTCTTCCAGTCGAGGAACACCATGAAGTCGGGCAGATCGCTCTTGTAGTTGCCGTCGCGGCCGATCTGGCGCATGAGGTACATGCCCATCATGTAGCCGCCGAGCGCGAAGAACAGGCCGTGGCCCAGCGAGAGGATGCCGGTGTAGCCCCAGATCAGGTCCATGGCCAGCGCGCAGATCGCGTAGCACATGATCTTGCCGACCAGCGCCACCGCGTAGTCGCTCATGTGCAGCGGGCTGTCGGCCGGCACCCACATGTTGAGCACGGGCGCCACCGCGCACACCACGATCAGCGCGACGAAGAAGGCCGTCCAGCCCTTGCCGCTCAGCAGCGGCCCCTTGGTTGGAAGTACGACCTTGCTCATGCCTCTGCGCTCCGGCCCTTCATCGCGAAGATGCCCTGCGGCCGCTTCTGGATGAAGATGATGATGAAAACGAGCACCGCGATCTTCGCGAGCACCGCGCCCGCCCAGCCTTCGATGAACTTGTTGAGGATGCCCAGCCCCAGCGCCGCGTAGACGGTGCCCGCGAGCTGGCCGACGCCGCCCATCACGACCACCATGAAGCTGTCGACGATGTAGCTCTGGCCCAGGTCGGGGCCGACGTTGCCGATCTGGCTCAGCGCGCAGCCCGCGAGGCCGGCGATGCCCGAGCCCAGTGCGAAGGCGTAGGTGTCGATGCGCGCGGTGTTCACGCCCATGCACGAGGCGATCGGGCGGTTCTGCGTGACGCCGCGCACGAACAGGCCCAGCCGCGTGCGGCCGATCAGCCAGCCCATGGCCAGCAGCACCAGCACCGCGAAGACGATGATGCACAGGCGGTTCCACGGCAGCGTGACGTTCGACAGCAGCGACAGGCCGCCGCTCATCCAGGCCGGGTTCTCCACGCCCACGTTCTGCGCGCCGAACAGCGAGCGCACCAGCTGCTGCAGCATCAGGCTGATGCCCCAGGTGGCCAGCAGGGTCTCGAGCGGGCGTCCGTAGAGGAAGCGGATCACGCCGCGCTCGAGCACCGCGCCCACCAGCGCCGAGGCCAGGAACGAGACCGGGATCGCGGCCACCAGGTACCAGCCGAAGGCGGCCTCGGGCAGGTACTTCTGGAAGATGCCCTGCATCACGTAAGTGGCGTAGGCGCCGATCATCATCAGCTCGCCATGCGCCATGTTGATGACGCCCATCAGGCCGTAGGTGATGGCCAGGCCCAGCGCGGCCAGCAGCAGCACCGAGCCCAGGCTGACGCCGCTGAACACGGCATTGAGGCGGTCGCCCCAGACCAGCGAGCCGTCGATGCTGGCGATGGAGGCCACGATCGCGGCCTTCACGTCGGCCTCGGTCTCGTCGGCCAGGCGCTGGTTGAGCAGCAGCTTGGTGTCGGGGCTGCGGCTCTCGCCGAGCTCGCGCGCGGCCACGAGGCGCTTGGCCTTGTCGGCGCTGCCGAGCATGCTGGCGGCGCGCACCAGTTCGAGCTGCGCCTTGATCTTCGGGTGGGTCTCGGCGGCCAGCGCCTTCTCGACCAGCGGCAGCCGCGATTCGTCGGGCTCCTTGAACAGCGCCTGCGCGGCCTCGGCGCGCACCGCGTCGTCCTTGCTGGTGAGCTTGAGCGCGGCCTGCGCGGCATCGAGCGCGCCGCGCATCAGGTTGTTGTTGACCACGTCCTCGGCCGTGTCGGGCACCTTGAGCTCGGCGCCGGTCACGGGGTCGTAGCCCTTGTCGTCCTTCATCACGAAGACCTTGTCTTCGGTGTACTTGACCGCGTCGTCCGACATCGCCTGGATGAAGTCGGCGGTCTTCTCGTCGGCGCTGGTGACGGCCTTGTTGAGCGCCGCGATGCGGGCTTCGGAATCGCCGGCGGCGATGGCCCGGGCTTCGTCGGCGGTCAGCGCCTGGGCGGCCGTTGCCATGAACAGCATGGCGGCGAATGCGCAGTGGAGGGTTCGTCGAAGCATCTTGAAGCGGAAGTAGGAAAGGCCCTCCCCCGGGCGGGGGAGGGAGGAACGCACTTACATCGACTTGCCGGCCGGATAGTCGGGCTTCTTGTCGTTGCCTTCGATGTACGGGCTCCACGGCTTGGCCTTGACCGGGCCCGGCGTCTTCCACACCACGTTGAACTGGCCGTCGGCCTTGATCTCGCCGATGAACACGCTCTTGTGCAGGTGGTGGTTCTTCTCGTCCATCTTCGAGACGATGCCCGAGGGCGCGGTGAAGGTCTGGCCGGCCATGGCGGCGATCACCTTGTCGGTGTCGGTCGACTTGGCCTTCTCGACCGCCTGCTTCCACATGTGGATGCCGATCCAGGTGGCTTCCATCGGGTCGTTGGTCAGCGGCTTGTCCTTGTGGCCGGCGATGTTCTTGGCCTTGGCGTAGTCGCTCCACTGCTTGATGAAGGCCGTGTTGGTCGGGTTCTTGATCGACATGAAGTAGTTCCACGCGGCCAGGTGGCCGACCAGCGGCTTGGTGTCCACGCCGCGCAGTTCTTCCTCGCCGACCGAGAAGGCCACCACCGGCACGTCCTTGGCCTTCAGGCCGGCGTTGCCGAGTTCCTTGTAGAAGGGCACGTTGGAGTCGCCGTTGATGGTCGACACCACGGCCGTCTTGCCGCCGGCCGAGAACTTCTTGATGTCGGCGACGATGGTCTGGTAGTCGCTGTGGCCGAAGGGCGTGTACTTCTCGTCGATGTCGGTGTCCTTCACGCCCTTGCTCTTGAGGTAGGCGCGCAGGATCTTGTTGGTGGTGCGCGGGTAGACGTAGTCGGTGCCCAGCAGCACCCAGCGCTTGGCGGCGCCGCCTTCCTTGCTCATCAGGTAGTCGACGGCCGGAATCGCCTGCTGGTTGGGCGCGGCGCCCGTGTAGAACACGTTCTTCGAGAGCTCTTCACCCTCGTACTGCACCGGGTAGAACAGCAGGCCGTTCATTTCCTCGACCACCGGCAGCACCGACTTGCGCGACACCGAGGTCCAGCAGCCGAAGATCACCGAGACCTTGTCCTGGCCGAGCAGCTGCTTGGTCTTCTCGGCGAACAGCGGCCAGTTCGAGGCCGGGTCGACCACCACGGGCTCGAGCTTCTTGCCGAGCACGCCGCCCTTGGCGTTGATGTCGTCGATGGCCATCAGCACCGTGTCCTTCAACACGGTTTCCGAGATGGCCATCGTGCCCGACAGCGAGTGCAGCACGCCGACCTTGATGGTGTCGGCGGCGAATGCGGGCACAGCGGAGATGCTGGCCAGCGCGACGGCGGCGGTGAGCGCCTTGAGGGTGAAACGACGTTGCATGTGGACTCCTGCTCCGGTGGGTTGAACCTGTTCGCCGGCGCGGTGCCGAGCGATGGGAGGGAGTCTGCGGAATGCACCAGGAAGGAGAAATACGCCGGGTGGCGTACACGGAGGTACTCAGGCCGCGTCAACGGCGCTACGGCGCCGGGTACTTGCGCGCGTTCGCGACCATCTTGCTGCGCGCGGCCTCGACGGGATCGATGCCGAGCTGGTCGGCCAATTGCAGCAGGTAGAGCAGCACGTCGGCGATCTCGGTGCCGACCTCGGCGCGCTTGTCGGCCGGCAGCTCGCGGCTCTGGGCCTCGGTGAGCCACTGGAAATGCTCGAGCAGCTCGGCGGCCTCGACCGAGAGCGCGGCGGCGAGGTTCTTGGGGGAGTGGAAGGGTTCCCAGTGGCGCTCGCGGGCGAAGTCGCGCAGGGCGAGCGTGAGCGATTGGAGGTCGTGGGTCATGGCGGCTCTTGGGGACACAAACATGAAAAGCCCATTTTGGGTAATAAAATGCCCAAAATGGGTAAATCGCCGATGCCGAAGCAGCTCGAAGCAACCGTCGGACTCGCCGACGCCCTGTTCACGACCACCCAGCAGCGCGTGCTGGGCTGCCTTTTCGGCCAGCCGGACCGGAGCTTCTTCTTCACCGAATTGATCAAGCTTACCGGCGCGGGCTCGGGCGCCGTGCAGCGCGAGCTCAAGCAACTGACCGACAGCGGGCTGCTCACGATGTCGCGCGTGGGCAATCAGAAGCACTACCAGGCCAATGCGCAATCGCCGATCCACGAGGAACTGAGCAGCATCGTGCGCAAGACCTTCGGGCTCGCGGGCCCGCTGCGCGAGGCGCTGCAGCCCGTGGCCGACAGGATCGAGGCCGCGTTCGTGTACGGCTCCGTGGCCAAGAAGAGCGACACGGCCGCGAGCGACATCGACCTGCTGCTGATCAGTGACGAACTTGCCTATCCGGATCTCTTTCTCGCGCTCGATGCCGTTTCCGCACGGCTCGGCCGTACAGTGAACCCGACCCTGTTCACGAGGAAGGAACTGATGCGAAAGCTCAAGGACGGCGAATCCTTCGCCACGCGCGTGATGGCTCAGCCCAAGCTCTGGGTGCTCGGCGACGCGCATGCCCTCCCCGCTTGACAACCTCTGCGGCCCTTCGAAGCCGCTCGCGGCCGAGGCGCCCGATGCGCGCGAGTTCGCGGGCTTGCTGCGTTCGGGCCATGCCCGCCTGAAGGATGCGCAGGTCGCGCAGCTCTCGCTCGAGGGCCGCTTCGACCTCGTCTACAACGCGGCCCACGCCTTGTGCCTCGCCGCCTTGCGCTGGCATGGCTACCGCTCGGGCAACCGCTTCATCGTCTTCCAGGTGCTGCCCCACACGCTGTCGCTGGGCCCCGAGGTCTGGCGCGTGCTGGCCAAGGGCCACGAGATCCGCAACCTCGGCGAGTACGAGGGCGACCTGAACGTGGACGAGCGCATCGTCCGCGACATGATCGTGGCCTGCCAGCAGGTGGCAGCGAAGCTGTCGGCGCTCCCCGCGCCCGGCGGCAGCTAGGAGTCTGCGCGGCAGAAGCCGCATCGGCTGCAACGCGCGAGAAAACGGTCCATCGCGGCGATCCCGCCTGCGCCCATAGCCCAGCTATGGGTTTGTCGGTATCACCACGCTGTCCTCGTTTTTCGCGCGTTTCGCTTCGATGCCTTCTGCCGCGCAGACTCCTAGCGCGGGCGCGCGCCCCACCGATGCAATACCGCCACCAGCAACGCCGACCCCATCAGATAGACCAGCGCCACTCCGAGCCCCGCCGCATAGGCCGCCGCATCGCCCCGCTCGCCGAGCCGCCCGTAGAACAGGATCCCGATCAGCGCCACGCCCAGTGCATTGCCCGCCTGCTGCACCATCGAGAGCACGCCCGAGGCCACGCCCGCATGCTGTGGCGGCAGGCCGGCGAGCACGCTCGAGACCAGGGGCGCCATCACCAGGCCCAGACCCGCGCCCTGCACCAGCAGCAGCGGCACCATCCAGGCGAGCAGGTGGGCATGGCCCGCGAAGGCCGCGACGTTGAGGTACTGCAGCGCATGGCCGGCCGCGAGCAGCAGCGCGCCGAGCACGATCGGCGGCTTGCCGCCGAAGCGGCGCGCGATGCGGGCGCCGCCCATCGAGGTGGCGAAGAAGCCGAGCGCCAGCGCGGTGAAGACCAGGCCCGAGCGCAGCGCGCCGAGCGCGAGGCCCTGCTGCAGGTACAGCGCGAGCACGAAGTACAGCGAGGCATTGCCGACATAGAAGGCCAGCGTGGTCAGCAGGCCGTTGACGAAGCGCGCATCGGCCATCAGTACCGGCGCCACCAGCGGCGCACCGCCGCGCGCGGCGAGCCGGCGCTGCTGGAAGGCGAACAGCAGCGCGAGCGGCAGCGCGGCCGCGAGGCACAGCCAGCTCCACAGCGGCCAGCCCTGCTGCCGACCCTCGACCAGCGGCAGCACCACCGCCACCGACGCCGCGGCCACCAGCAGCATGCCGGCGGGATCGAGCCGGCTCTGGTGGCCCCCATTGGCCAGCGGCGGAATGACGCGCGGCGCCAGCAGCAGCGCGAGCAGGCCGATCGGCAGGTTGATGAGGAAGCAGCTGCGCCAGCCGAGGCCCCACACATCAGCCTGGATCAGCAGCCCGCCCACGAGCTGGCCCAGCGTGGCGCCGAGGCCGAGCGTGAGGCCGTAGGCGGCGAAGGCACGGGCACGGTCCTCGCCGGTGTGGACCAGCCCGATCATCGCGAGCACCTGCGGCTGCAGCAGCGCACCGGCCAGGCCCTGCAGCACGCGGGCCGCCACCAGCAGCTCGGCATTGGGCGCCAGGCCGCAGGCCGCCGAGGCCAGCGTGAACAGCAGCAGGCCCGTCATGAACATGCGGCGGCGCCCGAAGAGATCGCCGAGCCGGCCGCCGGTGATCAGGCTTGCGGCGGTGGCGAGACCGTAGCCCGCCACCACCAGCTGCAAGGTGGCGGTGCTCGCGAGCAGTTCGCGCTGCATCGAGGGCAGCGCGACATTGACGATGAAGAAGTCCAGCACCACCAGGAAGGTGCCGCTGAGCATGACCCACAGGGCCAGCCGGCCGGGCCTGGCCGCGTCCGCGTTCTGGCCGGCCGAGGATGAAAGCGATGCCGCGGGAACGGCGATGTTGGACTGCGTCATGGTGGGCTCGAGTCTTGGAGGGAGGGCGCGCTGCGGCAATGACCCCGGAGGTCAAGCGATCAGACGCCGGGGGTCGGCAGGATGAACTGGTAGTCGACGGCGATGCGGCCGTCCTCGGCCAGCCGCAGGAACTCGAGCCCCAGCGCCGCCACGGGACCGCCCGCGGCGGGGACCATCTGCCAATGGAACATCACGGTGTCGTGCAGCCCTTGCGCATCGCCGGTGGCGATGAAGCGGAAGCCGCCATCGCGCACGTTCTTCTCGTGCGAGCCGGTGACGCGCTGCGCCAGCGCCTCGTAACCCTTGGCCTGCAGCGTGCGCACGTAGTGCTCGCCCTGGGGCACCCACAGTGCGGCGATGGCGTCGCGGCGGGCGTCGGCGTCGGTCAGGTTCCAGAGGGCGACGTAGCGGTCGGCCAGTTCGGTGAAGCGGGTCTTGGCATGCATGGCGTGTGCTCCTGTGCGGTGAGAGTGAATCGGCAGTTTCTGCCGCACTCGATGGACAGTGAATGCCTGAAAAGCCGACAATCTTGTCCATTCGTCCACCGCCACCGGAGCCTTCATGGACCCCCTCGACGACGTTTTCGCGGCCATGCGCGTGCGCAGCGCCCTGTATGCCCGGCTCGAGGCCGGTGCGCCCTGGGGCGTGCGCCTGGCCGGCGGCGAGAGCGCGCGTTTCGGCCTCGTGGTGCGCGGCGGTTGCCTGCTCGAGGTCGAGGGGGCGGACCACCCCGTCGCGCTCGCCGCGGGCGATTGCTACGTGCTGGCCCACGGCACGCCCTATGTGCTGCGCGACCATCCGACCACGCCCACGGTGAGCTGCGCCTCGGTCGTGCGCGACCGCATCGGCGGCGTCGTCGAGCTGGGCGGCACGGGCACCGCGGCCTCGGTGATCTGCGGCTGGTTCCACTTCGACCAGCGCGCCGCGCGTCCGCTGCTCGACCTGCTGCCGGTGCTGCTGCACGTGAAGATGGAACAGGCGCGCGCCCTCGCGCTGCAGGGCACGCTGCAACTGCTGGCCATGGAGACCGGCGAGCCCGGCCTGGGCTCGGGCCTGCTCGTGAGCCGGCTGGCCGACATCGTGTTCGTGCAGGCGGTGCGCGCGCATGTCGCGGCCGCGGGCGATGCGCAGACCGGCTGGCTGGCCGCGCTGGCCGATGCGCGCATCGGTCCCGCGCTGCGCGCGATGCACAAGGACATGGCACGCGCCTGGACGGTGGAATCGCTGGCCTCGGCCGCGAGCCTGTCGCGCTCGGCCTTCGCGCAGCGCTTCCGCGAGCGCGTGGGGCAGGCACCGCTGGAATACCTCACGCAGTGGCGCATGTTCAAGGCCGGCAACATGCTGGGCCAGGGCAACGCCGCGCTGGGCACCATCGCCGGCGCGGTGGGCTACGAATCGGAAGCCGCCTTCAGCAAGGCCTTCAAGCGCGAGAAGGGCATGGCGCCCGGTGCATGGCGCGCCGCGGCGCGCGAGAACGCCACGGCGTGAAAGAGCGCCTCAGGCCTGCTTGGCCGCGTGCCTGAACTGCGCCATGGCAAAGGCCCAGGCCATCCGCGTGGCATCGGGCCCGGCCGCATCGCTGAACATCAGCTTCGACGCACCGCCGCTCCACGCATGCCCCAGCCCGGCGATCTCGCACAGCGAGACCACCGTGCGGCCCTTGCGCTTGAAGTCGGTCACGCGCATCGGGCGGCGCTTGCCGCGCTGCACGTCGCGCGCCACGCCGGGCCGCGCGCCCATGGCCGTGGCCCACACGGCGGCGCTGTTGACGGCATTGCTGGGCACGACCACGGCATCGGCATCGCCGTGCAGCACGAGCATCGGCGGCAGGGTCGCGAGGACGGCCGCGGCACCCATCGCCTTGCCGACGGCGGTGACGGGCATCGGCGGCACGTTCTGGCCGCGCATCGCGCCGAGCGCGGTGGCCGACGACTTGGCCGCACCGGGCGCCACGCCCGAATGCATGACCACCGCGCGAAAGCGCTGCGGATAGCGCGTGGCCAGCAGCGCCGCCATGCTGGCGCCGGCGGAGAGGCCGGCCAGCGCGACGCGCTCGCGGTCCACCGGGTAGAGCATGCAGGCCTGGTCGACCGCGGCCATCAGCGTCGCGGCCTCGGCATCGGCCTTGCCGGAGCGGCGCTCATACCAGTTCCAGCAGCCCTGGGGATGCGCGAGCCGGTCCTGCTCGGGGTAGAGCACCAGGAAGCGCTGGCGCGCCGCCAGCGCGTTCATGCGCGTGCTGGCCGCGAAGTCGCGCCCGGTCTGGCCGCAGCCGTGCAGCATGACCATGAGCGGCAGCTTCTCGCCGGGCTGCAGATGCAGGTCGGCGGGACGGAACAGGTGATAGCGCCGCGCGCCGCCGGGACCGATCGCCATGCCGCCGAGCCAGTCGCCCTTGCCGGGCGGCGGCTTGAGCCGCTTGGCCGTCGCGCGCTGCACCTGGCCCGCCACGCGCTGGCTGTTGCGCAGCGTGAGCTTCGTGAGCGCCTTCAGGTTGCGCTCGTAGGCGCGGGCGAAGACGGAAGCGGTGGAACGGCGGGCCATGGCGCTCAAGTGTGAGGGCAAAGCGGCGCCCAACCTAGGGCCATGCCAGGGCACCCGTGGAACCGGCTTTGCCGGGCCACAGGGGTGCGCCCCCTTGAGGGGGGATCCGAAGCGACACGAAGTGCGCGGAGATTCGGGGGTAGGTTAATAAACCTCGGGGACGATCATGCTCGCGGGGACGGGCTGGCGCAGGTAGTCCGCATGGCGCACGCGGGCCGGCAGCTCCACCGGTGCATGCGGCACCATCTCGTAGGGCAACTGGCCCAGCAGGTGGCTGATGCAGTTCAGGCGCGCCTTCTTCTTGTCGACCGCCTGCACCACCCACCACGGGGCCTCGGGGATGTGGGTGCGTTCCAGCATCGTTTCCTTGGCCTTGGTGTATTCCTCCCAGCGGCGGCGGCTCTCGAGGTCCATCGGGCTGAGCTTCCACTGCTTGAGCGGATCGTGGATGCGGCCGAGGAAGCGCATGTGCTGCTCGTCGTCGGTGATGGAGAACCAGTACTTGATGAGCTTGATGCCCGAGCGCACGAGCATCTTCTCGAACTCGGGCACGGTGCGGAAGAACTCCTCGTACTCGTCGTCGGTGCAGAAGCCCATCACGCGTTCGACGCCGGCGCGGTTGTACCAGCTGCGGTCGAACAGCACCATCTCGCCGGCGGCCGGCAGGTGCGCCACGTAGCGCTGGAAGTACCACTGGGTGCGTTCGCGGTCGTTGGGCGCGGGCAGCGCGGCCACGCGGGCCACGCGCGGGTTCAGCCGCTGGGTGATGCGCTTGATGACGCCGCCCTTGCCGGCCGCGTCGCGACCCTCGAACAGGATCACGACCTTCTGCTTGCTGTGCTGGACCCAGTCCTGCAGCTTCACCAGTTCGCCCTGCAGGCGGAACAGTTCCTTGAAATAGGCCTGGCGGGCTGCCTTGTCGGACGCGCCGTTCGTGCCGGCGGGCTCGCCGTCGAGGCCGTCGACGTTGCGGTCCTCGATCTCCAGCTCGAGCTCCTCGTCGTAGCTGTCGATGAGGTCTCGGGCGATGCGCTGCATCAGTTCTTCGTGGTCGGGAAGGGCGCTCGTCGGCATGGTGAAGGGGCAAGAGTGGCGGGATCGGGGAAAACCATGCTGCATGGACCAGATGACGCCGGCGTGACGGTTTCGCGGCCGAAACCTGTAGGCCGACACGCCGTTGTCACACGGCGCGAACACCATTTCTCCCACTACAACACTTCAGAACGCTTCCATGAACACGCTCGCCGCCCCGAATACGGACATGCCGGCCGCGCCGGCAGGGTCCGCAGCCCACCGCCCGAAGCTCGACGCCCGGCCCGGTCCGGTCGCCCTGATCACCTTCGTCGGCCTGCTGGCCGTCGGCCTGCTCTACACGGCATGGAGCCTGGTGAGCGACGTCTCCGACTCCGGCGCGCCCATGACCACCTGGGTGCCCTACATCCTGCTGGGCGTGGCGCTGCTGATCGCGCTGGGCTTCGAGTTCGTCAACGGCTTCCACGACACCGCCAACGCGGTGGCGACGGTGATCTACACCCACTCGCTGCCGCCGAACTTCGCGGTCGTGTGGTCGGGCTTCTTCAATTTCCTGGGCGTGCTGGTCTCCAGCGGCGCGGTGGCCTTCGGCATCATCGCGCTGCTGCCGGTGGAGCTGATCCTGCAGGTGGGCTCGGGCGCGGGCTTCGCGATGGTGTTCGCGCTGCTGATCGCCGCCATCATCTGGAACCTCGGCACCTGGTGGCTGGGGCTGCCGGCCTCCTCCTCGCACACGCTGATCGGCTCGATCATCGGCGTGGGCGTGGCCAACGCGCTGATGCACGGGCGCGACGGCACCAGCGGGGTGGACTGGGCGCAGGCCACCAAGGTCGGCTATTCGCTCCTGCTGTCGCCGCTGGTGGGCTTCGGCTGCGCCGCGCTGCTGCTGCTGGCGCTGCGCGCCTTCGTGAAGAACCGCGCGCTGTATGAAGAACCCAAGGGCAGCGAGCCGCCGCCGTGGTGGATCCGCGGCCTGCTGATCCTGACCTGCACCGGCGTCTCGTTCGCGCACGGCTCCAACGACGGCCAGAAGGGCATGGGCCTGATCATGCTGATCCTGGTGGGCACGGTGCCGATGGCCTATGCGCTCAACCGCGCCATGCCGGCCGACCAGACGGTGAAGTTCGTGGCCGTGGCCGAGGTGGCGCAGGGCGCGATGCAGCGCAGCCTGCCGACCTCGCTGCCCGCGCTGCAGCCGGCGGCCGCGCGCGACTCGCTCGCGACCTACGTGCGCACCCGCGAGTTCAACGACACGGTGGTGCCCGCGCTGGCCTCTGTCACCGGCAGCATCGCGCAGCAGGTCAGGCAGCACGGCTCGCTGGCCCGCCTGCCGGCCGACGCGGTGGCCAACGTGCGCAACGACATGTACCTGACCTCCGAGGCGATCCGCCATCTGGACAAGAGCGGCGCCGCGCGCTTCGACGCCGACACCAAGGCCCGCGTCGGCGCGCTGCGCCAGGAACTCGACGACGCCACCCGCTTCATCCCGCTGTGGGTGAAGGTGGCGGTGGCGATCGCGCTGGGCCTCGGCACCATGATCGGCTGGAAGCGCATCGTGGTGACCGTGGGCGAGAAGATCGGCAAGACCCACCTGAGCTATGCCCAGGGCGCCTCGGCCGAGGTGGTGGCGATGGTGACCATCGGCGCGGCCGACATGTACGGCCTGCCGGTCTCGACCACGCACGTGCTGTCCTCGGGCGTGGCCGGCACCATGACCGCGAGCGGCTCGGGCCTGCAGATGTCGACGCTGCGCAACCTCGCGCTGGCCTGGGTGCTGACGCTGCCGGCGGCGATGCTGCTGTCGGGCGTGCTGTACTGGCTGTTCACGCACCTGTTCTGAAGCATCGCGCACCTTGCCGGCACTCCATGACCTGGCCGCCAATTCGTATGGCGGCGACGAAGCCGGGCTGATCTGCGGCTACCTGTTCGACCCGGGCGCGTCGGGCCCCGACGCCTCGCGCGAGATCGATTCGAGCCAGGCCGCGGCCTGGCTCGATGCGCTGCCGCCCGACGAAGAGCTGGCGGGCGCGCCCTTCGAGGGCCCCTACGCCTGGCTGCACTTCAACCTGAGCCATGCCCAGGCCGAGCGCTGGCTGCGGCGCCACGCGCGGCTGTCGGACACCTTCTACGAGACGCTGCACGAGGGCCTGCCCTCCACGCGCATCGAGCGCGCCGACGATGCGCTGATCGCGGTCATCAACGACGTGCACTTCGATTTCAGCTTCGAGCCCTCGGACATCTCGACGCTGTGGATCGCGGTCGGCGCGCGGCTGGTCGTGACCGCGCGCAGCAAGCCGCTGCGCTCGGTCGACGCGCTGCGCACCGCGGTCAAGGCCGGCGACGCGCCGGGCTCGAGCACCGAGCTGCTCGAGCACCTGCTGCGCGCGCAGGCCGACGTGCTGGTGAAGATCGTGCGCGGCGTGACCGGCCGCGTCGACCGCATCGAGGACGAACTGCTGGCCGGCCGGCTCGACCACAAGCGCGCGCGCCTGGGCCTGATGCGCCGGCTGCTGGTGCGGCTGCAGCGCCTGCTGGCGCCCGAGCCGGCGGCGCTGTTCCGGCTGCTGCAGCGCCCGCCGGGCTGGATGGCCGAGGACGACACGCAGGAGCTGCGCGGCGCGACCGAGGAGTTCTCGGTGGTGCTGCGCGACATGCAGGCGCTGCAGGAACGCATCAAGCTGCTGCAGGAAGAGATCGCCGCCAACGTCAACGAGGACAACAACCGCAGCCTGTTCGTGCTGACGGTGGTCACGGTGCTGGCGCTGCCGATCAACATCCTGGCCGGCCTGTTCGGCATGAACGTCGGCGGCATCCCGCTGGCCGAGCACAAGCACGGCTTCTGGATCGTGGTGGCGATCGTCGCCACCTTCACCGCGGTGGCCGCCTGGGCCGCTTTCAGGAAGAAGCGCTGAGCCGCTCCACCGCTGCGGTTAATGCTATTTATCTAGTAGCAAATACGAGCACCCATGCGACCGTGTCGACAGGCCGGAGCGCCTAGAATCGACCGGTGTCCTCCATTCTCAATGCCGACCTGCACTGCCACTCCGTGGTGTCCGACGGCACACTGACGCCCGAAGAACTCGCCGTGCGCGCCGCCAGCAATGGCGTCGACCTGTGGGCGCTGACCGACCACGACGAGATCGGTGGCCAGCACCGCGCCGCCGCCGCCGCGCGCGAGAACGGCATGCGCTACCTCACCGGCACCGAGATCTCGGTCACCTTCGCGGGCGAGACCGTGCACATCGTCGGCCTGGGCTTCGACCCCGACGACGCCGCCATGACCCAGGGCCTGTACGACACCCGCGGCGGCCGCGGCAAGCGCGCGCAGGAAATGTCCGAGGGGCTGGCCAAGGTCGGCATCCAGGGCGCCTACGAAGGCGCGCTCAAGTTCGTCGGCAACCCCGAGCTGATCTCGCGCACCCACTTCGCGCGCTTCCTGGTCGAGCAGGGCCACTGCCGCGACACGCCCGAGGTGTTCCGCAAATACCTCACCGAGGGCAAGCCCGGCTACGTGCCGCACCGCTGGGCCACGCTCAAGGATGCAGTGCACTGGATCACCTCGGCCAAGGGCCTGGCCGTGATCGCGCACCCGGGCCGCTACAAGTTCAGCGCCAACGAGGAGTACGCGCTGTTTCTCGAGTTCAAGGCGCACGGCGGACAGGCCATCGAGGTCGTCACCGGCAGCCACACCCCGGCCGAATACGTCGAGTACGCCGACAAGGCGCTCGAGTTCGGTTTCGCCGCCTCGCGCGGCAGCGATTTCCACAGCCCCGACGAAAGCCACTGCGACCTCGGCAAGCTGCCGCCGCTGCATGCTTCGCTCACGCCGGTATGGGAACTGCTCGGCCACCGAATCCAGACCTAGCGTGAGCCAACAGCCCGGGACCGCGACCGAGAGCGCCGCAACCCAAGCGCTGGCCCTGGCCCGCGCCGCGGCCCAGGCCGCCTCCAGCCGCGAGTCCGAACGCATCCTGGCCGGCATCGGCCTCGTCGTGCTGGCCGTGGCCTGCTTCGCCACGCTCGACACCGCCACCAAGATCTCGACCGCGAGCGTGCCGATCCTGATGGGCGTGTGGTTCCGCTATGCCTTCCAGGCCGTGGCCACCACCGCCGTGCTGCTGCCGCTGCGCGGCACCGCGCTGCTGCGCACCGCCCATCCGCGCTACCAGGCGCTGCGCGGGGCGCTGCTGCTGGGCTCGAGCCTGTTCGCCTTCATGAGCCTGCGCTACATGCCGCTGGCCGAGTTCACCTCGATCGTGCTGATCGCGCCGCTGGTGATCACGCTGCTGGCGGCCACCACGCTCAAGGAGCAGGTCTCGCCGCTGCGCTGGACGCTGGTGGCGGGCGGCTTCGCGGGCACGCTGGTCATCCTGCGGCCCGGCGGCGGCGCCTTCAGCTGGGCCATCCTGCTGCCGATCGGCCTGGTGATGACCAACGCCTGGTTCCAGGTGCTCACGAGCAAGCTCGCGCAGACCGAGAACCCGCTGACCATGCACTTCTACACCGGCTGGGTCGGCACGCTGCTGGCCTCGCTGGCCGTGCCCTTCGCCTGGACCGCGCTGCCCTCGTGGCACTGGTGGGCGCTGCTGTGCCTCATGGGCCTGATGGGCACGGTGGGACACTTCATGCTGATCCTCGCCTACCAGCGCGCGCCAGCCTCCACCCTCACGCCCTACCTCTATGCGCAGATCGCGTTCGCGATGCTCGGCGGCTGGCTGATGTTCTCCCACGTGCCCGATGTCGTGTCGCTGGTCGGCATGGCGATGATCGCGGTCTGCGGCGCGGCCGGTGCCTGGCTCACCGTGCGCGAGCGCCGCGTGCCGATCGAACCGGCGGAATCCTGATCAGGAGCGTTTTTCATGGCCCAGTACTTCGAAGTCCACCCCGAGAACCCCCAGCAGCGCCTGCTCAAGCAGGCCGTGGCGCTGCTGCAGCGCGGCGAGATCGTCGCCGTGCCCACCGACTCCAGCTACGCGCTGGCCTGCCACCTCGACGACAAGGACGCGGTCGACCAGCTGCGCCGCATCCGCCAGGTCGACGACAAGCACCACCTGACCCTGATCTGCCGCGACCTCAGCGAGCTCGCGAACTACGCGCGCGTGGACAACAAGCAGTACCGCCTGCTGAAGGCCGCCACGCCCGGCCCCTATACCTTCCTGCTCGAAGCCACCAAGGAAGTGCCGCGGCGCGTGAGCCATCCGCAGCGCAAGACCATCGGCCTGCGCGTGCCCGACCACAAGGTGCTGCTCGAGCTGCTGGCGCTGCATGGCGCGCCGCTTTTGGCCACCACGCTGATCGCGCCCGGCGAGACCGAGGCGCTCAACGACGCCGAGGTCATCCGCGAGCGCTTCGAGAAGCAGATCGCGGGCGTGATCGACGCCGGCGCCTGCCCCTCCCAGCCGACCACCGTGGTCGACCTCACGCCCATGGGCAGCGGCGACGATCCGGTGGTGGTGCGCCAGGGGCGCGGGGCGCTCTCCGTGCTGGGGCTGTGATGCAGCCTTCGTTTTCCCCTTGTTCCGTCTGACACAATCTCGCAGTGGATATCTCCAATCTGATACAGACGGTCCTGATCTATGCGCTGCCCGTGATCTTCGCGATCACCGTGCACGAAGCCGCGCACGGCTACGTGGCGCGCTACCTCGGCGACAACACGGCGGCGGTCATGGGCCGCGTCACGCTCAACCCGATGAAGCACATCGACCCCATCGGGACCATCCTGATGCCGCTGATGCTCTACTTCGCGACCTCGGGCGCCTTCCTGTTCGGCTATGCCAAGCCGGTGCCGGTCAATTTCGGCCGGCTGCGCCATCCCAAGCGCGACATGGTCTGGGTGGCCCTGGCCGGTCCGGCCTCGAACTTCATCCAGGCGATCCTCTGGGCCGTGGTCTGGGCGGTGCTCGTCGGCGTGGGCGTGCAGGAGCCCTTCTTCGTCAAGATGGCGCAGGGCGGCGTGCTGGTCAACCTCGTGATGTGGGCCTTCAACCTCTTCCCGCTGCCTCCGCTCGACGGCGGCCGCGTGCTGGCCGGGCTGCTGCCCAACGGGCCGGCGCAGAATTTCCTCGCTCGCATCGAGCCCTACGGTTTCTTCATCGTGATGGGCCTGGTGCTCGCGGGCATCGTCAGCAGGTTCTGGCTGATGCCGCTGATGAGCGTGGGCTACGAGGTGCTCGATCTGCTGATCGGGCCGCTGCAGGCCCTGTTGCGTTGATGTTGCGTTAGTTTCCAGTTCCGACCATGGCTTCGTCCTCCCCCTCCCCGCTGCGCGTCCTCACCGGCATCACGCCCTCCGGCACGCCCCATCTCGGCAACTACGTCGGCTCGATCCGCCATTCGGTGCGCCAGAGCGTCGCACCCGGCGTCGAGAGCTACTTCTTCCTGGCCGACTACCACGCCCTCATCAAGGTGCAGGAGCCCGCGAAGATCCAGCGCTCCACCCTGGAGATCGCCGCCAGCTGGCTGGCCTGCGGGCTCGATCCCGAACGCGTCACCTTCTACCGCCAGTCCGACATCCCCGAGATCCCCGAGCTCACCTGGTTCCTGACCTGCGTCACCGGCAAGGGCGTGCTCAACCGCGCCCATGCCTACAAGGCCCAGGTCGACAAGAACACGGCCAAGGGCGAGGACGTCGATGCCGACGTCACGGCGGGCCTGTTCATGTACCCGGTGCTGATGGGTGCGGACATCCTGATGTTCAACGCCCACAAGGTGCCCGTGGGCCGCGACCAGGTGCAGCACATCGAGATGGCGCGCGACATGGCGCAGCGCTTCAACCATCTCTACGGCGACCACTTCACGCTGCCGGACGCCGAGATCGACGAGGCCGTCGCCACCCTGCCCGGCCTCGACGGCCGCAAGATGAGCAAGAGCTACAACAACACGATCCCGTTGTTCACGCCGCGCGCCCAGTTGCAAAAGCAGATCGCCAGCATCGTGACCGACTCGCGTGCGCCCGGCGAGCCCAAGGAGACCGAGGGCTCGGCGCTGTTCCAGATCTACCAGGCCTTCGCGAGCGCCGAGGAAACCGAGGCGCTGCGCAAGTCCTACGCCGAGGGCATCGCCTGGGGCGACGCCAAGCAGGTGCTGTTCGAGCGCATCGACCGCGAGGTGGCGCCGCTGCGCGAGCGCTACGAGGCGCTGATGGCCGACCCGGCGCAGATCGAGCGCACGCTGCTGGCCGGTGCCGACAAGGCGCGCGCGCTGTCACGCCCGTTCATGACGCGGCTGCGCCATGCCGTCGGCCTGCGCAACCTGGCCGACGCGGGCGACGGCGCCAAGGCGCGCAAGGGCGGCAAGGGGGCCGGCAAGGCCGGCTTCAAGCAATACCGCGAACGCGACGGGATGTTCTATTTCAAGCTGCTCGACGCGAGCGGCGAAACCCTGCTGCAGAGCCGAGCATTCGCCTCGCCGCAGGAGGCCGGCCGTACCATCGCGGCGCTGCAGGAGCAGCGCGGCGCGGCCTTGGCGACTTATGCGGATCGGCTCGAGCCGATCGCCACGGATGAAGGATTGCGCGCCGCGAGCGAGGCGCTGGAGGCACTGTCGGAGGCCACCGCCACCACCAAGGGCGGCTGATCCGGCAACCGCCACCGGCCCATCCGCCGGTGGACGAGAAGAGAGAAGACGGTGCGATCACAAAGGAAGAAAACATGAGCATATATGTCATCGACGACCACCCCCTGATGCGCGACGCGATCGTGATGGTCCTGCGGCGCCTTCGTCCGGCCGAGAACATCGTCGAGCTCGAACGGCTCGACAAGCTCGCGAGTTCCGTCGCGCAGCGCGGAGCGCCCACGCTCTTCTGTCTCGACCTGAAGTTGCCCGACACCAACGGCGTTTCGGGCGTGATCGCCGTCAAGCAGGTCTATCCCAACGTGCCGATCGCCGTCTATTCGGCGGCGCCCTCGGCCGACATGGAAGACGCCTGCATCGAGGCCGGTGCCGACACCTACATCGAGAAGTCGGCCAGCTCGGCCGAGCTGGCGGCGGCCCTGCGCGGCCTGCTGATGGCCGGCTCGGAAGAAACCGACGAGCCGCCGCTGGCCAGCAACAGCAAGCTCTCGAAGCGCCAGACCCAGCTGATCGCGATGCTCGACAAGGGCATGAGCAACCGCGACATCGCCACCGACCTCGAGATCAGCGAGCACACGGTGAAGGTGCACCTGTGGCGCCTGTTCCGCCGCCTCGGCGTGAAGAGCCGCACGCAGGCGCTGCATTACGCGCGCACGAACGGGTTGCTGTCGGGCTGAGGCCCTTGCGGCAGTGCAGTGAATGAGCCGCGCCCCTGGGCGCGGCTTTTTCGTTTCAGGCGCGGGGCGGGGTCAGTACGGACCTCAAGGCAGCGCCTTGCGCTGATAGGCCACCTGCTGCGTCACCTCGAGCAGATAGCTCGCTTGCGTCGCCCCGGCTGCCTGTGGATAGACAGCCGCGTTGAGATCGAGCATCACGTCCTCCGAGAAATTCGCACTGAAGCGCTTCGAGTAGACGTCGAAGCTCGCGACCGGCGTGAGGAGATCGCTGGCATTCACGCGCAACCGGACCGTGATCTCCACGGCAGCCTCCCAGCCCTCGGGCGCGTTCTCGGGCAGCACCGCACCCACGATCCGATAGCGCGCCTTCGGACGCACCGGCGGAACCCGCGGATCGTCGGGCAGATAGACCATCCGATTGCCGTTGAGCGAGAAGTAGAGCGACGCGCCCGTGCTCTTGCCGAATGGCGTGCGTGCCAGCGCAACGATGTCCGGCGAAATTTCATAGCTCGTGCTGACCGGCGTCGCCGGCGCATCCGCTGGAAACACGCCCAGCCTGGGCGTTCCCAGGACCGTGGAAATGAAGACGGGCAAACGCTCGGGTTCGAGCCCGAACAGGCTGCCGAGCCCGCGCGACCGCACCTCGAAATCGGATGGAAGGGTCCCTACCCCGTTGCAATCTCTCGCGTTGACGCCGACCGGCCAGAAGTCGCGTACATGGTCTCCAGCGCGCCAGGCCTGGCAGTCCGAGTACGAGCCCGATCGGCCCGGATCGACCGCGGCGACGGTTTCGACCAGCGCGAACTTGAACAAAGGACCTGTAGCGGCGGGTAGCATGGGCGTGACGGTGATGTACGCCGGCTCGCTGTCCTTCACGCCATCGTTCACGACCAGCCGCAGCACATAGTCGCCTTGCTCGTCGAGCAGCAGCGACGGCTTCGCGCCATTCGCATCGGCCAGCACCGCCTGGCTGCCCGGCGGCTTGGACTGCAGCACCCAGGCATAGCTGAGCGAGCGCCCCTGCGCCGCCTTGCTGCCACTGCCGTCGAGCGTGGCGACCAGCCCCAGCGTGCCCGCCGAAGCCTTCGCGGCCGCGGCGACCGGCGGCGCGCTGTCGGTGGGCGTGGGGGTTTCGGGTTCCGAGGGCCCGGACGGACCGGAAGGCCCGCCCGTCGCGGGCGGAGCAACCGGCGGCAGGAACGCGAAGCCGGCGGAACCGCCGCCTCCTCCGCCACCGCATGCGCACAGCATCGCGACCATGGCCGCTCCCACGGCGTATCTGAACTTGTGGATCATCTCTGCGGGCCCTCCCGTGCCCTGTCTTGAAAGAACGGAAACGGCCTGCTGGATGCGGCTCTGCGGTTCCGTTTCGAGATGGCGGGGAAGATAACAGCAGCGGGCACCTCGGCCCTGCGCCAAATCCCTAGGTCGGCCTGATGCTGCGGAGGCTCCTAGCCCACCGCCGCGCTCACCCGCGCCTGCGCCACCGCCTCGTCCGCATCGTGCAGCGCCACGCGGAACACGCTGCCGCTGCCCAGGCGCGAGCGCACGCTGACCGGGTGGCCCAGCACGTGCGACAGGCGCGCGACGATCGCCAGGCCGAGGCCGAAGCCATCGGAGGTGCCGGCATGGTCGGCCACCTTGTAGAACTCGAGGAACACGTCGCGCAGGTGCTCGGGCGCGATGCCGATGCCGGTGTCCCAGACCTCGACGCGCATGCCCTCCCGCGTGCGGCGCGAGGCCAGCAGCACGCCGCCCTCGGGCGTGTACTTGATCGCATTGGCCAGCAGGTTGCCGATCATGCGGCGCACGCGGATCGGGTCGGTGAGGAAGCTGCCCTCGGTCACGTGGACGCGGAAATCGAGCCCCTTGCTCTCGGCCACGGGGCGGTACTGCAGCTCGAGGTCCTGCAGCAGCTCGGCGATGTCCACGCGCTCGATGTGCAGCCGCACCTGGCCCGAGTCGATGCGCGCGAGGTCGAACATGGAGTCGAACAGCGCATTGACCGCATGGGTGGCGCGCACGATCTTCGGTGCCAGCTCGAGCACCAGCTCGGGCTCGTTGCGCAGCCAGTCGGCGTACAGCGACAGCGCCAGCACCGGCTGGCGCATGTCGTGCGCGGCGCTCGCGAGGAAGCGGTTCTTCATCGCCACGGCCGCCACCGCCGCCTGCCGCTGCTGGGTCAGCGACTTGATCAGGATGTGGTTGTGGAACAGCAGCTCCAGGCTGTTGCGCGCGGTCTCGTGGATGTGGTGGCCGGCGCGCAGCAGCAGGTACCAGTGCAGCGTGGGCAGGATCGGCAGCAGGAAGCCGTACTGGAACTGCGGATGCTCGAGGTTGATGACCACCAGCCGCACCAGCACCGAGCCGAGCACGGTGGCGAACAGCGTGTTGACGAAGCGCTTGAGCAGCGGCGGGTGCAGCGCCAGCCCGTTGAGCGGCGAGGTCGCGACGCCCGCGATCACCAGCCAGCTGATGAACTGGTTGACCTGCGGCACGCGCTCGAAGAACAGCAGCACCGACAGGCCCCAGACGAAGGCGCTGGCGGTCCAGACGAAGGCATAGCGGTCGGCGTACTGCTGCTGCGCCAGCGCGCTGCGCCCGACGTAGCGCACCGCGTACACGCGCGCGGCCCAGGCCCGGCAGGCCATCGAGATCAGGCCGGCGGTGAGCCAGGTCAGCACCTCCCAGCGCGGCAGCGCCGACCAGTTGAGCGCCGCCATGCCGACCATCAAGGTGCCCGACACGAGGTAGGAGCCGCGCGCCGAGCGCATCAGGCTGCGGATCAGCTCGCCGCGCACCCAGGCCTCGGCCTCGTCGGCGGAGGCCGGCACGGGCGTGAGGCTGGTGATCGAGGCGGCGGTCGCCATCAGGCAGCGCCTTTTCTTCGGTAGCGGGCCAAAACCATGGATGAGGGTGCGGGTGGAGTCGGCGGCCGGAACGGCGTTCCGGCCAGTCCGGCGATCTTACCGGGCTGTAGTCCGGTGTTTCACGCCGTAACAAGCTCCGCGTCCGCCGCCACGATCCGATGTGGCTAGAAGGCTCTTTCCTGCACCGTCGCGTGCGGATGCAGCGGATGCGTCAGCGTGTCCGCGATCAGCCGCAGCGCGTCGTCGCACTCCTCGCGCGACATCGGCCCGCCGAGGCAGATGCGCACCGCGTCGGGCGGATCGCCGTCGGTCGAGAAGGCCGCGCTCGCGACCACGCCCACGTTGCGCGTGCGCAGGAAGGAGGCGAACTCGACCGGGCTCCAGCCCGGCGTGAGCGGCAGCCAGGCATGGAAGCCCTCGGGATGGGCCTGCAGCCCGTGGCCGCCGAGGTGGCGCGCGGCCAGCAGCTGGCGCGCGGCCGATTCGGCGCGCACCGCCTGCAGCATGGCGTCGGCCGTGCCGTCCTCGACCCACATCGTGGTCAGCGCATTGGTGACCGGCGAGGCCATCACCGTGGTGGCGCGCAGGGCACCCGCGAGCCGCTGCGACTGGCGCGCGGTCGGCGCGCAGACATAGGCGCTGCGCAGCCCCGCGCCGAAGCACTTGGAGAAGCCGGTGACGTAGTAGGTCAGCGCGGGCGCCAGCGTGGCGAGCGTAGGCGGCATCTGGCGCGGCAGCATGCCGTAGGCATCGTCCTCGATGATCGGCACGGCGTAGCGCAGCGCCACGTCGGCCAGCGCCTCGCGCCGCGCGCGGCTCACGGTGCCGGTGGTGGGGTTGAGCAGGGTCGGGTTGCAGTACAGCGCCTTGGGCTTCAGGGTCTTGCAGGCGTGCTCGAAGGCATCGGCGATCGGGCCGTCGTCGTCGAGCTGCAGCGCATGCAGCTGCACGCCGAGCTGGGCCGCGATGGCCTTGATGCCCGGATAGGTCAGCGATTCCACGCACACCAGCTCGCCGGGCCGCGCGAGCTGCGAGATCAGCGCGGTCAGCACGCCGTGGATGCCGGGGCACACGAGGATGCGGTCGACGCCGGCCTCGGGCACGTGCGGGCGCAGCCACTGCATCGCGGCCTCGCGGTCGTGCACCGTGCCGCCGAAGTCCTGGTAGCGCAGCAGGTCGTAGAGGTCGGCCTGCGCGAAGGCCTGCGCGGCGCCCTCGTGCATGCGCGCCACCAGGTGCTCGTCGCGCGGCTCGGGCGGCATGTTCATCGTCATCTCGGCGCCGCTGCCGCCGCGCAGCCGCAGGCTCGGGCTGCCGGTGCGGATGAAGGTGCCGGTGCCCGCGCGCGAGTCGATCAGCCCGCGCTTGCGCGCCTCGGCGTAGCCGCGCGCCACGGTCGTGTAGTTGAGCTGCAGGTCCGCCGCCAGCTCGCGCAGCGTGGGCAGCCGGTCGCGCGCGCCGAGCCGGCCGGTGCGGATGTCGTCGGCGATCAGGTCGGCCAGCAGCAGGTAGGCCGGCTTGGCGCTGGCGCGCAGCTGCTTGCGCCAGTGCAGCGTGACGGGGGCGATCGGGGCGGTGTCGGTGGCGGCCACTTGATTGCATCCATTGATTGCATCGGGGGACCGATCAACCCGCAGGAAACGTGCCCGTCCCCTGGGGGTTCCCAGGGCCGGCGATGCCTCGAACGGGTGCGATCAGCCCCATTGATCGGGTGCATTGATCGCACGCCGAACGCTTCGCCACGGTGCGGCCCGGCCCGCCGCGAAGGCCGCGCGACGCGTCCGCGACACCCGCGCGGAAATTTTTTCGCGCCCGCATGCGGCACCGCTGCGCCTTGATCGCAACTTGATTGCATCGCGGGCCCCGCGCCCTGGCACATGGCATGCGAAGAAGAAGGCGCGCAGACGCTGCTGCGTTCCTCTCCTTCATCCCTTTCACCGGAGTACCCCATGCCCACCGTGACCCGTCCCCGCAACGAAAAAGGCGAGTTCCTCGTCGACTACGAAGAGAAGGTGTTCGAAGACGTGAAGGCCGAGCCCGGCGAGAAGGCGCTCGTGACCTTCCACACCGTGGCCTTCGAAGGCTCGATCGGCTTCGTCAACCTGCTGCAGGCCACCCGCCTCAAGCGCAAGGGCTTCGAGACCTCGATCCTGCTCTACGGCCCCGGCGTCACGCTGGGCGTGCAGCGCGGCTTCCCGACCCTGGGCGACGAGGCCTTCCCGGGCCACCAGAACTTCAACAAGCAGATCGCCACCTTCATCGCCGAGGGCGGCAAGGTCTACGCCTGCCGCTTCGCGCTGCAGGCGCTCTACGGCCATGGCGAAGGCGCGCTGATCGAGGGCATCAAGCCGATCAACCCGCTCGACGTGCTCGACCTGATCCTGCTGCACCGCAAGCAGAACGCCTTCATCCTCGACACCTGGACGCTGTAAGCGATGGCCACCGCACCCCGCATCGTCCGTGCCGCGGCGATCCAGATCGCGCCGGACTTCGACCGTCCCGACGGCACGCTCGATCGGGTGTGCAGCGCGATCGACGAAGCCGCTTCGAAGGGCGCGCAGCTCGCGGTCTTCCCCGAGACCTTCGTGCCCTACTACCCCTACTTCAGCTTCGTGCTGCCGCCGGTGCTGCAGGGCGCGCCGCACCTGCTGCTGGCCGAGCGCGCGGTGGTGGTGCCCGGCCCGGTCACGCAGGCCGTGGCCGAGCGGGCGCGCGCCCGCGGCGTGGTGGTGGTGCTCGGCGTGAACGAGCGCGACCACGGCAGCCTCTACAACACGCAACTGGTGTTCGACGCCAACGGCACGCTCGCACTCAAGCGCCGCAAGATCACGCCGACCTACCACGAGCGCATGATCTGGGGCCAGGGCGACGGCGCCGGGCTCAAGGTGGTCGACACCGCCATCGGCCGCGTCGGCGCGCTGGCCTGCTGGGAGCACTACAACCCGCTGGCGCGCTACAGCCTGATGGCGCAGCACGAGGAGATCCACTGCGCGCAGTTCCCGGGCTCGCTGGTGGGCCCGATCTTCGCCGAGCAGATGGAGGTGACGATCCGCCACCACGCGCTCGAGTCGGGCTGCTTCGTGGTCAACGCCACCGGCTGGCTCAGCGACGAGCAGATCCGCAGCGTCACGCCCGACCCCAACCTGCAGAAGGCGCTGCGCGGCGGCTGCCACACGGCCATCGTCTCGCCCGAGGGGCGGCATCTCGCGCCGCCGCTCACCGAGGGCGAGGGCATGGTGATCGCCGACCTCGACATGGCGCTGATCGCCAAGCGCAAGCGAATGATGGATTCGGTGGGCCACTACGCGCGCCCCGAGCTGCTCTCGCTCGCCATCGACGACCGGCCCGCGGCCACCACCGTGCCGATGCACACCCTTTCTTCCCACCCACGGAGCCCCGACCATGACGACGACCGCCGCCCTCGCACCGAATCCCGCACCGAATCCCGCGCCGGTGGACAGCCGCCAGCTGATGACGGAGCTCCAGTCCTTCGGGTTGCGGCTGGTTGATCCCGGCGCGGGTGCCGCCAGCCGCCGCGGCGGCGCCGGCCCCTCGGACCACAAGGCCGTGCTGGTCGACGGCCACACGATCATGGTGCCGGTGCACACCGCGAGCGCCTGGCATTCGCCGTTCACGGCCGAGGCGCCGAACGCGCAGGGCGTGAGCCGCGTGATGCGCGGCAGCATCCCGATCGCGAACATCGCCTTTCCGCGCCAGCCGCGCTTCTATGCGATGCAGACCTTCGATGGCGTGCCCTATTCGCACATCGCCACCTTGCACGGCAGCGACGTGCTCGCCACCACCGTGCTGCAGACCTGCATCCGCTACGAGAGCCGGCGCAAGAGCTGCAAGTTCTGCGCGATCGGCCAGTCGCTCGCGGCCGGCCGCACCATCGCGCACAAGACGCCGCAGCAGCTCGCCGAGGTGGCGCGCGCGGCCGTGCTGCTCGACGGCGTGAAGCACATGGTGCTGACCACCGGCACGCCCAACGCCACCGACCGCGGCGCGGCGGTGCTCTGCGAGAGCGCCTTCGCGATCAAGGCCGCGGTCGACATCCCGATCCAGGGCCAGTGCGAGCCGCCCGACGACGACCGCTGGTTCCAGCGCATGAAGGCCGCGGGCATCGACACGCTGGGCATGCACCTGGAGGTGGTCACGCCCGAAGTGCGCGAACGCATCATGCCGGGCAAGGCCAGCGTGCCGGTGTCGCGCTACATGAGCGCCTTCGAGGCCGCGGTGGCGGTGTTCGGCCGCGGCCAGGTCAGCACCTACATCCTCGCGGGCCTCGGCGATTCGCGCGAGGCCATCCTCTCGGTCTGCGACGAGCTGCTCGCGCGCGGCGTCTACCCCTTCGTCGTGCCCTTCGTGCCGATCAGCGGCACGCCGCTCGAGGACCATCCCGCGCCCACGCCCGAGTTCATGAAGTCGCTGCTCGAGCCGCTGGGCCGGCGCGTCGCGGCCGCCGGGCTGCGCTCGGCCGACATCAAGGCCGGCTGCGGCAAGTGCGGCGCGTGTTCTTCTCTGTCCGTCTACGAGGCCTGAGATGAAGACCGCCGAAGCCTGGAGCGAGCTGCCGCTGGCCTACGCGCCGGTCGAATACCTCGTGCGCGAGGCCGCCCAGCAATGGGAGCGCGACGAGGCGATGGCGCTGCGCCGCGCGGTGTTCTGCATCGAGCAGGGCATCTTCGCGCGCGACGACCGCGACGCGATCGACGACCATGCGCTGCTGCTGGTCGCGATGTCGTGCAACGCCGGCATGCCCGAGCAGGTGGTGGGCACGGTGCGCATCCATCGCGGCGCGGCCGCGGGCGAATGGTGGGGCTCGCGGCTCGCGGTGCACCCGGCCTTCCGCAGCCAGGGCCACCTGGGCGCCACGCTGATCCGGCTCGCGGTGTCGCGCGCCCATGCGCTGGGCTGCACGCTGTTCCTCGCGCAGGTGCAGCTGCAGAACGAGCCGCTTTTCCGCAAGCTCGGCTGGACCACGCTCGGCGAATGCGAGGTGCAGGGCCGCCCGCATGCGCGCATGCGTGCCGACCTCGGCTTCTATCCGCCCTGCCACGACCCGGTCAGCGGCTTCGTCACGCGCGCGAAGGTGCCGCGATGAGCCGCGCCGCCGAGATCGCCGAAGCGCTGCGCGCCACGCGCGGCTTCGCCCACAAGCGCGACATCAGCGAGGTGGTGGCCGCGCTGGGCCGCTCGCTGCCCGGCGGCCACGCGGCGCTCGCGCAGGCCGTGCCCGTGGGCGACGACTGCGCCGCCATTCCCGACGGCCGCGGCGGCTACCTGCTGTTCGCGATCGAGGGGCTGGTCGAGGACTTCATCGTGCGCATGCCCTGGTTCGCGGGCTACTGCGGCGTGATGGTCAACGTGAGCGACATCTACGCGATGGGCGGGCGCCCGACCGCGGTGGTCGACGCGCTCTGGAGCAGCGGCATGAACCCGGCCGACCAGGTGCTCGGCGGCATGGCCGAGGCCGCGGCGCGCTATGGCGTGCCGATCGTCGGCGGCCACAGCAACAACCGCAGCGAGCGGCCGCAACTCGCGGTCGCGATCCTCGGCCATGCGCGCCGGCTGATCACGAGCTTCGATGCGCGGCCCGGCGACCTGCTGGTGATGGCGGCCGACCTGCGCGGCGCCTACGAGGAGCCCTTCCCCTACTGGAACGCCTCGACGCGCGCGCCGGCCGCGCGGCTGCGCGCCGACCTCGAGCTGCTGCCCGCGCTGGCCGAGGCCGGCCTGTGCCGCGCCGGCAAGGACATCAGCATGGCCGGCGCGGTCGGCACCGCGATGATGCTGCTCGAATGCTCGGGCGTGGGCGCCTCGATCGAGCTCGATGCGCTGCCGAAGCCCGAGGGCGTGCCGCTGTTGCGCTGGCTGTCGTCGTTCCCGAGCTACGGCTTCGTGCTCAGCGTGGCACCGGCGCAGCTCGCGCGCGTGCTCGCACGCTTCGCGGCACGCGACATCGCCTGCGGCGTGATCGGCACCGTGGACGAGAGCCGCACCGTGCGCCTGCGCGCCGATGGCGAGGAGGCCCTGCTGTGGGACTTCGGCCGCGATGCCTTCATCCAGCCGCCGGCGCCGTCCGGCCTGCGCGAGGAGGCCCGCCATGGCTGAAGACCACTTCGAGCGCCCGCTGCGCATCGGGCTGCTGACGCATTCGGTCAACCCGCGCGGCGGCGTGGTCCACACGCTGGAACTCGCGCGTGCGCTGCACGAGGCCGGCCATGCCGTCACCGTGTTCGCGCCGGCCGCGCCGGGCCAGCGCTTCTTCCGCGAACCGCCCTGCCGCGCCGAGCTCGTGCCGGTGCACGGCACGCCGGCCGACACGGTGGCGATGGTGCGCACGCGCATCGCGGCCTTCGTCGACCACCTGGGCGCGCTGCTCGAGCACGAGCGCTTCGACGTGCTCCACACCCACGATTCGATCGGCGGCAACGCGCTGGCGCGGCTGCAGGACATGGGCCGCATCGAGGGCTTCGTGCGCACGGTCCATCACCTCGACGACTTCGCCGATGCGCAACTCGCGCACTGGCAGCAGCAGGCCTTCGTCCGCGCGCGGCAGGTGTTCTGCGTGAGCCGGCTGTGGTGCGAGCATCTCGCTCAGCACCACGGGATCGCGGCGCAGGAGGTGGCGAACGGCATCGACACCGCGCGCTTCTCGCCGCGCATGCAGGCCGGCGACGCGGCGCTCGCGCGGCGACTCGGCATCCGTACCGACGCGACGGTGCTGGCCGTCGGCGGCGTCGAGGAGCGCAAGAACACGCTGCGCCTGCTCGAGGCCTTCGCGCTGCTACGGCAGCGCCCGGGCCAGGCCGATGCGCAATTGGTGATCGCGGGCGGCGCGAGCCTGCTCGACCACAGCGCCGCCATGCAGGCCTTCGCCGGCGCGCTCGCGCGCCTCGGGCTGGCCGAAGGCCCGGACCGCGCCGTGCGGCTCACCGGGCCGCTGGCCGACGAGGACATGCCCGCGCTCTATCGCCTGGCCGATGTGGTCGCGATGCCCTCGCTGCGCGAAGGCTTCGGCCTGGTGGTGCTGGAAGGCCTGGCGAGCGGGCGGCCCGTGGTGGCCTCGCGCATCGCGCCCTTCACCGACTACCTCGCGCCCGAGGACGTGAGCTGGGCCGACCCGCTCGATGCGGGCTCGATCGCGCAGGCCTTGGCCGAGGCGCTCGCGCGCCGCGACGACGCGCGCATCGCGCGATCGGCGGCCCGGCTCGCGCGGCACTTCAGCTGGGCCGAGAGCGCGCAGCGGCACCTCGCCCTGTACCGCGAAGGCCTGCCCCACCCCCACGCCATCGAAACGAGGACCGCCCCATGCCCGTGATGCATTTCCAGGTGCGCTGGCCCGATGCCAGCGAATCGCGCTGCTACTCGCCCTCGCTGGTGGTGCGCGACTTCCTCGCGCCCGGCGAACGCTATGCGCTCGACGATTTCCTGCGGCGCACGCGCGAGGCGCTCGGCATCGCCTCCGAACGCGTGCGCGCGAAGTACGGCTTCGCCTGTTCGCAGGCGATGGACCAGCTCGCCGAGATCGAGCGCATCGCCGCGCGCTTCGAGCCCGCCGCCGAAGTCACCGTCCTGGCCTTCGACTGACCTCCCCCTTGCGCCCCCCATCGAGAAAGAGAGACCCCATGTCCCACCCCACCCATCCCGAGCATCCCTACGGCGGCCGCAGCCACTACAGCGTGGCGATCGTCGGCGGCGGCCAGGCCGGCCTGTCGCTGAGCCACTGCCTGCAGCAGCGCGGCATCGACCACCTCGTGATCGAGAAGCGCAGCCTGGTCCACAGCTGGCGCACGCAGCGCTGGGATTCGTTCTGCCTGGTCACGCCCAACTGGCAATGCCAGCTGCCGGGCTGGCCCTACCAGGGCGACGATCCGCACGGCTTCATGGTCAAGGACCAGATCAACGACTGGCTCGCGGGCTTCGTGGCGCAGGTGAAGCCGCCCGCGCTCGAGGGCGTGACGGTGCAGCGCGTGGTGCACGTGCCGCAAAGCGGCGAGCGCGGCCGCTACGAGGTGCAGACCGACGCCGGCCTCTACACCGCCGACCAGGTGGTGGTGGCCTCGGGCGGCTACCACAAGCCGATCGTGCCGCGGCTGGCCGAGAAGCTGCCGGCCTCGGTGGCGCAGTACCACTCGGCGCAGTACCGCAACCCCGCGCAACTGCCCGAGGGCGCGGTGCTGGTGGTGGGCTGCGGCCAGTCGGGCGCGCAGATCGCCGAGGACCTGCACCTGGCCGGCCGCAAGGTCTACCTGGCCACGGGCGACGCACCGCGCTGCGCGCGCTTCTACCGCGGCCGCGAGGTGGTCGACTGGCTGGCCGACATGCAGTACTACGACATGCCGGTCACGGCCCACCCGCTGCGCGAGGGCGTGCGCGACAACACCAACCACTACGTGACCGGCCGCGACGGCGGGCGCGACATCGACCTGCGGCGCTTCGCGCGCGAGGGCATGGAACTGTTCGGCCTGCTGACCGACCTGGACCAGGGCGTGCTGCAGTTCCAGCCCAACCTGCGCGAGCACCTCGACCATGCCGACCGCATCTACAACGGTATCAACGCCTCGATCGACAAGTTCATCGCCGCCAACGGCATCGAGGCGCCGCCGCCCTCGGTCTACGCGCCCGTGTGGGAACCGGCCGAGGAACGCACCCGGCTCGATCTCGCGGCCGCGGGCATCACCAGCGTGCTGTGGTGCATCGGCTTCTCGCCCGACTTCGCCTGGGTCGACGCACCGGTGTTCAACGGCCGCGGCCACCCGGTGCACCAGCGCGGCGTCACGCGCGAGCCGGGGCTGTACTTCCTCGGGCTGCCGTGGCTGCACACCTGGGGCTCGGGACGTTTCTCGGGCGTGGCGCGCGACGCGGAGTTCCTTGCCGAGGCGATCGCCGCGCGGCGCGCCGAACTGCGCGCGGAACCCGAGGTCGCGCCGCCCCGGCTGCAGGCGGCCTGAGCGCACGGGCTTCAGCCCATCGCGTAGCGCACGATCAGGAACGCGCCCGAGCACAGCACCGCGAGCGCGACCACGCGCAGGAACTGCTCGCGCGACAGCCGCAGCGTGATGCGCCGGCCCAGCGCGGTGCCCAGCAGCATCGCGGGCAGCAGCAGCACGGCCAGCGCGAGGATTGAGACCTCGGCATACACGCCCGCTGCCAGGAACAGCAGCGCGCGCGTGAGCGTGCTGAGGCCGATCAGCGTGGACTGGGTGACGCGCACGCGTTCCTTTTCGTCGATGCGGCCCGCGAGATAGATCGCATAGATGAAGCCGCCGCTGCCGAACATGGCCGAGAAGATGCCGCCGACGAAGCCGAAGGGCACGGCCGCGCGCGCCGAGAGCCGCGCGACCGGCCGCCAGCCGCTGAGCGCATACAGCGCATAGGCGACCGCGAAGATGCCCAGCGCCAGCAGCATCGCCTGCGGCCGCCCGAGCAGCAGCAGCGCGGCGCCCACGAGACTGCCGAACGCCATCAGCGGCACCAGCCGGCGCAGCTCGGCGCGGTCGGCCGCGCCGGCATCGCGGCTCACGTTGACCACGGCCGCGACGAAGTCGAGCAGCGCCAGCAGCGGCACGACCGTGGCCACCGGCACGAACTGCGCAAGCACCGGCCCGGCGACCAGCGCGGTGCCGAAGCCGGCGATGCCGAAGATCACGTAGGCCGCGACGATGCCGGCGCAGATGGCCAGCAGTTGCAGCGGCGTGAAGGGCAGCAGGTGCTGCAGGGACGACGACAAGGTCATGGGACGCGAATCTAGGCGCTGGCGCCGCGCCGCGCCAATGCCGAATGCGGCGTGCGGCGATCTCGAAATCAGATCGCTGGCGCGAACGCGGCCTGCAGAGACTCGCGCAGCGCGAGCGCATGCCGCGGCCCGCCCTCGCGCCACAGCACCAGCACGCCGCTGCGGCAGCCCTCGCCGTCGAGCGGCAGCGCGCGCACGCCCGCGGGCGCCAGCGCGGCCATCGAGGCCGGCACGATCGCGAGGCCGAAGCCGGCCTGCACCAGCGCGAGCTGCGACCACTTGCGCGAGCGCACCTGCGCGCCCACGGGCTCGAAGCCCTCGGCGCGGCACAGTTCGGCCACCGCATGGCTGAGCCCGCCGCGCTCGCGGTGCGGCAGCGCGACGAAGGGCTGGTCGCGCAGCTCGGCGAGCCGCAGCCGCGCGCGCCCGGCCAGCGCATGCGCGGCGGGCAGCAGCACCACCAGCGGCTCGTCGAACAGCGGCGCATGGCCCACGCCCGGATGGCGGCGCAGCACCGGCGCGCGCGCGAGGCCGATGTCGGCGCGGCCCTCGGCGATGTCGAGCGCCTGGTGCTCGGACGAGGCCTGCGCGACCTCGATCGCCACGCCCGGACAGCGCAGCGCATGCGAGCGCAGCGCGCCGAGCAGCACCGGCGACAGCGGCACCGAGCTCGAATGCAGCAGCTGCACCGTGCCCTCGATGCCGCGCTGCGCCTGGCGCGCGCCCAGCGCGGCGGCATCGAGCGCGTGCAGGATCTGGCGCGCGTCGGCATACAGCGAACGGCCGGCCGGCGTCATCTCGAGCTGGCGCGTGCCGCGCTCGAGCAGCGGCACCTGCAGCTGCGTTTCCATCTCCTTGACCTGCCGGCTCAGCGCCGACTGCGCGATGTAGAGCCGTTCCGCCGCGAGGCTGAAGCTGCCGGCATCGACGATGTCGACGAAGTAGCGCAACTGCTTGTGGGTGAGCATGAAGTCCTCCGCTGGCGTCGCCGTGCCTCAGGCCACCACGCCCGCGAGCGAATCGGCCACGTCGATCGCGCGCGGCAGCGCGGCGCGCACCGCCTCGATGAAGTGCCGCAGCTTGGCCGACTGGAAGCGCGTCTGCGGATAAACGAGGTACACCGGCAGCGGCGGCGCCTGCCATTGCGGCACCAGCCGCAGCAGCCGGCCGCGCGCGATGTCGTCGTTGAGCAGCCAGGCCGAGCCCATGCAGGCGCCGAGCCCCAGCACGGCCGCGTTGCGCAGCGCGTAGAGGCCGTCGGTGCTCAGGCGCGGGCGGATCGGCACCCGGCATTCCTCGCCGGTCGTCACGTGCGAGAGCCGCAGCTCGGTGCGGTAGAAGGTGCGCAGCGCCAGCCAGGGCAGCGCCGCGAGCTCGGAGGCATGCGCGATCGGCGGCCGGCCTTCCATCAGCGCCGGCGCGGCGGCCACGATGCGCGGGATCTCCGAGAGCTTGAGCGCCACCACCGAGGGGTCGTCGATCTCGCCGACCTGGATCGCGCAGTCGATGTTCTCGGTGATGAAGTCGGGACGCCGGTCGTGCAGCAGCCATTCGACGTCCACGCGCGGGTTCTCGCGCAGGTAGCGGTACAGCGGATGCATCAGCAGGTCCTGCCCGAGCGCATGCGGCGCGATCACGCGCAGCGTGCCCTCGGCCGCGCGGCCGGCGCCGCGCAGCTCGTCCTCGAACGCGGCCCAGTCGGCCAGCAGTTCCTTCGCGCGCGCGAAGCAGCGTTCGCCGTCCTCGGTGAGCTTCATGCCGTGGGTGGAGCGCCGCAGCAGGCGCAGCCCGAGCGAGCGCTCGAGCGCCTGCAGGCGCCGGCTCACGGTGGGCTGGCTCATGCCGAGCTGGGCCGCGGCGGCCGACAGGCTGCCGGCCTCGACGATGCGGACGAAGGTCTGCATGAGCTCGACACGGTCGGCCGGGGCGGCGGCCGGGAGAACGGCGGGCGTTTCGGGAGCGGAATTCGATGCCATCGCGGGATTCTGCGCCTTGTATGCGTCAAACGTATAGGCGTTGTTCGCTGCCGAGGGCTACCGTTCGAGCGCTCCGCCCTGCAAACTCCGCGCACTTTCCGCCGAATCCAAGGGTAAATACCATGTCTTCCATTCAAGCAGCGCATGCGGGCACCAAGCCGCTGGCGCCGGCCGCCCCGGCCCTGCCCGCCTCGCTGGTGCTGCTGCTCGCCAGCGGCGCCGGCTTCGCGGTGGCCGCCCTCTATTACAGCCAGCCGATGCTGGGCGTGCTCGCGGCCGACATCGGCGCGCCGACGCGCACGGTCGGCTTCGTGCCCACGCTGACCCAGCTCGGCTATGCGCTGGGCATCCTGTTCCTGGCGCCGCTGGGCGACCGCTACGACCGGCGCCGCATCATCCTCGCCAAGGCGGCCGTGCTGTGCGTGGCGCTGCTGCTCGCGGGCGCCTCGCCCTCGATCGGCATGCTGCTGGCCGCGAGCCTGGCGATCGGGCTGGCCGCCACCATGGCGCAGGACATCGTGCCCGCCGCCGCCACCCTGGCGCCCGAGGCCAGCCGCGGCAAGACCGTGGGCACGGTGATGACCGGGCTGCTGTTCGGCATCCTGCTGTCGCGCGTGGTCAGCGGCTTCGTGGCCGAGCACTTCGGCTGGCGCACGATGTTCGTGGCCGCCGCCGCCAGCATCGCGCTGATCGGCGCCGCCGCCTGGCGCGGGCTGCCGCGCTTCAAGGCCACCACGCACCTGGCCTATGGCGCGCTGCTGCGCTCGCTGGCCACGCTGTGGCAACGCCATGGCGCGCTGCGCCGCGCGGCCTGGGCGCAGGGGCTGATCTCGATCGGCTTCAGCGCCTTCTGGTCCACGCTGGCCGTGATGCTGCACGGCGAGCCCTTCCACCTCGGCAGCACCGCGGCCGGCGCCTTCGGCCTGGCCGGCGCGGCCGGCGCGCTGGCCGCGCCGCTCGCGGGCCGGCTGGCCGACCGCCGCGGCCCGGAACTGGTGACGCGGCTGGGCGCCGCGCTGGTGGTGGTCTCGTTCGCGGTGATGGCACTCGCGCCGCTGATGGCGCCCGGCGCGCAGCTCGCGGTGATCGTGGTGGCGGTGATCGGCTTCGACCTCGGCGTGCAGGCCACGCTGATCGCGCACCAGACCATCGTCTACGGCATCGAGCCCGGCGCGCGCAGCCGGCTCAACGCGGTGCTGTTCACGGCCATGTTCATCGGCATGGCGATCGGCTCCGCGGTGGGTGCGCTGGCGCTCGCGCAATGGGGCTGGGCCGCGGTGACGGCGCTGGCGATCGCCTCCTCGGCCGCGGCGCTGGCCGTGCGGCTGTGGCCGATGTCGGGCCGCGCCTGACAGCCGGCCGCGGCGCTCAGGCCGGCGCCGCCGCCACCGGCATCGAGAAACCCTTGCGCAGCAGCGCCGCCGCGAGCCGGGCGCAGACCACGCGGTCCGGCGCGCCGAGCACCACGGCCAGCAGGCGCCGGCCCTCGTGCGCCGCGGTGGCGATCTGGTGCGCGCCCGTCGCGGGCGAGAAGGCCGCGGCCAGGCCGTCGACGCCGCGCACCGTGCCCAGCAGCAGGTTGACGTTGGGCAGCGCCTGCTCCCAGGGGTCGAGCCGGGTCTTGCCGGCGATGGCGGCGAGCGCCGGATGGTCGCGCATCAGCCGCGCCGCCAGCCGCAGCACGTCGACCGCGTTGCTGCGCGCGCTCTCGTCCTGGCCCGCGGGACAGGCGAAGCGGGTGTCGCGCAGGCCCCAGGCCGCGGCCTGGCGGTTCATGGCCTCGACGAAGGCCTCGGTGGTGCCGCTGTGCCAGGCGGCGAGCGCGAAGGCCGCGCTGTCGGACGAGGCGATCAGCACGGCCTCGAGCAGGCGCTGCACCGACAGCCGCACCATGGCCTCGGCGCCGACCGCGATCGGCGTGCGCTCGGCGCGCCGGTCACGCTGCTCGGCGACCAGCTTGCGCTCCACCAGCATCGCGGTCGCGAGCTTGGCGAGGCCGGCCGGCGGATAGCTGCCGGCGGCGGGCTCGTGGCCCAGCAGCCGGTCGGCCGCGAGGTCGTAGAGCGCCCAGCTCGCGGCCGGCGGCAGGGCCGGCGCGGCCTGGTCGCGCGCTGCCTCGGCGGGCGCGGACGACAGCACCCGCGCGGCTTTCCAGTCGAGCCCCGCGGCCTGCTCGAGGTCCGGCGGCAGCTGGTCCGCTGCGACGATGCGGTACGGCGGGGCGGGGGGAAAGGGCTTCAATCGGCGGAGTCCGGCGTGGGGTCGGCGGCGTGGTGCGTGCCGCCGGCATTGTCCGTTGCCGACGCGCGCCGCGTCAGACGGCGAGGGCCTGCTCCACGTCCTGCGTCTTGCGGCGCGCGAGCGCGAGGTTCGACTTCGACTTGTCGAGCACCAGGTAGACGAACAGGCCTTCGTGCTTCTGCAGCGGGCGGATGATGTGGTACTGGCGGCCGAGCGTGATCAGGATGTCCTCGATCGTGTCGTTCAGGCCGAGCGCGCGCATGGTCTTGTTCTTGGCGCGCACCACCTCGGTATTGCCCGCGGCCGCCACTTCGAGGTCCACGCCCGAGCCGACCTGGCCCAGGATCATGCCGCTGCCGGAGTCGACCAGCGCCGCGCACAGGGCGCCGTCGATCGTCATCAGTTCGTCCATGGATTGCTTGATATTTGCCATCGCTGTCTTTCGTAGTCCATCGCCCTGAGGATCGGCCGCCACCCGGGCGAGTGATGAGCGGCGGCCGGTTGGTAACAGTGAAGGGAGGGCCCGTGCCTCAGGCGCGCTGCAGCGCCAGCGTCGCCTGCTTGGCGAAGTACAGGACCTGGCCGATGACCGCGTCCTTGCCCGCGACCACGCTCACGATCAGGTCGGCCTCGTCGTGGCGCGCCTGCAGCATCAGGATGTGGCCCAGCGCGGACTCGATCGCGACGTTCTCGCACCGGCCCAGGCCGCTCTCCTCGCCGGCCACCGCGCCGAGCGCGGCCAGCGAACTCGCGATGGCCGACAGGCGCGCGACCTGCGCGGTGTTCTCCACGCGCGCGGCCAGCTCGAGGCCGTCCTCGGTCGAGATCACGACGGCTTTCACGCCCTTGATCTCGCGCATGAGCGTGTCGACGGCGGACTCGGCGGCGTCCTTGAGGCGGGGTGGAATGTTCATGTCGGAAGAGAAAGGAAGAAAGGGGCGGCGCTCAGGCCTCGAGCTGGATCAGCAGCAGCTCGAGCAGCTGCACCACCTGCTGCGGATCGGTCACGTTGGCCGGCAGCACCGGGCACAGCACGCCCTTGTCCTGCATGCGCTGGGCATAGGCGTCGAGGCCGGGTTCGGGATGGGTCTCGGTGCGGCCCACCGCGACCACGCAGGCGGTCTGCGCGATGAGTTCGGCGAAGCCGTCGAGGTAGACCTCGAGATCGGCCAGCGGATCGGGCCGGCTGTTGTCGACCAGGATCACGAGGCCGAGCGCGCCGCGCGCGAGGATGCGCCACATGAAGTCGAAGCGCATCTGGCCGGGCGTGCCGTACAGGCGCAGCTTCTCGCCGTTGTCGAGCGTGAGCTCGCCGTAGTCCAGGCCGACGGTGGTGGTGGCCTTGGCGACCGAGGTGTCGCTGTTGCGCACCTCGGTGCGCACCGGCGCAATCTCGCTCACGGCCGCGATGGCGGTGGTCTTGCCGGCGCCCATGGTGCCGGTGAAAAGGATCTTGTGCTCCACGCTCAGTCGGAATCGGTGGGGGTCATGGGGGCGAATCGCGGCGCATCAGGCGCGCGATCCCGAGGACAGCAGCCCGAGGCGGCTGCGGATGCGCGCGAGCAGGCCGGGCTGCACCTCGCGCGCCGGGGGCGTCGCCTCGGCGGCGGGGTGGACCTGCGAATCGGGCCAGATCGACTCGGGCGCGCGCGCGGCGCCGCCGCCGCTGGCCGCCACGAAGCCGGCGCGCTCGAGCGCGGCGATGAACTCGGCGCATTCCTGCGCGCTGGCGTTCGAGCGCTGCTGCAGCGCCGCCAGCGTGGCCGGGCGGCTCGCGAGCAGGGTCGCGAGCTTCATGCGCACGGCCGAGTCGAGCAGCGCGACCGAGGGCCAGCGCAGCAGGCGGTATTCCTCGCCGCGCGCGCCGCGTTCGGCCGATGCCGCCAGGCCCAGGTCGCGTGCATGGACCACCATCGCGCCAAGCCGGTTGAGCATGGCCTCGAGCGCATCGGCATGCAGCGGCAGCCGCAGGAAGGGGCCGCGCGGCGGCGGCGTGTCGCCGACCGTCAGCAACGGCACCGGCGAATCGGCCGCCTCGGCCGACAGCGCCGCGGCCCGGTCGCCCACCACGCGCAGGTCGGCACCCTCGACCTGCCAGGCCCAGTGCTGGTGGGTGCGGTGGTCGAGCAGCCGCACCAGCGACTTGAAAAGCAGTTCGTCGCGGGCCGGCAGCCCTTCGATGCTGAAGCTCAGCAGCGGCCGGCGGTCGCGGGTCGAGGCGCTGGAACCGGTCATGGGCGGTCTGCGGGTGGCTGGGCGGCACTCGCCCAAGATCGCACCAAATTGGGGCGTTTTTGCAGTCCAAATGGCAATTCAAGCGCTTCCATCGATGAAACATCCCCGGGAAGCCTCGCGGCCCGCCTTTGATTGAATGCCTAAGTGTTAACCAGTGTTACTCGCCAAAAATATAACACTCGTTGCAATTAAACACACTAGATTACAAAACCCGACTAAGTCCTACGGGAATCGGTGGAAACGGAAACGAGGCGCCCGACAGCGGGCGGCGGATGCTCAGGACCGCAGGCTGGTCCAGAGAAAGGCCAGGGTCGCCAGCGCCATGACCGCGGTCGCGGCCCAGCCCAGCACCCGCCAGTGCAGCGGCAGCACCAGTTCGCCCATGAGGCGGCGGCTGCCGGCGGCCCACATGACGCCGACCATGATCGGCACCGACATCAGCGAATTGAGCACCGCCGCCCACACGAGCGCCTTCATCGGATCGACGCCGCACAGGCTGATGCCGATGCCGCAGACCATGGCGGCCGCGAGGATGCCGTAGAAGGCCGGCGCGGCGCCCACCGGCTGCTCGAGCCCGCGGCGCACGCGCAGGAACTCGGCGCAGGCATAGGCGGCCGAACCGCCGAGCACCGGCAGCGCCAGCAGGCCGGTGCCGACGATCCCCAGCGCGAACAGCGCGAAGGCCGCGGTGCCGGCCACCGGACGCAGCGCCTCGGCCGCCTGCGCGGTCGAGCTCACGTCGGTCTGGCCATGGGCATGCAGGGTGGCGGCCGAGGCCACGATCATCGAGAAGGCGATCGCGTTGGAGAAGCCCATGCCGACCCAGGTGTCGAGCCGCAGCCGGCGCAGTTGCGCGCGAGCCTGCGCGGGATGGGTCCGCAGCGCGTGGTCCCCGGGGATGCGCTCGATCTCCTCCACCTCCTGCGCCGCCTGCCAGAAGAACAGGTAGGGACTGATCGTGGTGCCGAGGATCGCCACCACCATCTTGATGCTCTCGGCATCCCCGTGCAGGCGCGGCAGCAGCGCACCCGCGAGCGCGGCCTTCCAGTCGACGTGCGCCACCAGCGCCACGCCCACGTAGG
>NZ_JBMDKG010000130.1:0-457 GCF_057809595.1 Variovorax sp. FG153
CCAGAGCAGGTTGTCCAGTTGGCGAGGCCCGTCACCGCTGCACCAATCGATGTCCCTTCCGTGGGAGGCCCACAGCAGCGCTTCGAGTTGGGAAAGGGTGTTTTCGAGGAGATCGGCCGGGCCTTGGGCGCTTTCTCCGGGAGATACCGGCATGCGACGCCGGGCTATAGTCTTGGTAGCCATTTTTGTGCGTTCCTTTCGAGGGTATTGCACGAACTTGGTTAGACGGCTGGGGTGCTCACGACACCCTGGCCGTCGCCTTTTGGTACCTCGCATTTGCGTCGCTGCTTTGGCAACGACGGCCTGCTGCGGGGCGGGCAGTCTTTGAACGTCTTGGTGTGGTTGGTGTGTTGCGCCTTTCTGCTTCCCTAGGTGGGGTGGTGAGTGAGAGGGGCATCTACTCTAGGGATGGTCTGCAGAACGCGAATGGCAATCGCGACTAAATGGATGGGGTGAC
>NZ_JBMDKG010000131.1:0-431 GCF_057809595.1 Variovorax sp. FG153
CGACCAGGCCCAGGCGGATCAGCCGCTCGGCCGAGGCGAACACCTTGGCGCTCGAGGAGCAGGCGGTGGAGATGGTCTCGCTCGGCCCCTCGAGGCCCAGCACCTCCTGCACGAACATCGCGAGCGAATGCGGCGTGTGCACCTTGGGGCGTCGCTGTGCGGTCGGAAAGGCGCCGCTGGCGTCGAGTTGGGTATAAGCAAGCTCGGCCTCACCGATGCTCGAGGTCGAGGTGCCGAGGATCAGCGCGATGCGCGCCGCGCCATGGCGCCCGCGCGCCTCGGCCACGGCCTCGAGGAAGCCGTCGGCTTGCAGGCCGAGCCAGGCCAGCCGGTTGTTGCGGCAGTCCCAGTGCGCGAGGGCGTCGGGCAGGCGGAGCTCTTCGAGGCCGTCGACGCGGCCGATCCAGGTCGGCAGCGGCGCGGGGCCGAAG
>NZ_JBMDKG010000132.1:0-429 GCF_057809595.1 Variovorax sp. FG153
GCGTGCTGGGTGATGACGGCCTGCTGGGCGGTCTGCTCGGCGGCGACGGTGGCCTGCTCGGCGGTGTGCTGGGTGATGACGGCCTGCTGGGCGGTCTGCTTGGCGGCGATGGTGGTCTGCTGGGTGGCGTGCTGGGCGACGACGGCCTGCTGGGCGGTCTGCTCGGCGGTGACGGCGGTCTGCTGGGTGGCGTGCTCGGCGACGACGGCCTCCTAGGCGGTCTGCTCGGCGGTGACGGTGGCCTGCTCGGCGGCGTCCTTGGCGACGATGGCCTGCTGGGTGGCGTGCTCGGTGGCGACGGCGGCTTGCTCGGCGGCGTCCTCGGCGACGGCGGCCTGCTGGGTGGCGTCCTCGGTGGCGACGGTGGCCTCCTGGGCGGTGTCCTGGGCGATGACGGCCTGCTGGGTGGCGTGCTCGGCGGTGACGGCG
>NZ_JBMDKG010000133.1:0-405 GCF_057809595.1 Variovorax sp. FG153
TCAGCGCCTGGAGCAAGTCGATCGCCAATGGCTACGCACTCGCGGCCGTGACCGGCGTCGACGCGCTGCGCGAGGCGGCCACGCGCATCTACACCACGGGCTCGTTCTGGTCGGGCGGTGTGGCGATGGCCGCGGGCCTGGCGACGATCGAAGTGGCGGATGCGCAGGACGTGGTGGGCCATGTGCAGGCCATGGGCCAGCGCTTCCGCGATGGCATCGCCGCGCAGGCTGCGAGCCATGGCGTGCCGGTGCGCCAGACGGGCCCGGCGGCGCTGCCGCTGATCTTGTTCGACGAGGACCCGGGCTTCGACAAGGGCGCGGTGTTCACCATCGAGGCGCTGCGCCGCGGCGTCTACCTGCATCCGAAGCACAACATGTTCCTGTCGCTGGCACACACCGTGCAAG
>NZ_JBMDKG010000134.1:0-394 GCF_057809595.1 Variovorax sp. FG153
GTGCGGCCCGCGCCGTTGCGGCCCAGCAAGGTGACGACCTCGCCCGGCTGCACGACCATGTCGACGCCATGCAGCACATGCGATTCGCCGTACCAGGCCTGCAGGCCCTTGATCTCGAGTGCGGCGGTCATCAGTGGGCTCCCTGCAGTTGGCCGTCGGTGGTGCCCATGTAGGCCTCCATGACCTGCGGGTTCTTCGAGACTTCCGCGTAAGGGCCTTCGGCCAGCACGGCACCACGCTGCAGCACGGTGATGGTGTCGGCGATGGTCGAGACCACGCTCATGTTGTGCTCGACCATCAGGATGGTGCGTCCGGCCGACACGCGCTTGATCAGCTCGGCCACGCGGTGCACGTCCTCATGGCCCATGCCCTGCGTGGGTTCGTCCAGCAGCAT
>NZ_JBMDKG010000135.1:0-387 GCF_057809595.1 Variovorax sp. FG153
GCGAGCACCTGGCGTACGTGATCTACACCTCGGGCTCCACCGGGCGGCCCAAGGGCGCGGCCAACCGCCACCGGTCGCTGTTCAACCGGCTGGCCTGGATGCAGCAGGCCTACGCGCTGGAGGCCACGGACACGGTTCTGCAGAAGACGCCGTTCAGCTTCGACGTGTCGGTGTGGGAGTTCCTGTGGCCGCTGATGCAGGGCGCGCGCCTGGCGGTGGCGGCCCCGGGGGATCATCGCGACCCCGAGCGGCTGGTGCAGCTGATCCGGCGGCACGCGGTGAGCACGCTGCACTTCGTGCCCTCGATGCTGCAGGCCTTCCTCGCGCACCGCGGGGTGGAGGCGTGCACGAGCGTGCGGCGCATCGTGTGCAGCGGGGAGGCCTTGC
>NZ_JBMDKG010000136.1:0-340 GCF_057809595.1 Variovorax sp. FG153
AGGCCCATGAGGGACATGACCGTGATGGACTTGCCGCAGCCCGACTCGCCCACGATGCCGAGGGTCTGGCCGCGCTCGAGCGAGAAGGAGACGCCGCGCACGGCCTGGGCGGGGCCGCGCTGGGTCTGCAGGCCGATGTGGAGGTTGTCGACTTCGAGGAGGGGCATGTCAGAAGGCGGGAGCGGGCAGCCGGACGCAGAGGACGCGAAGGATTCGCGAAGGACGCGAAAGAACAGCCTGAAAGGGGTGGGGTGCGCGCGTGCGCAAGCCCTGCCCCGTGGCGAGAAGGCGTGAGCGAAGGTGGCGCGGCGTTCGCCCGGCAACAGCCCACTTCATTTGG
>NZ_JBMDKG010000137.1:0-334 GCF_057809595.1 Variovorax sp. FG153
GGCTTCACCGGCAGCCTCGACGACGCCATCAACGAAGGCGTGCGCCGCGGCTACAACCACCCCGACAACACGCTGCGCGCCTCGGTCGTGGCCGATCCGCAGTTCGACCGCAAGAACACCAAGGACAACACGCCCGCGGTGATCTTCACCGAGATCGTGCCCGGCGACAAAGTCGAGGTGACGGTGGCCGCCAAGGGCGGCGGCAGCGAGAACAAGAGCAAGCTGGTGATGCTGAACCCCGGCGACAGCGTGGTCGACTGGGTGCTGAAGACCGTGCCCACCATGGGCGCCGGCTGGTGCCCGCCGGGCATGCTGGGCATCGGCATCGGCGGCA
>NZ_JBMDKG010000138.1:0-333 GCF_057809595.1 Variovorax sp. FG153
CCATGGGCGCCGGCTGGTGCCCGCCGGGCATGCTGGGCATCGGCATCGGCGGCACGGCCGAGAAAGCCGCGCTGCTGGCCAAGGAAAGCCTGATGGACGACCTCGACATGCACGAGCTGCAGGCCAAGGCCCAACTCGCCAAGGAGGGCAAGGAAGAGCTCACCAAGGTCGAGGCCCTGCGCCTCGAGCTGTTCGAGAAGGTCAACGCCCTGGGCATCGGCGCGCAGGGCCTGGGCGGCCTCGCGACCGTGCTCGACGTCAAGATCAAGATGTACCCGACCCACGCGGCCAGCAAGCCGGTGGCGATGATCCCGAACTGCGCCGCCACGCGCC
>NZ_JBMDKG010000139.1:0-332 GCF_057809595.1 Variovorax sp. FG153
CGCTCCGCCGTCAACCCCGCCCGGTGCAGGTACCCGCGCGCGAGGTTCACACCGCCCAGGTACAGCTCCCCGGCCACCCCCACGGGCACCGGCTCCAGCTGCGCGTCCAGCACCCACGTGCTCGTCTCGCTGATCGGTACCCCGATCGGCACCTGGTTCGTGCCGTCGTCGCGGCAGCGCCAGTGCGTCACGTCGATCGCCGCCTCCGTCGGCCCGTACAGGTTGTACAGCGCCGCCGCGGGCAGCCGGCGCAGCACCTCGTTCTGCGCCTCCGCCGGCAAGGCCTCCCCGCTGCACACGATGCGCCGCACGCTCGTGCACGCCTCCACCCC
>NZ_JBMDKG010000014.1:0-166166 GCF_057809595.1 Variovorax sp. FG153
GCGCGCGCCACGTCCTGGATCGGCGTGATGCCGTCGATCAGCCAGGAGTTCTCGTCGCGGCGCACGATCTGCTCCTCGTCGGGCGTGGACACCAGGTCGCCCATCACCGTGCTCATCACGTCGTTGAGCGTGATCACGCCCACCACCAGGCTGTACTCGTTGACGATGATCGCGAAGTCCTCGTGGGCCTGCTGGAACTGCTCGAGCACCTCGGTCAGCGACAGCCGGTCGGGAATCACCAGCGCCTTGTGCAGCGGCAGCCCCTGGTCGAAGGCCAGCGGCTGGCCGCTGAGCACGCGCTGGAACATGTCCTTGGCGTCGACGTAGCCCAGCACGTGGTCGATGTCGCCGTCGCACACCGGGTAGGCCGAGAAGGGCTCGGCCACGATGCGCGCGCGCAGCACCGACTCGGGGTCGTCGTGCAGGAACCAGGCGATGCTGTCGCGCGCGGTCATCACGCTGCTCACGAGCCGCGTCTCGAGCTCGAACACGTTGGCGATCACCTGCTGCTCGCGCACGGCGAGCACGCCGGCCCGCGCGCCGGCCTCGGTCATCGCGAGGATGTCGGCCGAGGTGATCTTGTCGTCGCGCGCCATCGGCATGCCCAGCAGCTTGAACAGCAGGTCGGTGCAGGCGGTGAACAGCCACACCAGCGGCTTGAAGGTGGTGATCAGCAACTGCATCGGCTTGGCGATGCGCACCGCCAGCCGTTCGGGGTCGTTCATGCCCAGCCGCTTGGGGAACAGGTCGGCGAACACCAGGAACACCGCGATGATGGTCACGAAGGAGCACAGGAAGCCCGCGCTCTGCGCGCCCTCGGGGCCGAGCCAGCCCGTGAACAGGCGCGCGAAGTAGGGGCTCAGCGCGCCCTCGCCGACCACGCCGCCGAGGATCGCGACCGCGTTGAGGCCGATCTGCACCACGGTGAAGTAGTAGCCCGGCTGCTCCTGGATGCGCAGCACGAGGTCGGCGCGCGCGTCGCCGTCGTCGGCCATCTGGCGCAGGCGCAACCGGCGCGAGGCGGCCAGCGCGATCTCGGCGAGGGAGAAGAAGGCGCTCATCGCGATCAGCAGCGCGATGACGAGCAGGCTTTGGGTCAGGGTCATGGTGTTCACCAGCAGACCCCGATGGTGCCATGGCGCAGGGGGCGCCCGCCACGGGCGCGACCCGCGGGAGAAAGTGCGCTCAGACCCCGCCGTGCGGATGGGTCGGGTCGACCCACAGCACCGACTCGGGCTTCTCGACCGGTTCGATGTCGAGGTTCACCGCGACGGCCTCGCCGTCGCTGCGGCACAGCACGCACTCGAGCGTCTCGGTCGGGCTGGCGTTGATTTCCTGGTGCGGCACGTAGGGCGGCACGTAGATGAAGTCGCCCGGCCCGGCCTCGGCCGTGAACTCGAGCTGCTCGCCCCAGCGCATGCGTGCGCGGCCGCGCACGACGTAGATCACCGATTCGAGGTGGCCGTGGTGGTGGGCGCCGGTCTTGGCGTCGGCATGGATGGTGACCGTGCCGGCCCAGAGCTTCTGCGCGCCGACGCGCGCGAAATTGATCGCCGCGGCCCGGTTCATGCCGGGCGTCTGGGCGGTGTTGACGTCGAGCTGGTTGGCCGCGATCACCCGCACGCCGTCGTGCTTCCACGCCGGGGCCGCAGCCTCGTCGTGCGGATGTCCGTGGTCGTGATCGTGGCCGTGGCTCATCGCCGGGCCCGGATCAGGCAGCGTCGCCGGCCAGCACCTTCTGCAGTTCGCCCGACTCGTACATCTCCATCATGATGTCCGAGCCGCCGACGAATTCGCCCTTGACGTAGAGCTGCGGGATGGTGGGCCAGTTGCTGTAGTCCTTGATGCCCTGGCGGATGCCGTCGTCCTCGAGGACGTTGACGGTCTTGAGCGAACGGGTGTCGACGCCCACGGCCTTGAGGATCTGGATCGCGCGGCCCGAGAAGCCGCACATGGGGAAACTGGCGTTGCCCTTCATGAAGAGCACGAGATCGTTGGATTTGACGAGGTCGTCGATGCGTTGCTGGGCGTCGGACATGGGGGCTCCTGAAAAGTAGGCTGGAGGGATTATTTCACCGAGCGCCGGATTCCGCCCGAGCAGCGCGCGATGCCTGCCAGGTCCTCGCGGCTTTGCACCTCGGCGAAGCCCTGGGCGGCCAGCAGCTGGCGCACGGCGGGGGCCTGGTCGTGGCCGTGCTCCAGCAGCAGCCAGCCACCTTCGGCCAGGTGCGCGGGCGCGTCGGCAACGATGCGGCGGATGTCGCCGAGCCCGTCGGCGCCGGCCACCAGCGCCGAGGCGGGCTCGTGCTGCAGCGCCGGCAGATGCGGGTCGCCGGCGGCGATGTAGGGCGGGTTGCTGGCGATCAGCGCGTAACCCCGGTCCGCGCCCGCCAGCCAGTCGGCCTGGGCGAAGCGCACCGGCAGCTTCAGGCGCTCGGCATTGGCGCGGGCCACCGCGAGCGCGTCGGCGCTGGCATCCACGGCATCGACCCGTGCATCGGGCCGCGCGTGCTGCAGCGCCAGCGCGATCGCGCCGCTGCCGGTGCCCAGGTCGAGCACGCGCGGCGCGGCCTGGCCTTCGAGGCACTCGAGCGCCCAGTCGACCAGCGTCTCGGTGTCGGGCCGCGGCACCAGCACGCGCGGGTCGACGCGCAGCGCGAGGCCGTGGAATTCCTTCTCGCCCAGCAGGTAGGCCACCGGCTCGCCCGCGAGGCGGCGCAGCAGTTGCGCCGACAGCGCGGTCCACAACGGCTCGGGCAGCGCGTCGGTGTCGTGCGCGAGCAGCCAGGCGCGGTCGTGCGGCGGCCGGCCCAGCGCATGCAGCAGCAGCAACTGGGCGTCGAGCCGGTCGACGCCCAGCCGCGCGGCCGCGGCCAGCGCCTGGGCCACGGTCGAGGGCGCGAGCGGCTCGGTGCTCATGAGGGCAGGCTCGATTCGAGCTCGGCCAGTTGCTCCGCCTCGCGCGCCGCGCGCAGCGCCGCCAGCACGTCGCCGAGGTCGCCCTCCATGATCGCGAGCAGCTTGTAGAGCGTGAGGTTGATCCGGTGGTCGGTGAGCCGGCCCTGGGGGAAGTTGTAGGTGCGGATGCGGTCGGAGCGGTCGCCGCTGCCGATCAGGCCCTTGCGCAGCGCGGCGTCCTTGGCGGCGCGCTCGCTGCGCTCCTTCTCCTGGATCCGCGCCGACAGCACCTGCAGCGCCTTGGCCTTGTTGCGGTGCTGGCTGCGGTCGTCCTGGCACTCGGCCACGATGCCGGTCGGGATGTGCGTGATGCGCACCGCCGAATCGGTCTTGTTGATGTGCTGGCCGCCGGCGCCGCTGGCGCGGTAGGTGTCGATGCGCAGGTCGGCCGGATTGATCTGCACCGCCTGCGCCTCGTCGGGCTCGGCCAGCACCGCCACCGTGCAGGCGCTGGTGTGGATGCGGCCCTGCGTCTCGGTGGCCGGCACGCGCTGCACGCGGTGGCCGCCCGATTCGAAGCGCAGGTTGCCGAACACCTCGTCGCCCGAGATGCGCACCACCACTTCCTTGTAGCCGCCGAGCTCGCTTTCGTTCTCGCTCACGATCTCGCAGCGCCAGCCGGCGCGCTCGCAGTAGCGCGTGTACATGCGCAGCAGGTCGCCCGCGAACAGCGCCGACTCGTCGCCGCCGGTACCGGCGCGGATTTCGAGGAAGGCGTTGCGCGCGTCGTCGGGGTCCTTGGGCAGCAGCAGGCGCTGCAGCTCGTCTTCCAGCTGCGCGAGCTCGGCCTCGGCCTCGGCGATTTCCTGCGTGGCCATCTCGGCCATGTCGGGGTCGTCGAGCATTTCCTTCGCGCCGGCGATGTCGGCCTCGCGCTGCACGTAGCGCGCATAGCGGCCGGCCACCTGCGTCACCTCGGCATGCTCGCGCGAGATGGTGCGGTACTGCGCCATGTCGCCCATGATGTCCTCGCGCGAGAGCAGGAAGTCGAGTTCGCCGAGGCGGGCGGCATAGCGTTCGAGTTGGTGGCGGAGAAAGGGCTTCACGGCGGAGAGATTCGAAAAAGAGGGGAGGTGCCGCGGCATGGCGGCAAGGCGCATGGAGGCCGCGGCACGCCGTGCCGGGCTCGCGGACGAGCGCCGCTAACGCTCTTTGCGCAGGAACAGGCGCGAGATGGTCTGCGCCGTTTGCTCGCGCGAGGCGGCATCGCCCGCGTGCAGCTCGGCCAGCGCGCCGTGCAGCATCTTCTGCGTGAGCCCGCGCGACAGGGCTTCGAGCACGGCGTCGACCGATTCGCCCTTGGCGAGCAGCTTGCGCGCGCGCGCCAGTTCGGCGGCACGCCATTCGTCGGTCTGGGCGTTGAGCTGCTGGATCAGCGGCACCGTGCCGCGCTGGCCCAGCCAGTGCATGAAGCTCTGCACGCCGGCGTCGATGATGACCTCGGCCTGCGCCACCGCGGCCTGGCGGTTGGCCTGACCCTGCTGCACCACCTGGGCGAGGTCGTCCACGGTGTAGAGGTAGATGTCCTCGAGCGCCTTCACCTCGGGCTCGATGTCGCGCGGCACGGCCAGGTCGACCATGAACATCGGGCGGTGCTTGCGCGACTTGAGCGCGCGTTCCACGGCGCCCAGGCCGATGATCGGCAGCGTGCTCGCGGTGCAGCTCACGACGATGTCGAACTCGGCCAGCCGTGCCGGCAGGTCGGCCAGCCGCATCGCCTCGCCGCCGAAGCGCGAGGCCAGCTTCTCGCCGCGCTCGAGCGTGCGGTTGGCGATGGCGATGGACTTCGGCTCCTTGGCCGCGAAGTGCGTGGCCGCGAGGTCGATCATCTCGCCGGCGCCGACGAACAGCACGCGCGTCTGGCGCAGGTCCTCGAACAGCTGGCCGGCCAGGCGCACGGCGGCGGCCGCCATGCTGATCGAGTGCGCGCCGATCTCGGTGGCGGTGCGCACTTCCTTGGCGACCGCGAACGAGCGCTGGAAGAGTTGGTTGAGCGTGCTGCCCAGCGCGCCGGCGGTTTCGGCGGCGCGCACCGCGTCCTTCATCTGGCCGAGGATCTGGGCTTCGCCGAGCACCATCGAATCGAGGCCGCTGGCCACGCGGAAGGCATGGCGCGCGACGTCACCGTCGTGCAGGGTGTAGGCATGCGAGCGCAGCAGCGCGGGGGCCACGCCGCCGCTCTGGGCCAGCCAGCCGACCGTGTGGTCGATCGCGGCATGGTCGGCGGCGCAGTAGATCTCGGTGCGGTTGCAGGTCGAGATGATGGCGGCCTCGACCTGCGGGTGGCGGCCGCTCGAGAACGAGCTGCGCAGGCTCTGCAGGGTGGGAGCGATCTGGTCGAGCGCAAACGCAAAACGACCGCGCAGATCGAGCGGCGCGGTCGTGTGGTTCAAGCCAAGAGCCCAGACAGACATGTCACGATTATAAAATTTGCGGAGCCCGTCCCGGCACCGTGCTGTCTATGACCTCCATAGCGGCTGGCGGATGACGCTTCCGCCCCTTCCCGAATGTCCGCGCTCGCCCTGCTCAACCACCTCCTCAACTTCGCGCTGCCGGCTGTCTTCGTGGCGGGGGTGCTCGCGCTGTGCGGCCGCTTCCTGATGCCGCGGAAGCCCGGAACGCCTGCCATCTGGGCGCAATTCGCTATCAATACGATAGCTGGCGTGCTGGTGCTGCTGGCCGGCCTGGTGTTCACGGGCCACGACGGCCGCATCGCGAGCTATGCCGCGCTGGTGGTGGTCTGCGGCACCGTGCAGTGGCTGCTGCAGCGCGGCTGGCGGCGCTGAGCGGCGGCTTTCAGGTCCGCACCATGTAGTGCGCCGGCGCGGGATAGCTCGCCAGGCGCGCCTGCTGTGCCGCGTCGGCCAGCGCATGCACCGCGTAGCCGTGGCGCTCCCAGAAGCCCAGCGAGGACTGCACCGACACCAGCGCCGAGCGCCGCCAGCCCGCCGTGTCGGCGAAGGCCAGCGCATGCCGCACCAGCGCCGGTCCCAGGCCATGGCCCGAGGCCGCCGGGTCGACCGCGAGATCGTGCAGGTAGAGCGCGTCGGCCTGTGTCTCGGGCAGCACCTCGAAATCGCCGTGCAGGGCCGTGAGCTTGCCCACGCGCGAGGGATAGGCCGCGAGGTAGGCGGCCACCCGTCCCGCGTGCTCGACCACCCAGCCGGTGCGCGGCGCCGCGGCGAGCCGGCGCACGATCAGCGCCCCGTCCTCCACGAAGCCCGCGCCGTAGCAGGCGAGCTGGATCGCCAGCACCGCCTGCAGGTCCTCGGGCCGCATCGCGCGCATTGCGGTCATGCCAAGAGCAGCTTGTCGTCGTCGAGCTTCTCGCCGCGCGTCTGTTCGAACATGCGCAGCAGGTCGGGCACATCGAGGCCCGAGCGCTCGGGGCCGGCCACGTCGAGGATCACCTGGCCCTCGTGCAGCATCACCGTGCGCGAGCCGTAGTCCAGCGCCTGGCGCATGCTGTGTGTGACCATCATCGCGGTGAGCTTGCTCTCCTCGACGATGCGCGCCGTGAGCTCGAGCACGAAGGCCGCGGTCTTCGGATCGAGCGCGGCCGTGTGCTCGTCGAGCAGCAGGATGCGCGAGGGCTTGAGCGAAGCCATCAGCAGGCTCACGGCCTGCCGCTGGCCGCCCGACAGCAGGCCGATGCGGTCGGCCAGCCGGTTCTCCAGCCCGAGCTTCAGGATCGACAGCTTCTCGCGGAACAGCTCGCGCAGGCCACGGTTGAGCGACAGGCCCAGGCCGCGCCGCTCGCCGCGCTTCCAGGCCAGCGCCATGTTCTCCTCGATGGTCAGCGCCTCGCAGGTGCCGGCCATCGGGTCCTGGAACACGCGCGCCACCATGCCCGAACGCTGCCAGGCGTTGAGCCGCGTCACCTCCTTGCCGTCGATCTCGATGCGGCCCTTGTCGACGATCAGGTCGCCACTGACCGCATTGAGGAAGGTCGACTTGCCGGCACCGTTCGAGCCGATCACGGTGACGAACTGGCCGGTGGGAATCTCCAGGCCGAGCCCGCGCAGCACGCGGTTCTCGATCGGCGTGCCCGGGTTGAAGGTCATCTCGAGTTGTTCGGCGCGCAGCATCAGTTCTTCCCCTTGAAAAGCCCGCCGAGCTTGCGCTTGTAGGCGGGCACCAGCAGCGCGAAGGCCACCAGCACGGCGGTCACCAGGTTCAGGTCCTGCGCCTGCAGGCCCATGAAGTCGGTGTTCAGCGCCATCGCGATGAAGAAGCGATAGAGCAGCGCCCCCAGGATGCAGGCCAGCGTGGTGATCACCATGCTGCGCGCGGGCATCAGCGTCTCGCCGATGATCACCGCCGCCAGGCCGATCACGATCGTGCCCACGCCCATCGAGATGTCGGCCGTGCCCTGGCTCTGCGCGAACAGCGCGCCGGCCAGCGCCACCAGCGCGTTCGACAGCGCCAGGCCCGCCATGGTGTGGAAGTCGGTCGAGATGCCCTGGGCGCGCGCCATGCGCGCATTGCCGCCGGTGGCGCGCATCGCCAGGCCGGCCTCGGAGGCGAAGAACAGGTCGACCACGATCTTCGCGGCGATCACGATCAAGAGCAGCAACAGCGGCTTGGCCCACTGCTCGGGCATGCCGCCGAAGCTGGCCATGCTGAACACGGTGGGCTCGGTGATCAGCGCCACGTTGGGCTTGCCCATCACGCGCAGGTTGATCGAGTAGAGCGCGATCATCACCAGGATGCTCGCGAGCAGTTGCATGATCTTGAGCTTCACGTTGAGCCAGGCCGTGACCCAGCCCGAGACGGCGCCCGCGACGCAGGCCACCGCGGTGGCCGCCACCGGGTTCCAGCCGGCCACGATCAGCGTGGCGGCCACGGCGGCGCCGAGCGGGAAGCTGCCGTCCACCGTGAGGTCGGGAAAGTTGATGATGCGGAAGGACATGAAGACGCCCAGCGCGACCAGCCCGAATATCAGGCCGATCTCGATGGCGCCCAGCGAGGCGATGAGGGACATGAGGAGGAAGCTCCCGGCAAGAACGAAAAGACGGGCCGCCCGCAGGACGACCCGTCGCTGGCGATGAGGCCGGGGCTTACTTGGTGTTCACGACCTTGGCGGTCTTCAGCAGCTCGTCCGACAGGGTCACGCCCTGCAGCTTGGCCGCGCCCGGGTTCACCACCAGCTCGAAGTTGGTGCTGGTCTGCGAGGCGATCGCGCCGGGCTTCTCGCCCTTGAGGATGCGCACCACGATCTTGCCGGTCTGGCGGCCGATGTCGGTGTAGTTCAGGCCCAGCGCCGCGACCGCGCCGCGCTCGACGGTGGCGGTGTCGGCCGCCACCACCGGCAGCTTGGCCTGTTGCGCCACCTTCACGATGCCCTCGAAGGCCGACACCACGTTGTTGTCGGTCGGCGTGTAGATCGCGTCGGCCTTGCCGACCAGGCTCTGGGCGGCGGTCGGCACGTCCACGGTGCGCGCGGCGGCGGCTTCCACCACCGTCATGCCGGCGGCCGCGGCGGCCTTCTTGAGGTCGGCCACGATCGCCACCGAGTTGGCTTCGCCGGGGCTGTAGATCACGCCGATGCGCTTGGCGGTGGGCACCACCTGCTTGATGAGGGCGATGTGCTTGTCCAGCGGCGACAGGTCCGACACGCCGGTCACGTTGGTGCCGCTGGCGTCCCAGCTCTTCACCAGCTTGGCGGCCACCGGGTCGGTCACGGCCGAGTAGACGACCGGGATGGTCTTGGTGGCGGCCAGCGTGGCCTGGGCCGAGGGGGTGGCGATGGCGACGATCACGTCGGGCTGGTCGCCCACGTACTTGCGCGCGATCTGGGCCGCGGTGCCCACGTTGCCCTGCGCGCTCTGGTAGGTGAACTTGAGGTTCTTGCCCTCTTCGTAGCCGGCCGCCTTCAGCTCGGCCTTGACGCCGTCGCGCACGGCGTCGAGCGCCGGGTGCTCGACGATGGCGGTCACGGCCACCGACTTGTCGGCCGCGAAGGCGGGCGCGGCGGCGAGCATGCCGAGGGCCAGGGCGGCGGCGACAGGGGTGCGAAGCAGGGCGAATTTCACGTGGGATCTCCGGAAAGAGGGAAGGGGGCGGGTCCGACGCCACGGCTTGCACCGGGGCAGGGAATCGATGGCACGGAAATGCGGCATGCACTTCCACGAGCCTGGAGTCTAGAGCGTGGTTTGCACAATTAAGGTGCATCCCGCGCCAGTGCTTACCCCGCTTTGAGAAATATGATTGCGGCCATCGGCATTTGAAGGAGACGAAATTGCACGAGATCACGCTCGACCGCATCGACAGGAAGATCCTGGAGCATCTGCAAGCGCATGGACGTGCATCGAACCTCGAACTCTCCGAAGTGGCCAATCTTTCTCCGGCCCAGTGCCTGCGGCGGCACCGGCGGCTCGAGGAGATGGGCTTCATCAGCGGCTACGCGGCCCGGCTCGACGCGCGCCAGGTGGGGCTCGGCGTGATCGCCTTCATCCACGTGACCATGGCGCGCGGCCACATCGGCGAGCTGCCGAAGTTCCAGGACCTGGTGGCCGACCTGCCGCAGATCCTCGAGTGCTATTCGGTCACCGGCGACTTCGACTACGTCATCAAGGTGGTCGCGCGCGACCTGCACTCGCTGTCGCAGTTCCTGATGGACACGCTGATGCACATGCCGGGCGTGTCGGCGGTGCGTTCGAGCGTGTGCCTCAACGAGGTGAAGTGCACGACCACCCTGCCGCTGGGTTGAGCCGGGCGCGGCCGGCCCTCAGCCCTGCACGCCCGGCAGCGGCGAGGCCGGCGAGGAGGGCACCGGCGAGGGCGCGGTCGAGAGCGCCGAGGGGGCCGCCGGCGCGGCCGCCATCACCAGCGTGGGCGTCGCCATCGGCAGGTCGGCCTGGCGCAGCGCGTCGAGGATGGTGAACAGCAGGTCGCTGCGCACGCCGCCGGCCAGCCGCGGACTCGCCACGTAGGCGATCGCCTGGAAGATCAGCAGCCCGTTCTCGATGCCCTCGAGCGTGAGCGAGGGCGCCGGCGTCTCGAGCACGCCCTCGTGCGCCTTGCAGGCCTCGAGGATCAGGTCGCGCACCTTCTGCGCGTCGGTGGTCAGCGGCATCGGCAGGCGGATCAGCACCCGGCCCTCGGCGTTGGCCAGCGTCATGTTGCGCACGGTCTTGGTGATGAATTCCGAGTTCGGCACGATCAGCGTGGAGCGGTCGCCGAGCTGGATCTCGGTGGCGCGCACGTTGATGCGCCGCACGTCGCCCTCGGCCGTGCCGAGCACCACCCAGTCGCCCACCTTCACGGGCTGCTCGGCCAGCAGGATCAGGCCCGAGATGAAGTTCTGCACGATCGCCTGCAGGCCGAAGCCGATGCCCACCGACAGCGCGCTCGCCACCCAGGCGATGCGCTCGATGCCGATGCCCAGCGCCGAGAGCGAGAACGCGATCACCAGGATGCCGCCCACGTAGCCCAGCAGGGTGCTGATCGAGCTCTGCATGCCGGGCTCGAACTTGGTGGTCGGCAGGTAGCTCGCGGCCAGCCAGCGCTTGAAGATGCGCAGCATCACGAAGCCCACGGCCAGCACCGCCACCGCGCTGAGGATCGCGCCCGGCACGAGCTGGAACTCGCCGATCTTCACGCCGGTGCCGAACTTGCCGCTGCGCTGGAACACCTCGCCGGGGCTGGTGCCCAGCGGGGCGGCCAGCGCGATCAGCATGTAGAAGAACAGCGCCACCCGGCTCAGGCCCGACAGCACGGTGGCGATCTGGTCCAGCGTCTGCGGTGCCAGGCCGAAGCTCTTCTGCAGCCGCTGGCCGAAGCCGCTGCGCGACGACACGGTGGCCATGAACACGTCGTCGGCGAACTTGAACAGCACGTAGAACGCGGTGGCGACGATGCCGCTCCAGGTGAGCTGCGAGGCCAGGAAGCTCGCGAGCGCCACGTAGCCCACGGCCACCAGCACCCAGATCGCGACCATCAGGATGGCGATCAGCGCGACCAGGATGCCGACCCACATCGGCCGCTCGGGCAGGTCCTCGCCGGGGGCGCCCGCGCGCAGCGCCTTGAGCCGGTAGAGCACCGCGCCGACCAGCGCGGTCAGCAGCAGCGCGGTCAGCACGTGCGTGGCGACCACGGCCGAGAAGCTGGCGTCGACCAGCGCGTTGATCTCGGCCGGCGCCCAGGCCAGGGCCGCCACCAGCGCCACCAGCCAGGGCAGGGCCGCGAGCCGCGCGGCCATGGCGTCGGGAATCGGCGGCAGCCGCCACGACGGCCGGCCGGTGGCCAGCAGCGCGCGGCCCAGGCCGATCACGAAGGCCATGAACACCAGCGACTGCGCCAGCGACAGCATCGCCTTGCGCGCCTGCGGCGCCCAGCCCGCGTGCTGCTCGAGCACATGGACGAAGCCGTGCGCCGCCAGCGCCACCAGCAGCACGTGGGCCGCGACGATGGCGATCACCAGCAGCGAGCGCCGCAGCCGTCCGGCGGGCAGCAGCTTCACCGCGAGCCGGGCCAGGCCGTGCTCGGCCGCCCAGACGCCCGCGAAGGCCAGCAGCAGCGCGCCGGCCAGCGCCGCGATCACCAGCGTGCGGCCCTCGCCGCCGAACGCGGTGGCGAGGCCGGTCTGCACGCCCGCGGCCATGCCCTGGAGCCGGTCGACGTCTTCGGGCCAGGCCTCCTGCAGGTCGCTCCAGAACTCGCCCGTGAGCGGCGATGCCGCGCGCTCGGTGAGCTGGGCCTCGAACACCGCGCGGCGCTGCGTCAGCAGGTCGGTGCCGCGCTGGCGCACGTCGATCGCCAGCAGCTTGGCGAGCCGGATGTCGGCGTCGAGCGCGTTGCGTTCCTTGGTCAGGCGCGCGCGCTGGCGCGTGATGTCGGGGTCTTCGCTGGCGCCGGCCGCGGGCGGGTTGCCGAGCTCGCCCAGGCGCGCGTTGAGGTCGTTGAGCTCGCCGGTGCGCGCCGCCACGAACTTGTCGGCCTGCGCGCCGATCGCGTTGATCTGCGTGAGGCGGCTGCGCGCGTCGTCTTCCGAGCCGGTGGACTGGTCGATCTTCGCGAGCAGCGCGCGCAGCTCGGCCACGGTGGGCGCGGGCGGCGCGGCCGCGAGGTCGGGGTCCTGCTGCGCGAAGGCGGTGCCGCACAGCAGCAGGGCGGCCATCAGGAAGGCCGCGAGACGGGAGGTCCAGCTCATGGACGCATCATAGAAGCCGCACCTGAAGGCCCGGCTTCGCGGCGCGTCACAGCATGTGACGGCGCCGCGTTCAGCGCGCGGGGCTGAACAGGTCGACGCGGTCGGTGATGATGCCGTCGGTGCCCAGGTCGATCAGGCGCTGCGCGGCCCAGTCGTCGTTGACCGTGTAGCTCAGCGCGCGCAGGCCGGCGCCGTGCACCTGCGCCACCACGGCGGCGTCCCACAGCGCATGGTTGCAGACGATGGCCACGCAGCCGAGTTCGCGCGCGGTCTCGAGCCAGCCGTTCCAGAGCGTGTCGAGCAGCAGGCCGCGCGGCAGTTCGGGCGCGGCGGTCGCCGCGCCCTTCAGCGCATCGACCTGGAACGAGGTCAGCAGCGGCGGGACGGCCGCATCGCGCCACAGCGCCGCGGCCTGCCGCGCCACCGCCTCGCCGGTTTCGCGCTCGGTGCCCGGCGTGGGCTTGATCTCGATGTTCAGCAGGTGGCCGTTGGCCAGGCAGAAGCGCGCGAGGTTCTCGAGCGTGGGCAGCGGCTCGCCCGCGAAGGCGCGCGAATGCCAGCCGCCCGCGTCGAGCTGAGCCAGTTCGCTCCAGGGCTTCCGGCCGCCGATGCCTCGGCCGCTGGTGGTGCGTTCCAGCGTGGCGTCGTGCATCAGGAACACCACGCCGTCGGCGCTGAGCTTGGCATCGCATTCGAACATGCGATAGCCGTGCGCGGCGCCGAAGCGGAAGGCCGCGAGCGTGTTCTCGGGCGCGAGCTTGCCGGCGCCGCGGTGGGCGATCCAGCGTGGATAGGGCCAGGGCGTGCTCATTCCGCGCTCATTCCGCGCGTTTGCCGGAGCCGGCGTCGAACCAGTGCAGCTTGTCCTCGCGCGCGGCGATCTTCACCGTGTCGCCCGCCATCGGCGGCCGGTCGGCCTCGTCGGTGCGCATGATGATCTGCTCGTCGCCGATGCGGCCGTAGACCAGGCGCTCGGCGCCCAGCAGCTCGACCTGCTCCACCTGCACCGACCAGCCGTTCTCGTCGAGTGCCATGTGCTCCGGGCGGATGCCCAGGATCTGGCCCGGACGCACGCCCGGCGCGTGGCGCAGCAGGTTCATCGGCGGCGAGCCGATGAAGCTCGCGACGAAGGTGGTGGCGGGGCGCGAATAGACCTCCTCGGGCGTCGCGAACTGGTCCATCACGCCGCCGTTCATCACGATGATGCGCTGCGCCAGCGTCATGGCCTCGACCTGGTCGTGGGTGACGAACAGCGAGGTGATGCCGAGCTCGCGGTGCAGCTTCTGGATCTCGAGGCGGGTCTGCGCGCGCAGCTTGGCGTCGAGGTTCGACAGCGGCTCGTCGAACAGGAACACCTGCGGCTGGCGCACGATCGCGCGGCCCATGGCCACGCGCTGGCGCTGGCCGCCCGAGAGCTCGCGCGGCTTGCGCTCGAGCAGGTGGCCCAGCTCGAGGATCTTCGCGGCCTTGTCCACGCGCACCTTGATCTCGGCCGTCGGCACCTTCGCGATCTTCAGGCCGTAGGCCATGTTCGCGAACACCGTCATGTGCGGATAGAGCGCGTAGTTCTGGAACACCATCGCGATGTCGCGCTCGGAGGGCTCGAGCTGGTTCACCACCTTGTTGCCGATGGCGATCTCGCCGGCGGAGATCTCCTCCAGGCCGGCCACCATGCGCAGCAGCGTGGACTTGCCGCAGCCCGACGGGCCGACGATGACGACGAACTCGTGGTCGGCGATCTCGGCGCTCACGCCGTGGATGACCTGGTTGGCCTTGGGCCCGTGGCCGTAGCGCTTGATGACGTTGCGTAGGGAAATGGCAGCCATGTTTTCAGTTCAGCGTTTTATTTGTCGGTATCGACCAGGCCCTTGACGAACCACTTCTGCATCAGCACCACCACCACCGCGGGCGGCAGCATGGCCAGCACGGCCGTGGCCATCACCACGTTCCAGTCCACCGGCGACTCGCCGTTGCCGATCATGGCCTTGATGCCGACGACGATCGGGTACATGTCCTCGCTGGTGGCGGCGATCAGCGGCCACAGGTACTGGTTCCAGCCGTAGATGAACTGGATCACGAACAGCGCCGCGATGCTGGTCTTCGACAGCGGCAGCAGGATGTCCTTGAAGAAGCGCATCGGCCCGGCGCCGTCGACGCGCGCGGCCTCGACCAGCTCGTCGGGCACCGTCAGGAAGAACTGCCGGAACAGGAAGGTGGCGGTCGCCGACGCGATCAACGGTATCGAGAGGCCGGCGAAGCTGTTGATCATGCCGAGGCTGGCCACGACCTGGTAGGTCGGGCCGATGCGCACCTCGACCGGCAGCATCAGCGTGATGAAGATCAGCCAGAAGCACAGGCCGCGCAGCGGAAAGCGGAAATACACCACCGCGAAGGCCGACAGCAGCGAGATGCTGATCTTGCCGAAGGTGATGACGAGCGTGATGACCGTGCTCACCCAGATCATCCGCGCCACCGACACGTTGGCGCTGGTGCGCCCGCCGCCGGTCAGCGCCGCCTTGTAGGTTTCCCAGAAGTTGCTGCCGGGCAGGATCGGCATCGGCGCCTGCATGATCTCCTGCGGCGTGTGGGTCGAGGCGATGAAGGCCAGGTAGATCGGGAACATCACCAGCAGCACTCCGATGATCATGATCACGTGCGCGAGGATGCCCAGGGAGGGGCGGCGCTCAACCATGGCGGGCCTCCGTGGCGTTGGCCGCGCGGCGCGCGGGGAAGAGGGAATGCATGGGGGCGGTCATCAGTACTGGACCTTCTTCTCGACGTAGCGGAACTGCACCACCGTCAGCGCGATGACGATCACCATCAGCACCACCGACTGGGCCGCGGCGCCGCCGAAGTCCATGCCGCGGAAGCCGTCGAAGTACACGCGGTAGACCAGCGTGGCGGTGTCCTTGCCGGGGCCGCCCTGGGTGGTGGCGTCGATGATCGCGAAGGTGTCGAAGAAGGCGTACACCATGTTGATCACCAGCAGGAAGAAGGTGGTGGGCGTCAGCAGCGGGAACTGGATGGTCCAGAAGCGGCGCATCGGGCGCGCGCCGTCCATGGCGGCGGCCTCGATCAGCGACTTCGGGATCGACTGCAGGCCCGCGAGGAAGAACAGGAAGTTGTAGGAGATCTGCTTCCACACCGAGGCCATCACGACCAGCGCCATGGCGTGGTCGCCGTTGAGCAGGTGGTTCCAGTTGAACCCGATCTTCTTGAGCCAGTAGGCCACGATGCCGATCGAGGAGGAAAACATGAACGACCACAGCAGGCCGGTCACGACGGGGGCGACCGCGTACGGCAGGATCAGCACGCTGCGATAGAAGCGCGTGCCGCGCACCACGCGGTCGGCGAACACCGCCAGCACCAGGGCGATGCTCAGGCCCAGGACCGTCACCAGCACCGAGAAGACGATGGTCGTGTGGAACGAGGCCATGTAGGTGCTGTCGTTCCACAGCGCCTCGAAGTTGTCCAGCCCCACCCAGGTGATCGAGTTGCCGAAGGCGTCCTGCTGCTGCAGCGACTGCACCAGCGCCTGGCCGGCGGGCCAGAAGAAGAAGACGCCGACGACGATCAGCTGCGGCGCCAGCAATGCCCAGGGCAGCCAGTTCGAACGAAAGATGACGCGTTTTTCCATGGGGCAGGGCGTTCAGGTCACGGACACACTAAATAAGCAAACAGCCAGGACTGCACGGGTCAGCCTGGCTTGTTGCGGGTCAAACGAACCGAAACGAACATTCGTTCGCGCCGATCCGGGTGCGGAGCTTACTTGTTTGCGGCCTGGAATTTCACCAAAAGTTCGTTTCCGCGCTTCACGGCGCTGTCCAGCGCTTCCTTCGGGGTCTTCTTGCCGGTCCAGATCAGCTCGGTTTCCTCGTCCTCGATGGCGCGGATCTGGGGCAGGTTGCCCAGGCGCACGCCACGCGACTTGTCGGTGGTCTTCTTGATCATCTGGTTCACCGCGACGTCGGTGCCCGGGTTTTCCTTGTAGAAGCCGGCCTTCTCGGTCAGCTCGTAGGCGGCCGTGGTGATCGGCAGGTAGCCGGTGCGCATGTGGCTTTCCGACTGCACCTTGGGGCTCGACAGGAAGCTGAAGAACGCGGCCACGCCCTTGTAGTTGGCGGCCGGCTTGCCCGACATCACCCACAGGCTGGCGCCACCGACGATCGTGTTCTGCGGCGCGCCCTGCACGTCCGGGTAGTAGGGCAGCGCCGATTCGGCGAACTTGAACTTGGCGTCGCGCTTCACGCTGGCATAGCTGCCCGACGAGCCGATGAACATCGCGCATTCACCCGAGGTGAACGAGGTGATCGGCTTGCTGGCGCGGCCCTTGTAGACGAACAGGCCCTGCTTGGACATGTTCGACAGGTTCTCGAAGTGGCGCACGTGCAGCGGCGAGTTGAATTCCAGGCGGGCGTCGAGGCCGCCGAAGCCGTTGTTCTTCGAGGCGTACGAGGTGTTGTGCCAGGCCGAGAAGCTCTCGAGCTGGGCCCAGCTCATCCACGAGGTGGTGAACGGGCACTGGCTGCCGCTGGCCTTGAGCTTGGCGGCCGCCGAGACCACTTCGGGCCAGGTGGCGGGGGCCTTCTCGGGGTCGAGGCCGGCGTTCTTGAAGGCGTCCTTGTTGTAATAGAACACCGTCGTCGAGCTGTTGAACGGGAACGACAGCATCTGGCCGTTGGGGGCGGTGTAGTAGCCGGCCACCGCGGGGATGTAGGCCTTGGGGTCGAACTTCTGGCCGCCTTCCTTCATGACGTCGGCCACGGGCTTGATCGCGCCCTTGGAATACATCATGGTGGCGGTGCCCACTTCGAACACCTGCAGGATGTCGGGCGCGTTGCCCGAGCGGTAGGCCGCGATGCCGGCCGCCATCGACTGGTCGTATTCGCCCTTGTAGGTGGGCACGACCTTGTAGTCCTTCTGGCTCTCGTTGAACTGCTTGGCGAGGTCGTTGACCCAGTCGTTGAGGGCGCCGTCCATCGAGTGCCACCACTGGATCTCGGTCTGGGCCTGGGCAAGGGCTGGCACGGCCAGAGCGGCAGCCAGCGTAGAGGCGATGGCGAGCGTCTTGAAGCGCATTAAGACTCCTGTAGGGAAAAGTAAGTAAAACCGGCGATGTTAGGTTACATACGTGACGGTTCTGCGGCTTTGTCGCACGGAGTGCACACGTCGAGAAACCCGGGTAAACCCCCTTGGACGACAGGGCGCTCGCGCGCCGGGCCCCTGCTTGCTGCGCTGCACCATGCTAGCATCGCCCTCCCTTTTTCGGCCTAGCCTGTTGCCATGGCCGGGGCTACCGCGAGCAGCAGCATGAGCAGCAAGACCTCCCTCGACAAAAGCAAGATCAAGTTTCTTCTGCTCGAGGGTATCCACCCCTCGGCCGTGGAGGTGCTCCATGCGGCGGGCTACACCAACGTCGAGTCGCTGCCGGGCGCGCTGCCCGACGAGCAGCTCAAGGCCAAGATCGCCGACGTGCACTTCCTCGGCATCCGCTCGCGCACCCAGCTGACGGCCGAGGTGTTCGCGGCCGCCCACAAGCTGGTGGCCGCCGGCTGCTTCTGCATCGGCACCAACCAGGTCGACCTCGAGGCCGCGCGCGAGCACGGCGTGGCGATCTTCAACGCGCCTTACTCCAACACCCGCTCGGTGGCCGAGCTGGTGCTGGCCGAGGCGATCCTGCTCTTGCGCGGCGTGCCCGAGAAGAGCGCGGTGGCGCACCGCGGCGGCTGGCTCAAGTCGGCCGAGAACGCCTTCGAGATCCGCGGCAAGACGCTGGGCATCGTGGGCTACGGCTCGATCGGCGCGCAGCTGTCGGTGCTGGCCGAGGCGCTGGGCATGCACGTGGCCTTCTACGACGTGGTCACCAAGCTGCCGCTGGGCAATGCGCGCCAGGTGCGCGACCTGCACCAGCTGCTGGCGCAGAGCGACATCGTGACCCTGCACGTGCCCGAGACGCAGGCCACGCAATGGATGATCGGCGCGGCCGAGATCGCGGCCATGAAGGCCGGCTCGATCCTCATCAACGCCTCGCGCGGCACCGTGGTCGAGATCGACGCGCTGGCCGACGCGCTGAAGGAGAAGAAGCTGCTGGGCGCCGCCATCGACGTGTTCCCGGTCGAGCCGCGCAGCAACAAGGACGAGTTCCAGTCGCCGCTGCGCGGACTCGACAACGTGATCCTCACGCCCCACATCGGCGGCTCGACGATGGAGGCGCAGGCCAACATCGGCCTCGAGGTGGCCGAGAAGCTGGTCAAGTACAGCGACAACGGCACCTCGACCTCGTCGGTCAACTTCCCCGAGGTGGCGCTGCCCGCGCATCCGGGCAAGCACCGTCTGCTGCACGTGCACCGCAACGTGCCGGGCGTGCTGTCGGAGATCAACAAGATCTTCTCGGACAACAACATCAACATCTCCTCGCAGTTCCTGCAGACCAACGAGAAGATCGGCTACGTGGTGATGGACATCGACGCCGCCTCCTCGGACCTCGCGCTCGAGAAGCTCGCGAAGGTGCAGGGCACGATCCGCAGCCGCGTGCTGTTCTGATGTTCTGACTTTCTCCCTCCCCCGGCGGGGGAGGGCGCAATACCGGGCGCCAAGGCAGGGAGCGGTCCCCTGACCTAAAATCCCCACCCCGGCTATGGACGCGTGGCGCCCGGCCGAGGCCCCACCCCGATGAATGCTCCGACCGCGTTGAACGCGCTGCTGTCGCAGGCCGCAGAGCCCGCACGACTGCGTGAGATCCCCTACAACTACACCAGCTTCTCCGATCGCGAGATCGTGATCCGCCTGCTGGGCGAGCGCGCCTGGGAATTGCTCCAGACGCTGCGCGCCGAGCGCCGCACCGGCCGATCGGCGCGCATGCTCTACGAGGTGCTCGGCGACATCTGGGTCGTGCAGCGCAACCCCTACCTGATCGACGACCTGCTCGACAACCCGCGTCGCCGCGGCCTGCTGGTCGATGCGCTGCGGCATCGCCTGGCCGAGGTGCAGAAGCGCCGCACGCCCGACAGCGACCTGCCGCGCGACCAGCTCGTGGGCGAGCTCACGGCCCGCGTCGGCGAGGCCGTGCAGGCCTTCGACACCCTGTTCCGCGACGTCGCCGCGCTGCGCCGCAAGGCCACGCGCGTGCTGGGCCGGCTCACGGCCAAGGACAACATCAAGTTCGACGGCCTCTCGCGCGTGGCCCACGTCACCGATGCCACCGACTGGCGCGTGGAGTACCCCTTCGTCGTGCTGTGCCCCGACACCGAGGCCGAGATGGCGCTGCTGGTCAAGGGCTGCATCGAGCTGGGCCTGACCATCATTCCGCGCGGCGGCGGCACCGGCTACACCGGCGGCGCGATCCCGCTGACCTGGAACAGCGTGGTCATCAACACCGAGAAGCTCGAGGCCATGACCGAGGTCGAGCTGGTCGCGCTGCCGGGCCTCGAAGCGCCCGTGCCCACCATCTGGACCGAGGCCGGCGTGGTCACGCAGCGCGTGGCCGACGCGGCCGAGCGCTCGGGCTACGTGTTCGCGGTCGACCCGACCTCGGCCGAGGCCTCGTGCGTCGGCGGCAACGTCGCGATGAACGCCGGCGGCAAGAAGGCCGTGCTGTGGGGCACCGCGCTCGACAACCTGGCCTCGTGGCGCATGGTGACGCCGCAGGCCGAATGGCTCGAGGTCACGCGCATCGGCCACAACCTCGGCAAGATCCACGACGCCGAGAGTGCGCTGTTCGAGCTCCAGTACTTCGCGGCCGACGGCAAGACGCCGCTGCGCACCGAGCGCCTGGACATCCCGGGCCGCACCTTCCGCAAGGAGGGCCTCGGCAAGGACGTGACCGACAAGTTCCTCTCGGGCCTGCCGGGCATCCAGAAGGAAGGCTGCGACGGCCTGATCACGAGCTGCCGCTGGGTGGTGCACCGCATGCCGGCGCACACGCGCACCGTCTGCCTCGAGTTCTTCGGCAACGCCAAGGACGCGGTGCCCAGCATCGTCGAGATCAAGGACTTCATGTTCGCCGAGCAGAAGCGCTCGGGCGTGCTGCTGGCCGGCCTCGAGCACCTCGACGACCGCTATCTGAAGGCCGTGGGCTACGCCACCAAGTCGAAGAAGCACGGCGGCCTGCCGAAGATGGTGCTGTTCGGCGACATCGCGGGCGACGACGCCGACGCGGTGGCGCGCGTGACCTCCGAGGTGGTGCGCATCGCCAACTCGCGCAGCGGCGAGGGCTTCGTCGCCATCAGCCCCGAGGCGCGCAAGAAGTTCTGGCTCGACCGCAAGCGCACCGCCGCGATCAGCCGCCACACCAACGCCTTCAAGATCAACGAGGACGTGGTGATCCCGCTGCCGCGCATGGCCGAGTACAGCGACGGCATCGAGCGCATCAACATCGAGCTCTCGCTGCGCAACAAGCTCGCGCTGGTCGACGAGCTCGAGAAGTTCTTCGTGCACGGCAACCTGCCGCTGGGCAAGACCGACGATGCCAACGAGATCCCCTCGGCCGAGCTGCTCGAGGACCGCGTGGCGCAGGCCGTGGCGCTGCTGCAGGAGGTGCGCGCGCTGTGGGCCGGCTGGCTCGACGAGGTCGATGCGCTGTTCCCGCAGCTGCAGGACCATTCGCTGCGCGCGAGCTGGAAGACCCAGCTGCGCCAGCCGCTGTCTGCCATCTTCGCGGGCGCCGCCTTCGCGCCGATCCTGGCCGAGTGCACGGCGATCCACAAGCGCGTGCTCAAGGGACGCGTGTGGGTCGCGCTGCACATGCACGCGGGCGACGGCAACGTGCACACCAACATCCCGGTCAACAGCGACAACTACGAGATGCTGCAGACCGCGCACGAAGCGGTCGCGCGCATCATGAAGCTGGCGCGCCGGCTCGACGGCGTGATCTCGGGCGAGCACGGCATCGGCATCACCAAGCTCGAGTTCCTGTCGGACGACGAGCTGCGTCCCTTCGCCGAGTACAAGCAGCGCGTCGACCCCGAGGGCCGCTTCAACAAGGGCAAGCTGCTGCGCGAGCCGGGTGCCGGCGCGCAGTCGCTGCATGCCGACCTGACCAATGCCTACACGCCGAGCTTCGGCCTGATGGGGCACGAGTCGATCATCATGCAGCAGAGCGACATCGGCGCCATCGCCGACAGCGTCAAGGACTGCCTGCGCTGCGGCAAGTGCAAGCCGGTGTGCGCCACCCACGTGCCGCGCGCCAACCTGCTCTACAGCCCGCGCAACAAGATCCTCGCGACTTCGCTCCTGGTCGAGGCCTTCCTCTACGAGGAACAGACCCGGCGCGGCGTGAGCATCAAGCACTGGGAGGAGTTCGAGGACGTGGCCGACCACTGCACGGTGTGCCACAAGTGCCTCACGCCCTGCCCGGTGAAGATCGACTTCGGCGACGTGTCGATGAACATGCGCAACCTGCTGCGCAAAATGGGGCAAAAGAGCTTCCGTCCCGGCAACGCGGCCGCGATGTTCTTCCTCAACGCGACCAATCCGCAGACCATCAAGACGGTGCGCGCGGGCATGGTGGGCATCGGCTTCAAGGCGCAGCGCATGGCCAACGACCTGCTGCGCGGCCTCGCGAAGAAGCAGACGGCGGCGCCGCCGGCCTCGCTCGGGCCGGCGCCGGTCAAGGAGCAGGTGATCCACTTCATCAACAAGAAGATGCCGGGCAACCTGCCGAAGAAGACGGCGCGCGCGCTGCTCGACATCGAGGACGCGGACTACGTGCCGATCATCCGCAACCCCAGGGCCACGACCTCGGAGACCGAGGCGGTGTTCTATTTCCCGGGCTGCGGCTCGGAGCGGCTGTTCTCGCAGGTCGGGCTCGCGACGCAGGCCATGCTCTGGCACGCGGGCGTGCAGACGGTGCTGCCGCCGGGCTACCTGTGCTGCGGCTATCCGCAGCGCGGCAGCGGCCAGTTCGACAAGGCCGAGAAGATGATCACCGACAACCGCGTGCTGTTCCACCGGGTGGCGAACACGCTCAACTACCTCGACATCAAGACGGTGGTGGTGAGTTGCGGCACCTGCTACGACCAGCTGCAGGGCTACCAGTTCGACAAGATCTTCCCGGGGTGCCGGATCATCGACATTCACGAGTACCTGCTCGAGAAGGGCATCACGCTGGGCGATGCCGGCGGTGCCGGCTACCTCTACCACGACCCCTGCCACACGCCGATGAAGCAGCAGGACCCGATGAAGACGGTGAAGGCGCTGGTCGGCGATAACGTGCTCAAGAACGACCGCTGCTGCGGCGAATCGGGCACGCTGGGCGTGTCGCGGCCCGACATCTCGACGCAGATCCGCTTCCGCAAGGAAGAGGAGCTGAAGAAGGGCGAGGCCGCGCTGCGCGACGGCGGCAAGATCGGCGCCGGCGAGAACGTGAAGATCCTCACCAGCTGCCCGAGCTGCCTGCAGGGCCTGTCGCGCTACGGCAGCGACCTGAACAACGGCCTGCTCGAGGCCGACTACATCGTGGTCGAGATGGCCAACAAGATCCTCGGCGCCGACTGGATGCCGGAGTACGTGGCGGCCGCGAACCAGGGTGGCATCGAACGGGTGCTGGTGTGAGCGCGGCGCCGGGCTGCGTGCTGTGCGAGGGGCCCGGCGGGCGCCTCGTGTTCGAGGGCGCGAAGCTGCGCGTGATCCATGCGCAGGAGGCGGGCTTCCCGGCCTTCTACCGCGTCGTGTGGGCCGCGCATGCGCCCGAGTTCTCCGACCTCGACGCGGCCGACCGCGTGCGGTGCATGGAGGCCGTGACGGTGGTCGAGCAGTGCCTGCGCGAGCACCTGCGGCCGGCGAAGATCAACCTGGCCGCGCTCGGCAACATGGTGGCGCACCTGCATTGGCACGTGATCGCGCGCTTCGCGGACGACAGCCATTTCCCGGGCTCGGTGTGGGCGAGCGCGCAGCGCGAACGCGATGCTGTGCGCGAAGCGCAGGTCGCGGCGCGCCTGCCGGCCGCGGAGGCTGCGATGATCGAGCGCCTCGGCCGCATGGGTGGCCAGGGCATCTGAGGAGTTCGCGATGGCAGGCTTGAAACAGGGCGCACCGACGCCGCAATCGATCACCGTTCACGGCCGCTCGCGCGTGCTCGAGGTGGGCTTCTCCGATGGCGCCACCTTCCGCATTCCGTTCGAGCTGATGCGCATCCATTCGCCCTCGGCCGAGGTGCAGGGCCATGGCCCGGGCCAGGAGACGCTGCAGACCGGCAAGCGCGAGGTCGAGCTGGTCGCGCTCGAGCCGGTGGGCAACTACGCGGTGCAGCCCACCTTCAGCGACGGGCACGACACCGGCATCTACTCGTGGGATCTGCTCTACCAACTGGGTTCGCAGGAGGCCGAACTCTGGGCCGCCTACGAGCGGAAGCTGGCCGAAGCGGGCGTCGATCGCGATGCACCGATGGCCGCGAAGGGCGGCCACGCCTGCGGCAGCCATTGACCGGCGTTTGCTATTGAAAGCATAGCTTCGTCGGTAGACGTGACGGGCGTTACAAGACCTCTGCGTTTGCAGAAAAAGCAACAAATGACCGCCGGTACAGCGGGGTCGTCGTCTTGATGCGAGGACGAACGGCCTAACATCGGTCGCATGACCACCACCCATTTCGGCTTCGAGAAAGTCGACGAGAGCGAGAAGGCCGGCCGCGTGCGCGGCGTGTTCGACTCGGTCGCCACGCGCTACGACCTGATGAACGACCTCATGTCCATGGGGCTTCACCGCGCATGGAAGGCCTACACCGTCATGGTCGCGAACGTCGGCGAAGGCTCGCGCGTGCTCGACATCGCCGGCGGCACCGGCGACCTCGCACTGGCCTTCGCGAAGAAGGTCGGCGCCAGCGGCCAGGTGGTCCACACCGACATCAACGAGGCCATGCTGCGCACCGGCCGCGACCGCCTGCTCGACGCCGGCGTGGTGCTGCCCACCACGGTCTGCGACGCCGAGAAGCTGCCCTTCCCCGACGATCACTTCGACGTCGTCACCGTCGCCTTCGGCCTGCGCAACATGACGCACAAGGACGTCGCGCTCAAGGAGATGAACCGCGTGCTCAAGCCGCGCGGCAAGCTGCTGGTGCTCGAGTTCTCGAAGGTCGCGAAGCCGCTCGAGAAGGTCTACGACTGGTACTCCTTCAACGTGCTGCCGCGCCTGGGCAAGGTGGTGGCGGGCGACGACGCGAGCTACCGCTACCTGGCCGAATCGATCCGCATGCATCCGGGCCAGGACGAGCTCAAGTCCCTCATGAAAGAGGGCGGTTTCGGGCATGTGGACTATCACAACATGACGGGTGGCGTGGTCGCCCTCCATGTTGGAATCAAGTGTTGATCAGACGAGATTTCGTTCGAGAGGAGACGTTATGAAGAGTTTGGGTACTTTGCTTCTGGCCGGCGCACTGGCGCTCGTCAGCATCCAGGCCGACGCCGCACGCATGGGCGGTGGCAAGTCGGTCGGCCGCCAATCCTCGAACGTGACGCAACGCCAGGCCACGCCGCCGGCCGCGCCCGCGCAACAGAACGCCGCCAACGCGGCGCCGAGGCCCGGCACGCCGGCGCCCGCCGCCGCGGCTCCGAAGCGTCCGTGGGGCGCCATGCTCGGCGGCCTGGCCGCGGGCCTGGGCCTCGCCTGGCTCGCGAACTCGCTGGGTCTGGGCGCGGGCTTCGCCAACATCCTGCTGATCGGCCTGCTGGTGCTGGCCGCGGTGTTCGTGTGGCGCATGATCAAGTCGCGCTCGCAGCCCGCCGGTGCACGCCAGGGCGGCTTCGCCTTCCAGGGCGCGGGCGGTCCGGGCAACCCGGCGGCGCCTGCGCAGTACAGCCCGAACAACGTCGGCAACGATGCCTCGGCCCGTCCGTGGGAGCGCAACACGACGAACTTCGATGCCACGCCCGCCGCGACCTCGCACGGCAGCAGCCTCTCGTCCGCGGGTGCCGCGGCCGGTGGCGGCAGCATGATCGGCTCGGCCCTCGCGGGTTCGCAGAGCTGGGGCATTCCGGCCGGCTTCGACGTCGACGGTTTCCTGGCCGCGGCCAAGCGCAACTTCGTGACGCTGCAGGACGCCTGGGACCGTGCCGACATCACCATGCTGCGTTCGATGATGACCGACGAGATGATCGCGGAGATCCGCAGCCAGCTCGCCGACCGCGCCAGCCACACCGGTGGCGCGTCGAACAAGACCGAGGTCGTGATGCTCGACGCCAAGCTGCTCGGCATCGAGGAACTGGCCGATGCCTACATGGCCAGCGTGGAGTTCTCCGGCATGATCCGCGAAGACGCCTCGGCGGGCCCGGGCCCGTTCCGCGAAGTCTGGAACATGACGCGCCCGACCACCGGCGGCAACGGCTGGCTCGTGGCCGGCGTGCAAGCCCTGCAATAAGCAGCGGCTTCGAGGGCGGCCCGGCCGCCTGCAGAAAGGATAATGGGGACCATGGCCACACCATCGTCCCCTTTTTCTTTGCTCGGCGATCTGTTCAATCGTGTCGGCGAGCGCCTGCAGCCGCCGCCCTGGGCCGTGCACGAGATCCAGCACCGCGCCGTGCTGTTCCTCAACCACGTGCTGCAGCAGGAGCCCGAGGCCCAGCAGCGGCTGGTGCGCCAGCAGGGCCGCGTGGTGCGCTTCCAGTGGCGCTTCGTCACGATGGAACTGGTGGCCACGCCCGCCGGCCTGCTCGACCTGGCACCGCCGGGCTCGGTGCCAGAGCTCACGCTGTCTGTCACCGATGACAACCCCTTCGAGATCGCGCGCGCCACGCTGCGCGGCGACAAGCCCTCGGTGCAGATCGTGGGCGACGTGCAGCTCGCGGCCGAGGTCAACTGGCTGGTCGACCATGTGCGCTGGGACGTCGAGGACGACCTCGCGCGCGTGATCGGCGACGTGCCCGCGCATGCCATCGGCAATGCGGTGCGGCGCGTGGTGGGCGCGTTGCGCCAGTTCGTGGGCAACCGCGCGGCGGCCGGCAGATCCGGTATCGGTTCGGCGGGCACCGCCGAATGAGCCGCTTCTATCGCAGCCTCTTCATCGTCTGGGTCGCGCTGCGCTACGGCCTCGACGAGCTCGTGCTCACGAGCTTCCAGAAGCCCTGGCTGCGCGTGGTCGCGCGCATCGTCTCCTTCGGCCGCCGGCTCGATGCACCGCGCGGCCAGCGGCTGCGCGAGGCGCTCGAGCGGCTGGGCCCGATCTTCGTCAAGTTCGGCCAGGTGCTCTCCACGCGGCGCGACCTGCTGCCGCCCGACATCGCCGACGAACTGACCTTCCTGCAGGACCGCGTGCCGCCGTTCCCCTCGGCGGTGGCGGTGGCGACCATCGAGCGCGCGTTCCGCCGGCCCGTCGGCGACGTGTTCGTGCAGTTCGACGAAACGCCGATCGCGAGCGCCTCGATCGCGCAGGTGCACTTCGCGACCATCCGCACCGGCGACGGCCAGCTGCGCGAGGTGGCGGTCAAGGTGCTGCGCCCCAACATGCGCGGCGTGATCGAGAAGGACCTGGGCCTGATGGCCATGATGGCCGGCTGGGTCGAGAAGCTCTCGCCCGACGGCAAGCGGCTCAAGCCGCGCGAGGTGGTGGCCGAGTTCGACAAGTACCTGCACGACGAGCTCGACCTGGTGCGCGAGGCCGCCAATGCCGCGCAGCTGCGCCGCAACATGGCCTCGCTCGACCTGGTGCTGATCCCCGAGATGTTCTGGGACTTCTGCCATCCCGAGGTGATCGTGATGGAGCGCATGAAGGGCGTGCCGATCGCGCAGCTCGAACGGCTGCGCGCCGCGGGCGTCGACATCCCGAAGCTCGCGCGCGACGGCGTCACCATCTTCTTCACCCAGGTGTTCCGCGACGGCTTCTTCCATGCCGACATGCACCCGGGCAACATCCAGGTCAGCCTCGAGCCCGAGGCCTTCGGGCGCTACATCTCGCTGGACTTCGGGATCATCGGCACGCTCACCGAGTCCGACAAGGAGTACCTGGCGCAGAACTTCGTGGCCTTCTTCCGGCGCGACTACAAGCGCGTGGCCGAGCTGCACCTCGAGAGCGGCTGGGTGCCCGAGGGCACGCGCATCGACGAGCTCGAGGCCGCGATCCGCACCGTCTGCGAGCCCTACTTCGACCGGCCGCTCAAGGAGATCTCGCTCGGCATGGTCTTGATGCGCCTCTTCCAGACCTCGCGCCGCTTCCATGTCGAGATCCAGCCGCAGCTGGTGCTGCTGCAGAAGACGCTGCTCAACATCGAGGGGCTGGGCCGCCAGCTCGACCCCGAACTCGACCTCTGGCACACGGCCAAGCCCTTCCTCGAGAAGTGGATGGTCGACCAGATCGGCCCCAAGAAGCTGTTCCAGCAGCTCAAGGACGAGGCGCCGCGGTACGCCAAGCTGTTGCCGGAATTGCCGCGCCTGTTGCACGATTTCCTGGAGAATCGGCCGCCCGACCACCGGCGCGAGCTGCTGGAGCTGCTGGCCGCGCAGAAGCGCACCAACCGGTTGCTCCAGTCCATCCTCTACGGTGGCATAGGTTTTGTATTGGGTCTGCTGGCCATGCAGTTGCTGGTGCGCGTTCGGATTTTCTGAACCGCGCGGGGGCTGGCCGCCACGGCCTGAAAGAAAGGCGTGCTGCCTTGGAACGAGGAAAGAGGAGAACCTGACGTGCTGCTGACCCTGGTCATCGTCTATCTGTTGCTCACCATCGCCATCGGCCTGTATGCGGCCCGGCGCGTGAAGAACACCACCGACTTCGCGATCGCCGGGCGGCACCTGCCGCTCTTCATGATCGTCACGACCACCTTCGCGACCTGGTTCGGTTCCGAGACGGTGCTGGGCATCCCGGCCAAGTTCATCGAGGGCGGCCTCAACGGCGTGGTCGAGGACCCGTTCGGCGCCGGCACCTGCCTGATCCTCGTGGGCCTGTTCTTCGCGGGCAAGCTCTACCGCATGACCTTGCTGACCATCAGCGACTACTACCGCGAGCGCTACGGCCGCGGCGTGGAGGTGGCCTGCACGCTGATCATCATGCTGAGCTACCTGGGCTGGGTCTCGGCGCAGGTCACGGCGCTGGGCCTGGTGTTCAACGTGCTCTCGGGCGGCGCCATCGGGCTGTCGACCGGCATGGTGATCGGCGTGGTCTCGATCCTGGCCTACACGCTGTTCGGCGGCATGTGGTCGGTGGCGGTCACCGACTTCATCCAGATGATCATCCTGGTGGCCGGCCTGGCCATCATCGCGATGTTCGCGGGCAACATGGCCGGCGGCGCCGACAAGGTGGTCGCCTTCGCCGTCAGCAAGGACCTGTTCAAGTTCTGGCCCGAGCCCAACTGGCACGACATGGTCTTCTTCTTCGCGGCCGCCATCACCATGATGCTCGGCTCGATCCCGCAGCAGGACGTGTTCCAGCGCGTGATGTCGGCCAACAGCGTCAAGGCCGCCACCCGTGGCCCGGTGATCGGCGGCCTGGCGTACATCCTGTTCGCCTTCGTGCCGATGTTCCTCGTGGCCAGCGCGCTCCTGATCATGCCGGAGCAGACCGCCACGCTGCTCAAGGAGGATCCGCAGAAGGTGCTGCCCACGCTGGTGCTCGAGAAGATGCCGTTCGTGATGCAGGTGCTGTTCTTCGGCGCGCTGCTGTCGGCCATCAAGTCGACCGCCTCGGCCACCTTGCTGGCGCCCAGCGTCACCTTCACCGAGAACATCTGGCGCCAGTTCCGGCCCTCGGGCACCGACCGCGAAAACCTCATGACGATGCGCATCACGGTGCTGCTGTTCAGCGCCGCGGTGCTGGCCTACGCGATCCGCATGCAGGGCACGCCGATCTACGAACTGGTTTCGGGCGCCTATCAGGTGCCGCTGGTCGGGGCCTTCGTCCCGCTGGTGTTCGGCCTCTACTGGAAGCGCGCCACCACCCAGGGAGCGATCGCCGCGATCCTGTTCGGCATCGGCACCTGGCTGCTGTTCATGGCCATGCCCTGGGGCGCGGTGTTCCCGGCCCAGCTCGCGGGGGTGCTGGCCTCGTTCGCGGGCATGGTGCTCGGCTCGCTGGCGCCGCAGTGGGTGGTGAACACTCACACGCCGCACCGCCCGCTGGCGACCGAAACGGCCTGAATCCGGCCCGGGGCGCAATCCCCGGGGACGTCGGGCGGCCGGGGGGCGCCCCTATAATCGAGGGCTTTGCGAGCGGCCGCCTGGCCGCTTTCCCCACTCGATTTCCCATGCCCATCTACGCCTACAAGTGCAGCGCCTGCGGCTTCGCCAAGGATGCCCTGCAGAAGATGTCCGATCCGCCTCTGACGGTGTGTCCGGCATGCGGCGCGAGCGCGTTCGAAAAGCAGGTCACCGCGGCCGGGTTCCAGCTCAAGGGCTCGGGCTGGTACGTCACCGACTTCCGCGACGGCGGCGGCAAGAAGTCCGAAGCCGCCACCGCGCCGGTCGCCTCGGGCGATGGCGCCGCCAAGTCCGCCGATGCGCCCGCCGCCGCGCCCAGCCCGGCACCCGCGCCGGCTCCCGCCCCCGCGCCGGCCGCCAAGAGCGCCGACTGAGGCGCCGAACCGCCCGCCGCTGTCCCAGAAGAGAAACCTCCCGATGCTCGCCCTGCGCAAATGGTTGCTGTCCGGCCTGCTGGTGATCGTGCCGCTGGTCATCACGCTCGGCGTGCTGAACTGGATCATCGGCACGCTCGACCAGACGCTGTGGCTGCTGCCCGAGCAGTGGCAGGTCTGGCTCAGCGACCACCGGGTGCGCGGCCTGGGCGTGCTGCTCACGCTGGCGATCCTGCTGGTGGTGGGCGCCGCCGCGAGCAATTTCGTCGGCAAGCGCCTGCTCGGCTGGGGCGACGCCGTGGTGCGCCGCATCCCGGTGGTGCGCTCGATCTATTCGAGCGTCAAGCAGGTCTCCGACACGCTGTTCTCCGAGAACGGCAACGCCTTCCGCACCGCGGTGCTGGTGCAGTGGCCGCGCGAGGGCGTGTGGACCATCGCCTTCGTCACCGGCGCGCCCGGCAACGAGGTCGCGGAACACCTGGGCAACGAGGAGTTCCTCAGCGTCTACGTGCCCACCACGCCCAATCCCACGGGCGGCTACTTCGTGATGCTCAAGCGCAGCGACTGCATCGAGCTCCGGATGAGCGTGGACGAGGCGCTCAAGTACATCGTCTCGATGGGGGTGGTCGTTCCTGGCAGCCCCGCCAGCATCGCGACGACCAAACCGTCCAACCCATAAAAACGAACGCGCCGCAACGGCGCCGGAATCTAGCCATGGCCATGCGTACTCACTATTGCGGTCTCGTGACCGAAGCCCTGTTGGGCCAAACCGTCACCCTTTGCGGCTGGGTCAACCGTCGCCGCGACCACGGCGGCGTGATCTTCATCGACGTGCGCGACCGCGAAGGCTACGTGCAGGTGGTGTGCGACCCGGATCGCGCCTCGACCTTCGCCGTCGCCGAGAACCTGCGCAACGAGTTCTGCGTGCAGATCACGGGCCTCGTGCGCGCACGCCCCGAAGGCACCACCAACGACCAGCTCAAGAGCGGCAAGATCGAAGTGCTCGCGCACGAGCTCAAGGTGCTCAACCCCTCGGTCACGCCGCCGTTCCTGCTCGACGACGACAACCTGTCGGAAACCACGCGCCTCACGCACCGCGTGCTGGACCTGCGCCGCCCGGCGATGCAGCGCAACCTGATGCTGCGCTACAAGGTGACGATGGAAACGCGCAAGTTCCTCGACGCCAACGGCTTCATCGACATCGAGACCCCGATGCTCGGCAAGTCCACGCCCGAAGGCGCGCGCGACTATCTCGTGCCCAGCCGCGTGCACGACGGCAGCTTCTTCGCGCTGCCGCAGTCGCCGCAGCTGTTCAAGCAGCTGCTGATGGTGGCCGGCTACGACCGCTACTACCAGATCGTGAAGTGCTTCCGCGACGAGGACCTGCGCGCCGACCGCCAGCCCGAGTTCACGCAGATCGACATCGAGACCTCGTTCCTCGCCGAGGAAGAGATCCGCGAGATGTTCGAAGGCATGATCCGCAACGTGTTCCGCAACGCCGCGGGCATCGAGCTGCCGGTGTTCCCGACCATGACCTACGGCGAGGCGATGTTCAAGTACGGCTCGGACAAGCCCGACCTGCGCGTGAAGCTCGAATTCACCGAACTCACCGAGCTGATGAAGCGCGTGGAATTCAAGGTGTTCTCGAACGCCGCCACGATGAAGGGCGGCCGCGTGGTCGCGCTGCGCGTGCCGGGCGGCGGTGCCGAGGGCGGCCTGTCGCGCGGCGAGATCGACGCCTACCAGGAGTTCGTGAAGATCTACGGCGCCAAGGGCCTGGCCTACATCAAGATCAACGACGCGGCCGCGGGCCGCGAGGGCCTGCAGAGCCCGATCGTGAAGAACCTCGACGACAACGCGCTGGCCGAGATCATCGCCCGCACCGGCGCGCGCAACGGCGACATCCTGTTCTTCGGCGCCGACAAGGAGAAGGTGGTCAACGACGCCATCGGCGCGCTGCGCGTGAAGATCGGCCACAGCGCCTTCGGCAAGAAGAGCGGCCTGTTCGACGACCGCTGGGCACCGCTGTGGGTGGTGGACTTCCCGATGTTCGAGTTCGACGAGGAAGGCCAGCGCTGGAGCGCCGTGCACCACCCGTTCACCGCGCCGAAGGACGGCCATGAGGACCTCATGGACACCGCGCCCGAGAAGTGCATCGCCAAGGCCTACGACATGGTGCTCAACGGCATCGAGATGGGCGGCGGCTCGGTGCGTATCCACCGCGAGGAAGTGCAGAGCAAGGTGTTCCGCGCGCTGAAGATCAGCGCGGAGGACGCGCAGCTCAAGTTCGGCTTCCTGCTCGACGCGCTGCAGTACGGCGCGCCGCCGCACGGCGGCATCGCCATCGGCCTGGACCGCCTCGTCATGCTGATGACCGGCGCCGAGTCGATCCGCGACGTGATCGCCTTCCCGAAGACCCAGCGCGCGCAGGACCTGCTGACGCAGGCGCCGAGCCCGGTCGACGAGAAGCAGCTGCGCGAGCTGCACATCCGGCTGCGCAACGTGCAGCCGCAGCAGGCGGCCTGATCGGCGACAGGGGCACTCGATGAGTGCCCTTTTTTTCTTGTCAGCTTCCTTGCGAAGCCGGTGACACGAAGGAGCCTCGCCCCATGCGGCCTTTCAAGATCCCCCAGTCCGTGCTGGTCGTGATCCACACGCCCGCCCTCGACGTGCTGCTGATCCGCCGCGCCGACGCCGAGACCGAGTTCTGGCAGTCGGTCACCGGCAGCAAGGACGCGGAGGACGAGCCGCTCGCGCTCACGGCCGCGCGCGAGGTCGCGGAGGAGACCGGCATCCTGTGCGGGCAGGGCAGTGCGCTGGCGGCGCAGCTGGTCGACTGGGAGCTGCGCAACGTCTACGAGATCTATCCGCGCTGGCGCGCGCGCTATGCGCCGGGCGTCACGCACAACACCGAGCACCTGTTCGGCCTGTGCGTGCCCGAGCGCGTCGTGCCGGTGCTGGCGCCGCGCGAGCACACCGACTGGCGCTGGCTTCCGTACCGCGAGGCCGCCGACGCCTGCTTTTCCCCATCGAACGCCGAAGCCATTCTGTTGCTGCCAGAATTTGCGCGATGAACTCGCAGACGCCCAACTTCCGGGTCGCCACCTACAACATCCACAAGGGGGTGCAGGGCATCGGGCCCGCGCGGCGGCTCGAAATCCACAACCTCGGCCACGCCATCGAGCAGCTCGATGCCGACATCGTCTGCCTGCAGGAAGTGCGCAAGATGAACCGCCAGGCCGCGGTGCGCTTTCCGCGCTGGCCCGAGCTGCCGCAGGCCGATTTCCTCGCGCCCGAGGGCTACACGGCGGTCTACGAGACCAATGCCGTCACGCGTCACGGCGAGCACGGCAACGCGCTGCTCACGCGCTGGCCCGTGTTGCGCACCAACCACCAGGACATTTCCGACCACCGCTTCGAGCAGCGCGGCCTGCTGCACGTGGTGATGGAGGTCGAAGGGCGGCCGGTGCACGCCATCGTGGTGCACCTCGGGCTGATCAAGGGCAGCCGCGTGCGGCAGGTGGCGCGGCTGCGCGAATTCATCGAGCGCGAAGTACCCGATGGCGAGCCGGTGGTGGTGGCGGGCGACTTCAACGACTGGGGCGCGCGCATGCGCTACGCGATGAACGCCATGGGCCTGCGCGACACCAGCGACCTGCGCGGCCCGCGCACGCTGACCTATCCCTCGCGGCTGCCGGTGGCGCAGCTCGATTTCATCTACGGGCGCGAGCTCGAACCCCTGACCAGCAGCGTGCCGCGCGGCCCGATCTGGGCCCGCATGTCGGACCACCTGCCGCTGGTCACCGATTTTCTGCTGCCGAATTGATAGCAAGGCCCGCAGAAGGGGCGGGCATTCGCGGCCCGAACGGCGGGCATCGATTCACTGGTACGATGGCCCGATGCTGAGGAAAACCGAAGTGGACACGCTCCCCGTTCCCAAAGACGACGACGAGGGCACGCCCGTCTCCGTGAAGATCCGCGAGCGCCTGAACGCGGCGCGCCGGCGCTTCAACGCCAACGACAACATCGCCGAGTTCATCGAACCCGGCGAGCTCGAGGCTCTGCTCGACGAGGTCGAGGTCAAGATGAAGGGCGTGCTCGAGAGCCTGGTCATCGACATCGAGAACGACCACAACACCGACAACACCGCGCGGCGCGTCGCCAAGATGTACGTCAACGAGGTGTTCCGCGGCCGCTACGTGCCGGCGCCGCCGCTGACCGAATTCCCCAATGCCGAGCACCTCAACGAGCTGATGATCGTCGGCCCGATCACGGTGCGCAGCGCCTGCTCGCACCATTTCTGCCCGATCATCGGCAAGCTCTGGATCGGCGTGATGCCCAACGAGCACACCAACGTCATCGGCCTGTCGAAGTACGCGCGCCTCGCCGAATGGGTCATGGGCCGTCCGCAGATCCAGGAAGAGGCCGTGGTGCAGCTGGCCGACCTGATCCAGGAAAAGACCCAGCCCGACGGCCTCGCGCTGGTCATGGAGGCCGAGCACTTCTGCATGGCCTGGCGCGGCGTGAAGGAAATGGACAGCAAGATGATCAATTCCGTGATGCGCGGCGTGTTCCTCAAGGACCCGAGCCTGCGGCGCGAATTCCTGTCCCTCCTGCCCCGAAAGAGCTGACATGCTGGTCCGACTCCTCTACGCCAGCCGCGCCGTCGACACCAGCCCCGCGGCCATCGAGGCGATCCTCACGCAATCGCGCTCGCACAACACGGCCTGCGGCATCACGGGCATCCTCTGCTATGGCGGCGGCACCTTCCTGCAGGCGATCGAAGGCGGCCGCATGGCGATCAGCGAGCTCTACGGCCACATCCAGCGCGATGCGCGCCACAAGGACGTGGTGCTGCTGCACTACGAGGAAATCTTCGAGCGCCGCTTCGGCGGCTGGACCATGGGGCAGGTCAACCTTTCCAAGCTCAACGCCTCCACGCTGCTGAAGTACTCCGAGAAGCCCGAGCTCGACCCGTACAAGGTCTCGGGCAAGGTCTCGCTGGCGCTGCTCGAGGAATTGATGGCCACGGCGGCCATCGTCGGGCGCCACTGAAATGCGTCGGGGGCCTCGGCCCCCTTTTTGTTGCCCGCCGGCCGGTGGGCGAGCGACTTCCCTGACCTGATCCCGTGCCTCTTTCCGCATTCGCGCTGATCCTGCTGGCAGGGCTCATCCACGCGGGCTGGAACATCGTCGCCAAGAAGGCCAACGGCGACGTGCGCTTCAGCTTCCAGACCAGCGTGTTCAACATGCTGATCTGGGCGCCGGTGGGCATCGCGCTGGGCTGGAACGTGGTGCCCCACTGGGGCGCGACCGAGTGGGGCTTCGTCGTGCTCAGCGGCGTGCTGCACATCTTCTATTTCATCGTGCTGCTGCGCGGCTACCGCAAGTCGGACCTCACGGTGGTCTATCCGCTGGCGCGGGGCTCGGGGCCGCTCTTGTCGTCGCTGGTGGCGGTGCTGTTCCTCGGCGAGAAGATCAGCCTCGTGGGCGTGGCGGGCATCCTGGGCGTGGTGGGTGGCGTGTTCCTGGTCGCCGGTGGCCCGAAGCTCTGGCACAAGGCGCACGACCCGGCGCAGCGCGAACGCGTGCACAAGGGCATCCGCTACGGCGTGCTGACCGGCGGCTTCATCGCGGCCTACACCGTGGCCGACAGCTACGCCGTCAAGTTCCTCGCGATGTCGCCGATCCTGCTCGACTACTTCGGCAACCTCGTGCGCCTGGTGCTGCTGCTGCCGGCCGCGCTGCACGATCGCGCCACCACCGCGCGCATGTGGCGCGCGCAGTGGAAGTACGCGCTGGTGGTGGCGGCCGTGAGCCCGGTGTCGTACGTGCTGGTGCTCTACGCGGTACAGCAGGCGCCGATCTCGCACGTGGCGCCCGCGCGCGAGGTGTCGATGCTGTTCGCGGCGCTGATCGGCGGCCACCTGCTGCGCGAGGGCGACCGGCTGCTGCGCCTGCTGGGCGCGCTCTTCATCGCCGCGGGCGTGGTGGCGCTCGCGCTGGGCTGAGCCATGAGCCAGACGCGCCCGGGCCCGCTGCTGTTCGGCTGCGACTTCTCGAGCGCACCGACCGCGCGCAAGCCGATCGTGGTCGCCACCGGCGAATCGATGCCCGATGGCGTCGTGGCGCTGCGCGATCTGCAGCGCTTCAGCACGCTCGAGGCCTGGAGCCGCTGGCTGCACGCCACGCCGGCCTGGGTCGGCGGGTTCGACTTCCCGTTCAGCCTGCCGCGCGAGCTGGTCGAACACCTGGGCTGGCCGCTGCACTTCGAGCCGCTGATCGCGCACTACGCCGCGCTCACCCGCGCCGAGATCCGCGAGACCTTCGCGGCCTTCTGCGCCGCGCGGCCGGTGGGCGGGAAATTCGCGCATCGCGCCACCGATGCGCCCGCGGGTTCCAGCCCGTCGATGAAGTGGGTCAATCCGCCGGTGGCCTTCATGCTGCACGCCGGGGTGCCGCCGCTGCTCGCGGCCGATGCGCATCTGCCGGGGCTGCGCGAAGTGCGGCCGGCCGAGCGGGTGGCGCTCGAGGCCTATCCCGGGCTGCTGGCGCGCGAGCTCGTCGGGCGCCGCAGCTACAAGAGCGACGAGCTCGCCAAACAGACGCCCGAGCGCCGTGACGTGCGGGTCGAATTGCTGGCCGCGCTCGAGGCCGGCCGCACGCGGCTCGGCCTGCGCCTCGAGCTCTCGCCCGGGCGGCGCCGCGAGTTGCTCGACGACCCGCGCGGCGACGACCTCGATGCCGTGCTGTGCCTGGTGCAGGCGGCCTGGGGCTTGCAGCGCGCGGACAGCGCGGGCCCTGGCTACGGACTGCCCGCGGGCATCGATCCGCTCGAGGGCTGGATCGTCTCCGCCTGACCCCGGCCGGCCCCGGTTGTCCTACAGCGCTTTGCGCCCCCGTCGTGGCGTGGCTCACAGGTCGCGTCGCTAGATTGAAGTCATGGGCCGCCGGCTCATGCATCCGGTCTCCGGGTGCTTCGTGACCGAATCAGGAAGGACATCGCAATGAACAAGGATCAAGTGGAAGGCCGCGTCGACCAGGCCAAGGGCAAGATCAAGGAAGTCGCCGGCAAGGTCGTCGGCAACGAGAAGCTCCAGGGCGAGGGCATCGCCGACCAGGCCGCCGGCAAGGTGCAGAGCACCTACGGCGACGTGAAGGAAAAGGCAAAGGACGCCATCAAGTCCGGCGCCGACAAGCTCTGATGCAACATGGCTGCGGCCCGCGGGCGCGCAGCCATTTTTCTTTTCATTCCATCGATGTGGAGGTTCCCATGACCATCTCGATACAGCCGTCCGCCTCGCGCACGCGCACCTGGCTTGCCGTGCTGGCGATCACAGGCGGCAGCCTTGCGCTCGCCGCCTGCGACAGGAACGATGGCCGCACCGCCGGCGAGAAGCTCGACAGCGCGGTGGCGCGCACGGGCCAGGCCGTCGACACCGCGCGCGACAAGACCGTGCAGATGGCCGAGGAGGCCAAGGCCAAGATCGATTCGCAGAGCGTGAGGGACGGTGCCGCCAATGCGAAGGAAGCCGTGAAGGACGCCGGTACCGCCGTGGCGAACACGGTGGACGACGCGGCCATCACAGCCGCCATCTCGGCCGGCCTGGCGAAGGATCCCGACCTCAGCGCCATCAAGATCGACGTCGACACCAAGGCCGGCGCCGTGAGCCTGCAGGGACCCGCGCCGAGCGCCGCCGCCAAGGAGCGCGCCGAGCAGATCGCCAAGGGCGTGCAGGGCGTGACCTCGGTCGACAACCGGCTCGAAGTGAAGGGCTGAGTTTTCGGACCCGTTTTTCCGCCTCCCCAAAAAGAAAGCCCGGCATGCCGGGCTTTCTCTTGGGTGGCCGCCGGGTCAGTGGCCCAGCCAGTCCTTCAGTTCGTCGGCATGCTCTTCCTCGTCCGAGAGGATGTCCTCGAGCATGCGGCGGGTGGTCGGGTCCTTGTCGCCGATCAGGTTGATCATCTGGCGGTACGACTCGACCGCGATGCGCTCGGCCACGAGGTTGGCGCGCACCATGGCCTGCAGGTCGGTCGATTCGTCGTAGCCGGCATGGCTGCGTTCGCGCAGGTGTTCGGGCGCGAAATCGGGCTCGCCACCCAGTTGCACGATGCGCTCGGCGATGCGGTCGGCATGCGCCGATTCCTCGTTGGCATGCACGAGGAATTCGTCGGCGATGGCCGGCGATTCCACGCCGTTGGCGGTGAAGTAGTGGCGCTTGTAGCGCAGCACGCAGACCAGCTCGGTGGCGAGCGCGTCGTTCAGCAGCTTGACGATGTCGTCGCGCCACGGACCGTAGGCCGGGGTGACGGCGCCGTCGTCGAGGCTCTTGGCCGCGGCGTCGAGGCCCTTCTGGTCCAGCACCAGGTGCTGATGGTCCTTCGCCGGAGTGGAGGCATTGGCTTTCATGGGGGATCCTTTCGTGGGGGAGTTGTTTTCTGCTGCATGAGCGTGTTCACGATGTCGGCCAGATCGGAAGTCTTGAGCACCGCCGCCAGCACCGCCGTCACCGACAGCAGCCGCCAGGGCCTGACCAGCACCACCACCGCGCCGGTGGCGGCGGCGATCGCCATCAGCTTGGCCGGCTCCTTGCGCGCATAGCGTTCGAGCAGCGGCCGCGCCAGCTGGCCCGCCGCATGCGCCGGATGGCGGCGCCACCAGCGCTCGGCCATGCTGCGCGCGACCGAGGCCCAGATGCGGGCATTGCCGCCGCGGCCGCCGCCCGGATCGTGCGCGCGCTGGCCTTCGAAGGCGGCGCCGGCATCGTCGGGGTCGGATGGCGCGAAGGCCGCCTCGGCATCGCGCCGGGCGCGTTCCTGCTGCGGCGTACGGTGCTCCGGCTCGGGATCGCGGCCGCCGTTGAGCTCGCGCACCAGCGCGCGGCGCGACAGCGCCAGCCGTTCCTTCGGCGTCAGCAGGGCGCGAGGATCAGTGCCGGCCATGGCGGCCTCCGGCTTCGTGAAGGGCTTGCAGGTCGGCGTCGACCTGCGCACGCAGATCGTCGAACCCATGGGCGATGAAGGGACGGGATGCGATCCAGGCGCAGATCGCGGCGATCGCGAGCGCCACGCCGGGAACCGCGACCAGCACCCAATGAAAACTGCCGTGCAGCACGCCCAGCAGCACCGCCACGCCGATGAGTCCCAGCGCCAGCACGAAGGTGGCTGCGGCCAGGATGCCCGCGACGATGCGGGCGATCAGCCCGCGGGCCGCGGTGCCCGACTCCTGCCGGACCAGGGCCGCGTAGTTGGCGATGTGTTCGGCGATGAGCTCCGGGTGCCCGAGCACCGTGGAAAAGATCGGATGAAGCATGGTGCTGCGGAGCGGAGCCGATGCTTCAGTCGATCAATAGTCGTCCCGACGGCGGCTGGCCAGCACGATCAGTGCGGTGATGGCGGCACCGGCCGCGGCGGCGATCAGCACCGAGCGCACGGGCTGGTCGGAGATGTAGCGGCCGGTCACGTCGGCGGCCTGCTCGAGACGACGCTGCGCGCGCGCGCTGGTGGTCGAGGCGGCATCGAGGCCGCGCTGCACGGCCTGCTGCACGCGCGCCGCCAGTTGCTCGACCGCCGGTTCCGCGTCGCGACGCAGCTCGCGGACCTTTTCGCCCGCCGCATTCACCGCATTCTGTGCATAGGCGCGCGTGGTATCGACAGCGTCGTTGGCGGTCTGGCGTGCGTCATCGGCGAGTTGCTGGGGGGTCTTGGTCGTGTTCATGAAAAGTCCTTTCCGGGAATGAATTGCGAGAGCCTGTGGATCGTACCGACGCTACTTGCTTCGTAGCAAGCCGGCCAGGAAGCTCGCGATGGCGAGCACCGCGAAGATCACGAAAAGGATCTTGGCGATACCGACGGCGCTGGCGGCGATACCGCCGAAGCCGAACAAGGCGGCGATCAGCGCGATGACCAGAAAGACCACTGCGTAGTGCAACATGCGGAACTCCTTGGAGGCTGCCCTCGTTGTTGGAAAAGCCGCGTGTCCGAGGAGGAGGAACACGGCATGGACAGACCTTAAGGGCCGGCCCATGGCGGACCTGTCAGTGACAGGGGGGGCGGGGCGTAGGAGATGGCCGAGTCCGCCCGGCGGCCCTGGAAATCGCGTGAATTCCGGCACGGATGCGCCCGCGCGGGGGGGCGTGGTCCGGGCCTATGCCACCGGCAGCATCGCCGCGATGCGCGTGCCGTGCCCGGGCGTCGATGTCACCGTGAGCTTGCCGCGCGCGGCCTCCACGCGGTGGCGCATGCCGGCCAGGCCGTGCGTCGACGGGCGCATCTTCTGGGCGTCGAAGCCCTTGCCGTTGTCGAGCACCTCGACCACCACGTGCGTGTCGTGGTTCTTCATCGCGATCGTGGCCTCGGTGGCCTCGGCGTACTTGCCGATGTTGGTGAGGCTCTCCTGCACCATCCGGTAGATGGTGAGCTGGCGCGACTCGTCGGTGCTGACCGGTTCCAGCTGCATGTCGACGCGAATGCCCGAGCGCTCGCCGAACTCGCGCCCGAGGATCTCGAGCGAGGCCACCAGCCCGAGGTTGGCCAGGGACGACGGGCGCAGGTCCTCGATGATGCGGCGCTTGAGCGCGATGCCGCTGTTGAGCAGCTCGGTCAGATGCTGCAGCCGCTGGATCGCATCGGGCGCGTCGGCCAGCCGCGACTTCAGCCGCGCCACGTCGAGCTTGGCGGCGGTCAGCAGCGAACCCAGCTCGTCGTGCAGCTCGCGCGCCAGGAAGCCGCGCTCGGTCTCGCGCACGTCCTGCAGGTGGGTCGCCAGCTCGGCCAGCGAGGCGGTGCGCTCGCGCACCTCGTCCTCCAGGGCATTGCGCTCGCGCTGCAGGGTCTCCTGCTGGCGCTCGCCGATCGAGCGCAGCACGTGCGTCTGGCGCAGGTACAGGAAGAAGGCGAACAGGGCGGCCAGCGCCACGATGCTGGTGCCGAAGCGCGCCAGCCGCAGCGACAGCATCACCTGGGTCTGGCTGTCGTGCAGGGTCTTGTTGCTGAGTTCCACCAGGCCCCGGGCCTTCTCGCGGATGGCATCCATTTCCTCGCGGCCGACGTCGGTGGTGATGACGAACTTCCAGGCGTCCTCCTTTCCGTCCGAACGCAGGCGCACGCTCATGTCCATCTCGGACACCTTGCGCAGCACGTGTTTCGACAGCTCGGCCAGCTGGGCCGTCTCGGCCGGCCGGCCGGCGTATTGCTCGCGCAGGCTCGCCAGGTTGCCGTCGATCTGCTTGATGGCGTTGTCGTAGGGTTGCCGGTAGGCGGCTTCCCCTGTCAGCAGATAGCCGCGCTGGCCCGTTTCGGCATCGAGGATGTTCTGCAGCAGCTGGTTGAGCACGCTGCGCACCTTCTGCGCGGCGTCGATCTCGGCCAGGGCGATACTGGACTGCCGGTAGCCCGCCTCGTTGATGCCGACGAGCGCCAGCGCCGCCAGTGCGGCGAGCAGCAGGCTCAAGGCCATTTTTGGGAACGCTAGCCAACGCATGAAACTTTTGGATCCGCTTTCAAGACAAGATCGTGAATAATTGACAACGATCAGGGAACCGGCATGTTGCGGCCCGCGGACCGGCAACACAACGACGAAAGTAACAGATGATCAAAATTGGAATTGTGGACGACCACGCCATCGTGCGATCGGGCCTCAGGCAGTTCTTCTCCGAGCACGTGGATCTGCGCGTGGCCGGCGAGGCCGCCAGCGGTCGCGAGGCGATCGAGCTCGTGCGCACCACCGAGCTCGACGTGCTGGTGATGGACCTGTCGATGCCGGGCCAGAGCGGGATCGATGCGCTCGCCATGATCCGTGCCAAGGCGCCCGACGTCGGCATCCTGATCCTGAGCGGCTACCCCGAGGAGCACTACGCGATGAACCTGATCCGGCAGGGCGCGAGCGGCTACCTCAACAAGGAGTGCGATCCGATGGAGATCGTCAACGCGATCCGCACCATCGCGCTGGGCCGCCGCTACATCACCCCGGCCGTGGCCGAACTGCTGGCCCGCCAGCTCGACCGCAAGGACGACGCCGCGCCGCACGAGCAGCTCTCGGAGCGCGAGTTCCAGGTGTTCCTGAAGCTGGCCAAGGGCGAGACCGCGGGCGACATCGCCAAGACGCTGTCGTTGTCGGTGAAGACCGTGAGCACCTACCGCACGCGGCTGATGGAGAAGATGAACCTCTCCTCCAACAGCGACCTCACGTACTACGCCCTCAAGAACAAGCTGATCGACTGAGAATGCCACCGTTCGCGCCGGGCCTCAGCCCGGCTCCGGTGGCTGCAGCGCCACCGCGCGCAGGCAGAAATCGACCAGCGCGTCGATCTCGTTGGACTTGTCGAACACCGCGTCCACGCCGAACTGCGCACAACGCCTGCGGATGTCGGGCGTCGCATAGTTGCTGAGCACCACCACCTTCTGTTCGGGGCGCCGCTCGGTGCAGGCCTTCAGCACGCCCAGCCCGCTGCCCTGCTTGAGAAAGAGATCGACCACCGCGAGGTTCCATTCGGAGGCGTGCGTGCGCAGCCATTCGACCGCGTGGTCTTCGGTTTCCGCGTAGCCGATCACCACGGTGCGCGCCAGTTCTTCCAGGGTGCCGATGAGGTTTTCACGGATCGTGAGGTTGTCCTCGACGATGTAGGTCTTCAATCTGGAATCCATGACGAACCGCGCTTCCTCCGACGTTGCCCGAATGATGTGGGCCGCGGCGCCCGCCGTGTTCTCGTGGCTGGCGGCGGCTGGACCGGGCTCTGGACGATGAGGCCTCCCTGCCGCGCATCATGCAGGGTTCAGTGCGAGGCATCTGTAGGCGGGTTCCGACGCCCCCGCAGGCGAGGGCCCTGGCGTCGCTCGGCGCGCGGTAGGTGATGCCGCACGCGGGATGCGGCCCTGCGCCGACCTGGACGGCGCGCGCGATGCGGTCATCATGCAGCCATGGCGATGGATACCACCCGCACCCTCCCGCGCAGATTTCCGCTGTGGCAGAAGCTGATCGTGCTGCTGCTCGCGCTGCTCGCGGCGCTGGTGATCGCCATCCTGTTCTTCCCCTGGGACGTGCTGCGCGAGCCCGTCAACCGCTACGTGAGCGAGAAGACCGGCCGCAAGTTCGAGATCACGCGCCGGCTCGATGTCGATCTCGGCTGGCGCCGCGCCACCGTCAAGTTCGACGGCATCGAGTTCGCCAACCCCTCGTGGGCGCGTGACCCCTACCTCGTGAAGGCCGAGCGCGCCGAGTTCGACATCCGCCTCTGGCCGCTGGTGTCGCGTCGCATCGAGATTCCGCGGCTGGTGCTCGCCTCGCCCACCGTGGGCCTGCAGATGGAAGCCGACGGCCGGCGCACCTGGGCCTTCGGCAAGGACACCTCCGACGCCGGCACCGCGCCCACCATCGGCACCATCGAGGTCGATGGCGGCGCCATCGACTTCCTGGCCAAGCACCTGGGCGTGGACATCCATGCCGATGTCAGCTACGACACCGCGCGTGGCGCGCTGCCGGTGCACTACCGAATCAAGGGCCGCTACAAGGGCCAGCCGCTCACGGCCCAGGGCCGCACCGGCAACGTGATGCAGATCAACGCGGCCGGCGCGCCGCCGTTCCCGCTCGAGATCGACGCGGCCGCCGGCCAGACCAAGCTCAAGGCGGGCGGCACCGTGGGCTCGCTCGCCGACCTCGACGGCATCGATGCGAAGTTCGACATCCGTGGCCAGACCCTGGGCGCGCTGTTCCCGTTGCTGGGCATCGCGCTGCCGCAGACCTCGCCCTACGCGGTACGCGGCAATCTCAGCAAGCGCGGCAGCCTGTGGGAGGCCAAGGCGCTGCAGGGCAAGCTGGGCCTGTCCGACATCGCGGGCGACATGCGCTTCGACCAGGCGACCCAGGTGCCCTACCTCGCGGGCGAACTGCGCTCCAAGGTGATGGACATGGACGACCTCGGCCCGCTGATCGGCCTGCCGCCGACCGCGCGCACCGCCGCCACCGTCGAGGGCGTTGCGCCGCCGCCGACCGTGACCCAGGTCAAGCGCCCGGGCGGCAAGGTGCTGCCGACCGCGCCGCTGGACTTCGAGCGCCTGCGCGCGATGAATGCCGACGTGAAGTACACGGCCGACCGCATCCGCAACGTGCGCGACGTCCCGCTCGACAGCGGCAGCGTGCAGGTCAAGCTCAAGGACGGCGTGCTCACGCTCGATCCGCTGCTGCTCGGCGTGGCCGGCGGCAAGCTGGGCGGCGCGATCCGCATCGACGGCTCGAAGAACCCGGCCGACATCCGCGCCGCGCTCGACGTGCGCGCGATGCAGCTCGCGCGGCTGTTCCCCAAGCTCGAGACCACCGGCAACAGCCTGGGCCGGCTCGACGGCCGCATCAACCTCTCGGGCTCGGGCAGCACGGTCGCCAACTGGCTCGGCGGCGCTTCGGGCGACGTGGCGGTGCTGGCCGGCCGCGGCCAGTTCGGCAACCTGCTGCCGGTGTTCGCGACGCTGGTGGGCGGCGACATCCTCAAGTTCCTGCTGCGCGGCGACCGCGACGTCGAACTGCGCTGCGCGGCCGTGGCTTTCGACGTAAACAAGGGGCTGGCGACCGGCCGCACGCTGATAGTCGACACCACCAACGCGCTGTTCACGGCCACGGGGCAGGCCAATTTCGCCACCGAGGGGCTGGACTTCGTGGTCCACCAGGAGCCCAAGAGCAAGAGCCTGCTGTCGATCCGCACGCCGCTGGTGGTCAGCGGCAGCTTCGGCGATCCCAAGGGCGGGCTGCAGGTCGGGCCGTTGGCGGGCCGCGGGCTGGCTGCGCTGGCGCTGGGCGCGGTCAATCCGCTGCTGGCGCTGGCCGCGACCATCGAGACCGGTCCCGGCGAGGATTCCGACTGCAAGGCGGTGCTGGCCCAGGCGAACAAGCCGACCGCCGGTGCCGCCGCCAACGGTGCGGCACGGGCCAAGGGCGCGAAGCAGCAGCCCTGACCCCGAGCGGGGCTAGGGTGCGGGGCGGTGCGCCGCGCAGACGCCGCAATGCGGATCGCGCGCCACGCGAAGCGTGTCGAACGAAGCGCTGCGCCCGTCGAACATCAGCAGCCGGCCCGCCAGCGACGGCCCGATGCCCGCGAGCAGCTTGAGCGCCTCGAGCGCCTGCAGGGTGCCGATGGTGCCGACCACTGGCCCGAACACCCCGAGCACCGCGCACAGCGTCTCCTCGAAGGCCGCGTCGGGCGGGAACAGGCAGGCATAGCAGGGCGAGGCCGGATCGCGCACGTCGTACACGCTGAGCTGCCCGTCGAAGCGGATCGCGGCCCCCGCCACCAGCGGCTTGCCGTGCGCCACGCAGGCGCGGTTGACGGCCTGGCGCGTCACGAAGTTGTCGGTGCAGTCGAGCACCACGTCGGCCGCCGCGACCAGCGCCGACAGCTGGTCGGCGTCGGGGCGCAGCACGTGGGTCTCGATGGCGATGCCGGGATTGATGTCGCGCATGGCCTGCGCCGCCGACGCCACCTTGGGCTGGCCCACGCGCGCCTCGGTGTGGGCGACCTGGCGCTGCAGGTTGGTGAGGTCGACCTCGTCGTCGTCGACCAGCACGATGCGCCCCACGCCCGCCGCCGCGAGGTAGAGCACGGCCGGCGATCCCAGCCCGCCGGCGCCGATCACCAGCACCTGGCCGGCGCTCACGCGCGCCTGGCCATCGATGCCGAATTCCTCGAGCAGGATGTGGCGCGAGTAGCGCAGCAGGTCGTCGTCTTCGTTCATGGCGGGGAGAAAGCAAAAGGGACCGGTCTGGCCGGTCCCCTGCGGTGGGATGCGAAGTCGGAGCGTCCGGAAGGGGCTTGCGCCCCGGCCGGTCAGTTCTCCTTCTTCTCTTCCTTGTTGTCGACGATCACCTGCGTCTTGCTGACCAGCACCGGCTGGCCCTTGAGGCGGTTGAGCGCCTGCACCAGCGGGAAGTCCTTGTCGGAGCCGAACTCGGGCACCTTGCGGTCCTGCGGCGGCTTCTTGGCTTCTTCCTCGAGGCGCTTGCGGGCCTCGTCGCGGGCCTTCTCGCGCTCCGGGTCCTTGACCTCGGGGCCCTGGCCGCTGGCCAGGTGCTTCTCGAGGTCGGCCTCGCGCATGCGCAGCGCGGCGAAGGGGCTGCCCTCGGCGCTCTCGTCGACCAGCACGTTCGGCACGATGCCCTTGGCCTGGATCGAGGTGCCGCTGGGCGTGTAGTAGCGCGCGGTGGTGATCTTCAGGCCGGTGTCGGGGCCGAGCGGACGCACCGTCTGCACCGAGCCCTTGCCGAAGGTCTGGCTGCCCATGATGGTGGCGCGCTTGTGGTCCTGCAGCGCGCCCGCGACGATTTCGCTGGCCGAGGCCGAGCCTTCGTTCACGAGCACCACCAGCGGCACCGACTTCAGCGCGGCCGGCAGGCTGCGCAGCGGGTCGCTGCCGGAGCGGCGCTGATAGAACTCGGGCGCCGCCTTGTAGACCGCCTTGCTCTCGGCGAGCTGGCCGTCGGTGGTGACCACCGTGGCGTTCTCGGGCAGGAAGGCCGCCGATACCGCCACGGCCGCGTCGAGCAGGCCGCCCGGGTCGTTGCGCAGGTCGAGCACCAGGCCCTTGAGGTTCGGGTCTTCCTTGTACAGGTCGTCGATCTTCTTCACGAAGTCGTCGACCGTGCGCTCCTGGAACTGCGACAGGCGGATCCAGCCGTAGCCCGGCTCGATCATCTTGCCGCGCACCGATTGGGTGCGGATTTCCTCGCGCGTGATCGTGACCGGGAAGGTACGGCTCTCGTCCTTGCGGAAGATCGTCAGCAGCACCTTGGTGTTGGCCTCGCCGCGCATGCGCTTGACCGCCTCGTTGAGCGACAGGCCGCGCACCGCGGTGTCGTCGATCTTGGTGATCAGGTCATTGGGCTTGAGGCCGGCGCGGAACGCGGGCGAGCCCTCGATCGGGGAGACCACCTTGATCAGGCCGTCTTCCTGCGAGATCTCGATGCCCACGCCGACGAAGCGGCCGGTGGTGCCTTCCCTGAATTCCTTGAAGGACTTCTTGTCGAAGTACTGGGAATGCGGGTCGAGCCCGGCGACCATGCCGGAGATGGCGTCGGAAATCAGCTTCTTCTCGTCGACCGGTTCGACGTAGTCGCTCTTGACCATGCCGAACACGGCAGCGAGTTGCTGCAGTTCCTCGAGCGGCAGTGGCGCGAGCGAGCCGCGCGCGACGGTCTGCAGCGAGGCGGTGGTCAGGACGCCTGCGACGGCGCCGGCGGCGACCCAGCCGGTGATCTTGAGTTTCTGGCCCATGGGTAAGTGTCCTTGTCGGCTGTCGAACCAATATACACAGCTTGGAAACAAATTGCCCGCCGGGGTTCCACGGGTGGAGCGGCGGGCACGGTTTTTCTACAGCGCGGCTTCAGCCTTTGCCTTGCGAGGCGACCGCGGCGGCGGCTTTCTCGGCGGCGGCGGCATCGCCCAGGTAGTAGTGCCGCAGCGGCTTGAGATCGTCGTCGAGCTCGTACACCAGGGGAATGCCGTTCGGGATGTTCAGGCCGACGATGTCGTCGTCCGAGATGCCGTCCAGGTACTTCACCAGCGCGCGGATCGAGTTGCCGTGCGCCGCCACCACGAGGCGGCGGCCGGTGCGGATGGCCGGGGCCATCGACTCGTTCCAGAACGGCAACACGCGCGCCACCGTGTCCTTCAGGCATTCGGTCAGCGGGATCTGCTCGGGCGCGAGCTTGGCGTAGCGCACGTCGCCGCGCTCGCTGCGCGGGTCGTCGGCTTCCAGCGGCGGCGGCGGGGTGCCGTAGCTGCGGCGCCAGACCAGCACCTGCTCGTCGCCGTACTTCTTGGCCGTCTCGGCCTTGTTCAGGCCCTGCAGGCCGCCGTAGTGGCGTTCGTTGAGGCGCCACGAATGCACCACCGGCAGCCAGGTACGGTCGAGTTCGTCGAGCGTGTGCCACAGGGTGCGGGTGGCGCGCTTGAGCACGCTGGTGTAGGCCACGTCGAAGTCGTAGCCCTCGGCCTTCAGCAGCCGGCCCGCCTGCTTGGCCTGCTCGACGCCGGTCTCGGTCAGGTCGACGTCGGTCCAGCCGGTGAAGCGGTTTTCGAGGTTCCAGGTCGATTCGCCGTGGCGGATCAGTACCAGTTTGTGCATGTCGGAGGCCTTTGGCAGCGCTTTGTAAACCCGACATTCTAAAATCCCGGGTTTGCCTCTCTCCAAGGAACCCCCGTGAAATTGATCGAATTCGTCACCGCGAACTGGATGCTGGTCCTGATCGTGCTCAGCTCGGGCGCCATGCTGGCCTGGCCGCTGATTCGCGGCGCGGGGGGCGGCACGCTGACGGCCGACGCGGCGGTGCACCTCATCAACCGCGAGCGCGCGGTGCTGGTGGACCTGCGCGATCCCGAGGAATACGCCGCCGGCCACATGATCGGCGCGAAGAACGTGCCGCTGGCCCAGCTCGAGGAAAAGCTGGCCTCCACGGTCAAGAACAAGAACGTGCCGCTGCTGCTGGTGTGCGAGAACGGCTCGCGCGCGCAGCGCGCGGTGGCCGCGGCCAAGAAGCTGGGTTACGAGCAGGCCCAAGCGGTGTCCGGCGGGCTCAAGGCGTGGAAAGCGGCTAACCTGCCGGTTGAAAAGGCCTGAACCCCACCGAGATACGAACCATGCAAGCCGTCAAGATGTACACCACCGCCGTGTGCCCCTACTGCACACGCGCCAAGCAGATCCTCAAGTCCAAGGGCGTCGAGCAGATCGAGGAGATCCGCATCGACAGCGATCCCCAGGCGCGCATGGCCATGATGGAGATCACCCAGCGCCGCACGGTGCCGCAGATCTTCATCGGCGACACCCACGTGGGCGGCTGCGACGACCTGATGGCGCTCGACAGCCGCGGCGGCCTGGTGCCGCTGCTGCAGGGCCAGGCGGCCTGATTCAAGGCCGGCCGACCGCCGGTCCGTAGCCGTCACATCGCCGGGCGATAATCGCCCGTTCACCATCTGCGGCCCGCCGCGGGAAACCATTCCCCGGCGGGCCTTGTTTTGACCCTCGAAAGTTCAGCCATGGCCGACCAGCAAGCCCAAGATCCCGTGTTCCAGATCCAGCGCGTCTACCTCAAGGACCTGTCGCTCGAACAACCCAACTCGCCCGCGATCCTGCTGGAACAGGAACAGCCCACCGTCGACATCCAGCTCGGCGTGGACGCCCAGCCCGTGGCCGACGGCATCTTCGAGGTGTCGGTGTCCGCCACCGTGCAGACCAAGATCGGCGACAAGACCGTGTTCCTGGTCGAAGCCAAGCAGGCCGGCATCTTCGAGATCCGCAACCTGCCCGAAGACCAGATGGGCCCGATCCTCGGCATCGCCTGCCCGCAGATCGTCTACCCCTACCTGCGCGGCAACGTGGCCGACGTGATCCAGCGCGGCGGCTTCCCGCCCGTGCACCTGGCCGAGATCAACTTCCAGGCCATGTACGAGCAGCAGCAGGCCCAGGCCGCCGGCCAGCCTTCGCCCATCGTCACGCAATAAGCCTGACGGCACGCAACGCCGCGACGCCGATGAAGATCTGCGTTCATGGCGCCGGCGCCTGGGGCACGGCGGTGGCCGTCAATGCGGCCGCCCGCCACGAGGTCACGCTGTGGGCCCGCGACGCGGCCCAGGCCGAGACCATCTCCCGGGCCCGCGAGAACACCCGCTACCTGCCGGGGCTGGCCTTGCCGGCCTCGCTCGCGGTGCGCGCGGGTGGCATCGGCCAGGCGCAGGCCGGCGCCGACCTGGTCATCGTGGCCACGCCCATGGCCGCGCTGCGCCGGCAGCTCGAGACCCTGCGCGACAGCGGCACCCGCGTGCCGGTCGCCTGGCTCTGCAAGGGCGTGGAGCCCGCGCAGGCCGCGAACACCACCGCCTCCTCCTTCGGCCTGCTGGCGCACGAGATCCGCGCGCAGGTCGCGCCCGATCTGCTGGCCGGCGTGCTCAGCGGCCCGAGCTTCGCGCAGGAAGTGGCCGAGGGCCGCCCGACCGCGCTGGTCGCGGCCAGCCCGCATGCCGCCGTGCGCGACGCGCTGGTCGACGCCTTCCATGGCCCCGCGCTGCGCGTCTATGCCAATGACGATATCGTCGGCGTCGAGGTCGGCGGCGCGGTCAAGAACGTGCTGGCCATCGCCACCGGCCTGTGCGACGGCCTCGCGCTGGGCCTCAATGCGCGCGCCGCGCTGATCACGCGCGGCCTGGCCGAGATGACCCGCTTCGGCCTCGCGCTCGGCGCCCGCACCGACACCTTCATGGGCCTGTCGGGCCTGGGCGACCTGGTGCTCACCGCCACCGGCGACCTGTCGCGCAACCGCAAGGTCGGCCTGCTGCTGGCCCAGGGCCGCACCCTGGCGCAGGCGGTCGATTCGCTGGGCCACGTGGCCGAGGGCGTCTACTGCGCCCGCACCGTGGTGCAGCGCGCGCGCGGGCTGGGCGTGGAAATGCCCATCGCCGAAGGCGTGGTCGCGCTGCTCGACGGCCGCGTGAGCCCCGCCGACGCCGTGGCCGCGCTGACCGGGCGCGACCCGGTGCCCGAATCGGTCCGGCCGCCCCCATAACAACATCCGGAAGACAAGCCGCCCCATGCGTTCCCGTTTCGATTTCTCCGCGCCGGCCATCGCCGCGCTGGCCCAGGCCGATGCGGCCCGCGCACTGCAGGAGGACGTCGCCGACGGCGACCTCACCGCCTCCCTGGTCGATGCCGGCCGCCGCGCCCAGGCGCGCGTGCTGGTGCGCGAGCCGGCCGTGCTGTGCGGCGCGCCCTGGGTCGAGGCCACGCTGGCGCAGCTCGATCCGCAGGTGCGCATCGACTGGCGCTGCGCCGAGGGCGGACGCTGCGAGCCGAACCAGGTCGTGCTCGAGATGGAAGGCTCGGCCCGCGCGCTGCTGACCGCCGAGCGCACCGCGCTCAACTTCCTGCAACTGCTGAGCGCCGTGGCGACCAAGGCCGCGCTCTACAGCGACATCGTCGAGGGCACGCGCGCGCGCATCGTCGACACGCGCAAGACCCTGCCGGGCCTGCGCCTGGCGCAGAAGTACGCGGTACGCACCGGCGGCGGCCTCAACCACCGCATCGGCCTGTACGACGCCGTGCTGATCAAGGAAAACCACATCGCCGCGGCCGGTGGCGTGGCCGCCGCGCTGCGCGCCGTGGCCCCGGCGGCCGAACGCGCCGACTTCGTCGAGATCGAGGTCGAGACCCTGGCGCAGCTGCGCGAGGCGCTCGACGCCGGCGCGCGCATGGTGCTGCTCGACAACATGGACCTGCCCACCCTGCGCGAGGCGGTGCGCATCAACGACGCCGCCGGCGAAGGCCGCGCGGTGCTCGAGATCTCGGGCGGCGTCACGCTCGAGGGCCTGCGCGAACTGGCCGAGACCGGCGTCGACCGGATCTCGGTCGGTGCGCTGACCAAGGACGTCAAGGCCATCGATTTCTCGATGCGCTTCCAGGACCGCTGAGGGAGACGCGCATATGGCTTCCTCCGCCGTCATCGATGTCGAGTACGAACAGCCGGCCGAAGGGAGCGTCTGCGACACCCGCCGCGCCTGGGCCCGCGTGCCGCCCGAGCCCACGCCCACCGAGCGAGAGGCGCTCAAGGAGCGCATCCGCCGCCTGCTGCGCGAGCGCAACGCGGTCATGGTGTCGCACTTCTACGTCCACCCCGACCTGCAGGACCTGGCCGAGGAAACCGGCGGCATCGTCAGCGATTCGCTCGAGATGGCGCGCTTCGGCCGCGACCATGCGGCCGGCACGCTGGTGGTGTCGGGCGTGCGCTTCATGGGCGAGACCGCCAAGATCCTGTCGCCCGAGAAGCGGGTGCTGATGCCCGACCTCGACGCCAACTGCTCGCTCGACCTGGGCTGCCCGGTCGACGAATTCAGCGCCTTCTGCGACGCCCATCCCGACCGCACCGTGGTCGTCTACGCCAACACCAGCGCCGCCGTGAAGGCGCGCGCCGACTGGCTCGTCACCTCGAGCTGCGCGCTCGACGTGGTGGGCGCGCTGCATGCGCAGGGCCGCAAGATCCTCTGGGGCCCCGACCGCCACCTCGGCGACTACATCCAGCGCCAGACCGGTGCCGACATGGTGAGCTGGAACGGCGCCTGCATCGTGCACGACGAATTCAAGGCGCTCGAGCTCGAGCTGCTCAAGCAGGCCCATCCGCGCGCCAAGGTGCTGGTGCATCCCGAATCCTCGGCCGAGGTGATCGCGCTGGCCGATGCCGTGGGCTCGACCTCGGCGATCCTCAACGCCGCGCGCCAGCTCGACGCGACCGAGTTCATCGTCGCGACCGACAACGGCATGCTGCACAAGCTGCGCACGCTCAATCCGGGCAAGACCTTCATCGAGGCCCCCACGGCCGGCAACGGCGCCACCTGCAAGAGCTGCGCGCATTGCCCGTGGATGGCGATGAACGGGCTGGCCGACCTCGCGAACGCGCTCGAGACCGGTGCCGGCGAGATCCACGTCGACCCGGCGCTGGGCCTGCGCGCGCGCGTGCCGATCGACCGCATGCTGGCCTTCACGGCCGGGCTGAAGAATGGCATCGCGCCGGGCAGCCTGGTGGCGGGGATCGGCGCGGCCTGACGAAGCCCCTCAGCGCCCGTCCCAGGCGGAGCGGGTCGCGGCCTTCCTGAACAGCTGGCGGTTGGCGTCGCTCGCCGGCGGCTCCGAGTCGCCGAAGATCGCGGCCATCCAGTGGCCGTCGGTCGGGTTCGGGAACAGCACGTACTTGCGGCCGAACTGCTCGCGGTCGGCTTCCATCGCCTGGATCCGCTGGTCGACGTTCTTCACGTAGTACTTGCGCCGGAAGTCGTTGAGGTTGTCGCCGAGGTAGACCACCACGTCGAACTGCTGCGCGATCTGCTCCTGCCGCGGCTGCTTGTTGCTGCTGTCGCGCAGCACGGTCAGGTGCTCCTTGTCGGCATAGGGCGCGCCCAGCACCTTGAGGTGTTCCATCGCGTATTCGTAGGTGCGTTCGCCCTGTTCGCGGCTGGTCACGTAGAACACCTCTACGCCGTTCTCCCGGCAGAAGCGCAGGAACTCCTGCGAGCCGGGCGAGGGCACGATCTGGTTCTTCGGGATCCACGCGTCCCACTTCGGATCGTCGAAGAAGTCCTGGCCCTCGTTGATCAGGTAGCCCCAGTAGGCCAGCGGCAGCAGGATCGTGTCGTCCATGTCGGTCACCACCGCCAGCGGCTTGTCGCCCGGGCGGCGCTTCTGCAGCGCCGCTTCCACGTGCATGCGCGCCACGTTGAAGCCCTGGTGATAGAGCGCGCGGTACTCGGCCGCGGTCTGCTTCCAGGCCACGGCGCCGATCAGCAGGTTGTTCGTGCCGGCGCCCGCGGCGGCGGGCGGGGCCTGCGTCTGGGCGCAGCCCGCGGCGAGCAGCAGCGCGGCCGTGGCGCCGGCGATGGCCGCGAAGCGGCGTGGGGTCGAATGGGTTTTCAAGCTGGAGTCCTCCCTGTGGTGTCGAAGAAAAAAACGCACCGAGCGTGACACGGGCGCCGGGCAGAACACAGGGCGCCGAATGCGCGCTTGGCGCCGGTTGCGTGCATTTCGCCACCGGTGCCGCGTCATTTCGTCAGGCCGGCTTCGGCGTCCGGCTTTCCTTGCGCAGCGGCGCCTTGATGGTTTCGAGGTGGATGCTGGTCTCGCTGTTGCTGATGCCCTTGATCAGCCGGATGCGTTCCAGCACGTGGGCCAGCTCGACCAGGCTGCCAACCTGCAGCTCGGCCAGCAGGTCCCAGCGGCCGTTGGTGCTGTGCAGCGAGGCCACGCCGGGCTCGCCCAGCAGCGAGGCCGTGATGCGGCGCGTGTCGTTGCCCTCGACGGAGATGCTCATCCATGCCGTGAGGCCGCTGAGTTCGGTCTCGGGCCGCAGCCGCACCGTGTAGCCCACGATCACGCCGGCGTCCTCGAGCTTGCGGATGCGGTTGGTCACGGTGCCGCGCGAGACCCCGAGGCGGGCCGCGAGGGTGGCCACGCTGGCGCGCGCGTTGTGGTGCAGCTGCGCGATGAGCTTCGCGTCGAGATCGTTCATTTCGGCAAATGGATCATTCAAATTGATCGACTATTACCATATTAAAGGCAGTCTTGGCGATTTGATTTGATCTTCTTCTGTGGGAGCCTTTGAACGTCCCAACCAGGAGATGAGCGAATGACACGAAAACACACGGCGCGAAACGCGGCGCCCCACCACCTCGAGACCTTCTTCCTGAGCCCCACGCGCGCCGCCGAACTGGTCCGGCGCACCGGCGTGGTCGAAACCATGCGCGGCATGGCGCAGGCTCTGGAAGAGGATTTCGGGCGCTGGCAGGACTTCGAGAAGTCCGCGCGCACCGCCAACCATTCGCCGCATGGCGTGATCGAGCTGATGCCGGTCTCGGACGACCGCGAGTTCGCCTTCAAGTACGTCAACGGCCATCCGATCAACACGCGCAGCGGCCTGCCGACGGTGATGGCCTTCGGCGCGCTGGCCAGCGTGGACACCGGCATGCCCGAGTTCATCAGCGAGCTCACGCTGACTACCGCGCTGCGCACCGCCGCCACCTCGGTCATGGTCGCGCGCCGGCTGGCGCGCCCCGACAGCCGCACCATGGCGCTGATCGGCAACGGCGCGCAGAGCGAATTCCAGGCGCTCGCCTTCCACGGCCTGCTGGGCATCCGCCAGCTGCGGCTGTACGACGTCGACCCGGCCGCCACGCGCAAGCTGGCCGCCAACCTGGCGCCGCACGCGCTCGAGGTGGTGTGCTGCGGCAGCACCGACGAGGCGCTGAGCGGCGCCGACATCGTGACCACGGTCACGGCCGACAAGGCCTACGCCACCATCCTCGGCGGCCACCAGGTCATGCCTGGCATGCACGTCAACGCGGTCGGCGGCGACTGCCCCGGCAAGACCGAGCTCGCGGCCGGGGTGCTGCGCAAGGGCCGCGTGTTCGTCGAGTACGAGCCGCAGACCCGCATCGAGGGCGACCTGCAGCAGATGCCCGCGGACTTCGAGGTCACCGAGTTCTGGCGCGTGCTGCGCGGCGAGGCACCCGGGCGGACCTCGGCCGCGCAGATCACGGTGTTCGACTCGGTGGGCTTCGCGCTCGAGGACTATTCGGCGCTGCGCTATATGCGCGCGCTGGCCGGCGCCGCCGGCGTGCTCGAGCGGCTGGAGCTGATCCCCGAGCTGGCGGATCCGAAGAACCTCTACGCGCTGCTGCAGCCGCCGGCCGCGGCCGAGTCGGCAGTGGCCGCGCGCACGGCGGTGGCGGCATGAGCGCCGCGCCGGGCCGCTCCCAAGCAAGCTCGCACCGCAGTGCGAAGCACGAAGGTACTTCGATGAGCAAGTGTGCCGTCACGCTGATCGGTGCTCCGACCGACGCGGGCGCGAGCCGGCTCGGCGCCGCCATGGGCCCCGATGCGCTGCGAGTCGCGCAGCTCAGTCCGGCGCTGCGCCGCTTCGGCATCGACGTGCGGGACATCGGCAACCTCGCAGGCCCGCCCAATCCGCAGGGCGAGCGCGTGGACGGCCTGCGCAACCTCGCCGAGTGCGTGCGCTGGAACCAGGCCGTGCACGATGCCGTGGCGGCCGAACTGGGCGCGGAGCGCCTGCCGATCCTGCTCGGCGGCGACCACCACCTGGCGATCGGCTCCATCAGCGCCGTGGCCCGCCATTGCCGCGCGCGCGGCCGGCGCCTGCGCATCCTCTGGCTCGATGCGCACTCGGACTGCAACACGCCCGAGGTCTCGCCCTCGGGCAACATCCACGGCATGCCGGTGGCCAGCCTCTGCGGGCTCGGGCCGCCCAGCCTCTCGGCGCTGTCGGACACGGTGCCCGCCATCCGCCCCGATGCGCTGTGCCAGGTCGGCCTGCGCAGCGTCGACGCGTCGGAGCAACGCATGATCCGCGAGCTCGGCATCGAGGTCTACGACATGCGCGCCATCGACGAGCTCGGCATGCGCGAGACCATGCGCCGGGCCCTCGAAGGCGTGGCGGGCGACGAGGTGCACCTGCATGTGAGCTTCGACGTGGACTTCCTCGACCCCGAGATCGCGCCGGGCACGGGCACCACGGTGCGCGGCGGTCCCAACTACCGCGAAGCCCAGCTGTGCATGGAGATGATCGCGGACACCGGCCGCCTCGGCTCGCTCGACATCGTCGAGCTGAACCCGGCGCTCGACCTGCGCAACCAGACCGCCGAGCTGGTCGTCGACCTGACGGAAAGCCTGTTCGGCAAGAGCACCCTGGTGCCTTCCGCGCGGCAACGCTAGCCGGCAACGCGCCGGTTCGCGCATCACAACAAGACGGCATCGCCGCGGCCCGCGGGCCGGCGGTGCGCCAACGAGACAAAGAGACTGCCCATGCCTTCTTCTTCCGCGCCGGCGCCCCGCGCCGAGCCCGCCGGCCTGCATCGCGTGCTCAAGGCGCGCCATCTGTCCATGATCGCCATCGGCGGCGCGATCGGCACCGGCCTGTTCGTCGCCTCGGGCTCGGCCATCGCGCAGGCCGGACCCGGCGGCGCGCTGCTGACCTACCTGGTCGTCGGCGCGATGGTCTACTTCATCATGACCAGCCTCGGCGAGCTCGCGGCCTTCATGCCGGTGGCGGGCTCGTTCTCGACCTATGCCTCGCGCTACGTGGAGGAGGGCTTCGGCTTCGCGCTCGGCTGGAATTTCTGGTTCAGCTGGGCGATCGTGGTCGCGGTCGACCTGGTGGCGGTGCAACTGGTCATGGCCTACTGGTGGCCCGGCATGCCCGGCATCGTGTGGAGCCTGCTGTTCCTGCTGCTGATGGTCGGGCTCAATGCCTTCTCGGCCCGGGGCTTCGGCGAGAGCGAGTACTGGTTCGCGCTCATCAAGGTGGTGGCCGTGATCGGCTTCATCGTGACCGGCGTCGCCATGCTGCTGGGCATCGTCCGTGGCGCGGAGAACGTCGGCTTCTCCAACTGGCACACGGGCGACGCACCGTTCGCCGGCAGCTTCGCCACCCTGATCGGCGTGGCGATGATCGTGGCCTACTCGTTCCAGGGCACCGAGCTCGTGGGCGTGGCGGCGGGCGAATCGGAGGATCCGAAGCGCAATGTGCCGCGCGCGGTGCGGCAGGTGTTCTGGCGCATCCTGCTGTTCTACGTGCTGGCCATCGTGGTGATCGGCTTCCTGATCCCCTACACCGATCCGCACCTGCTGCGCAGCGAGGTCAGCGACATCGCGGTGAGCCCGTTCACGCTGGTGTTCCAGCGCGCGGGGCTGCTGTCGGCGGCCACGGTGATGAATGCCGTGATCCTCACGTCGGTGCTGTCGGCCGGCAACTCCGGCATGTACGCCGCCACGCGCATGCTGTTCAACCTCGCGGTCGAGGGCAAGGCGCCGCGCGCGCTGGCCCGGCTCACGCGCGCGGGCGTGCCCTTCAATGCGCTGATGTGCACCACCGCGCTGGCCTGCCTGTGCCTGTTCAGCGCGATCTTCAGCCCGCAGGTGGTCTACATCTGGCTGCTCAACACGGCGGGCATGACCGAGTTCATCGTCTGGCTCAGCATCGCCGTGTGCCACTACCGGTTTCGCCGCGGCTACGTGCTGCAGGGGCACGACCTCGCGCGGCTGCCCTATCGCGCGGGGCTGTTTCCCTTCGGGCCGGTGATCGCCTTCGTGCTGTGCCTTCTCATCACGCTCGGGCAGAACTACCAGGCCTTCACGCAGGGACGGATCGACTGGGGCGGGGCGATCGCCACCTACATCGGCATCCCGCTGTTCCTGCTGACCTGGCTCGGCTACAGGCTGGTGAAGAAGTCGCGCTTCGTGCGCTGGCGCGAGATGCGTTTCGTCGTGGACGAAGACTTGCCGGCGGTTCAGAACTCCAGCGTGCAGGAATCGCCGAGCGCCTCCCGCCACACCCGCACGCGCGCCAGCGAAGCCTGAAGCTCGCCCAGCGCCTCGGCGATGAACAGGCACAGGTTCTCCAGCGTCGGCGGATGCAGCCCCGGCACCTCGTCGAGCAGCCGGTGGTCGAGCCGATCGCGCACGTCCTCGAGCCGCCGCCGCAGCAGGCCCAGGTCGATCACCATGCCGGTCGCGGGATCGCGCTCGCCCGCGAGCCAGACCTCGGCGTGGTAGGTGTGGCCGTGGATGCGGCGGCTGCCTTCGGCCTCGATCTCGCGTTTCAGGGTGTGGGCGGCGTCGAAGAAGAAGCGTTGGCTGATCGTGAATCGCATGGGAAACGGAGCAACAGGAAAGCGGGCATCAGCGCATCAGCGGATGCCGGTGAACTTGTGGGTCTGCACGCTGAGGCGCCACAGCGGCTGGCGCAGGCAGGCGTCGATGCACAGCGCGGTGTGGGCGGCCTGCCGCGGGCCGTCCATGGGCTGCAGGAAGCGGTGCGCGAACTCGCCGCTGCGCGCCATCGCGTCGAGGTCGATGCCCTCCTGCGGCCACACCAGCTTGAGTTCCTGGCCGCGCCGCTGCACCCAGGGCGCGCCGGCCTTGGGGCTGATGCAGAGCCAGTCGATGCCCTCGGGCGCGGCCACAGTGCCGTTGCTCTCGACGGCGATGCGGAAGCCGCGCGCATGCAGCGCATCGATCAGCGCGGCGTCGACCTGCAGCAGCGGCTCGCCGCCGGTCAGCACCACGAGGCGGTGGCCGGCATCGTCGGCGGGCCACTGCGCGGCAATGGTGTCGGCCAGCGCATCGGCCTCCTTGAACTTGCCGCCCAGCGTGCCATCGGTGCCGACGAAATCGGTGTCGCAGAAACGGCAGACCGCGCTGGCGCGGTCGGCCTCGCGGCCGCTCCAGAGGTTGCAGCCCGCGAAGCGGCAGAACACGGCCGGCATGCCGGCCTGGCCGCCCTCGCCCTGCAGCGTGTAAAAGATCTCCTTGACGCTATAGCTCATCGCGTCGCCGCCCAGGGCTCGATCTCGAGGTTGTCGATCAGCCGCGTGCTGCCCAGGCGCGCGGCCGCGAGCGCCACCAGCGGCTCGGTGCCGTCGAGCGCGGCCGGCGGCTGCAGGTCGAGGCGGCGGCGCACCGTCAGGTAGTCGGGCTGCCAGCCGCGCTGGGCCAGTGCCTGCATCGCGCGCGCCTCGATCGCCGCGAGCTCGCCGCCGCCGCGCACGGCCTCGGCGATCTCCTTGAGCGCGCGCGAGAGCTGCACCGCCTCGGCGCGCTCGCCTTCGCTCAGGTAGCCGTTGCGCGAGGAGAGCGCGAGGCCGTCGTCGGCGCGGCGCGTCTCGCCGCCCACGATCTCGATAGCCAGCGCGAACTGCCGCACCAGGTGGCGGATCATCATCAGCTGCTGGTAGTCCTTCTTGCCGAACACCGCCACGCGCGGCTGCACGCAGCTGAACAGCTTCATCACCACGGTGCACACGCCGACGAAGAAGCCGGGCCGGAAGTGGCCCTCGAGGATGTCGGCCAGCGCCGGGTCGGGATGCACCTTGCAGGTCTGGGGCTCGGGATAGAGCGCCTTCTCGTCGGGCGCGAACAGCACGTCGCAGCCGGCGGCTTCCAGCTTGGCGCAGTCGCTGTCCCAGGTGCGCGGATAGGTGTCGAAATCTTCATGCGGCAGGAACTGCAGCCGGTTCACGAAGATGCTCGCGACGGTGGCGTCGCCCAGCGGCTTCGCTTGCGTGACCAGCGCGATGTGGCCGTCGTGCAGGTTGCCCATGGTCGGCACGAAGGCAGGGCGCTCGAAGCGCGCCAGGTGGTCGCGCAGCTCGGGGATGGTGCGGGCGATGAACATGAGGCGGTCCTCCTTGGAACGATGGAAAAAAGAAGAGGGGGGGCTTACCAGGCGTGCAGCCGGTCGTCGGGAAAGCTGCCGTCCTTGACGGCGCGCACATAGGCCGCGAGCGCCTGCGGAATGCCGCCGGCGCCGTCCATGAAGTTGCGCACGAACTTCGGCATGCGGCCCAGGTTCAGGCCCAGCATGTCGTGCAGCACGAGCACCTGGCCCGCGGTGCCGCGGCCGGCACCGATGCCGATGGTGGCGCAGCGCGTGAGTTCGGCCGTGAGCGCGGTGGCCAGCGCGGCCGGCACCATCTCGAGCACCAGCATCGCGGCGCCCGCGTCCTGCAGCGCCTGGGCTTCCTCGCGCAGCCGGGCCGCGGCGGCGTCGCCCTTGCCCTGCACGCGGTAGCCGCCGAGCGCATGCACGGTCTGCGGCGTCAGGCCCAGGTGCGCGCACACCGGGATGCCGCGCTCGACCAGGAAGCGCACGGTCTCGGTGGTCCAGCCGCCGCCCTCGAGCTTCACCATGTGGGCGCCGGCCTGCATCAGCACGGTGGCGCTGCGCAGCGCCTGTTCGCGCGACTCCTGGTAGCTGCCGAAGGGCAGGTCGGCGATCAGCCAGGCCGTGCCCTGCACGCGCCGCAGCCCGCGCGAGACGCTGTCGGTGTGGTGGCGCATGGTCTCGAGCGTGACGCCGACCGTGCTCGACAGGCCCTGGCAGACCATGCCGAGCGAATCGCCGACCAGGAGGCATTCGACGCCCGCGGCATCGGCCACGGCCGCGAAGGTGGCGTCGTAGGCCGTGAGCATCGCGATCTTCTCGCCGCGCGCATGCAGCTCGGCCAGCCGCGGCAGGCCGAGCGGCTTGCGCGTGGCGGGCTGCGAGGCCGGCGGCAGCGTGCCGTAGGGCGTGGCAGTGGTGGCTTCGTTCGGGGTGGAGGCGTTGGACATGGTTGGGTTTCTCCCTGCGGGCGTCGGTGGCCGGGCATCCTGGGTTGAAGAAGGCGGGAACGGGTGGGTCTATCGGTCGGCCGGTACCAGCACCGTGGGCGCGGTGGGCTCGGCGAGCGAAGGATAGTCGCGGCTGAAATGCAGGCCCCGGCTCTCGTGGCGGGCCTGCGCGGAACGCACGATCAGCTCGGCCACCTGCACCAGGTTGCGCAGTTCGAGCAGGTCGCGCGTGACGTGGAAATTGGCGTAGAACTCGTGGATCTCGGCCTGCAGCAGCGCGATGCGGTGGCTGGCGCGCTCCAGGCGCTTGTTGGTGCGCACTATGCCCACGTAGTCCCACATGAAGCGGCGCAGCTCGTCCCAGTTGTGCGAGATCACCACCGCCTCGTCGGCATCGGTCACCTGGCTCGCATCCCAGGCCGGCAGCGCCACCGCTTCGCGCGCCGGCGCGGCGCCGATGGCCGCGGCCGCCGCGCGCGCGAACACCATGCACTCCACCAGCGAATTGCTGGCCAGCCGGTTCGCGCCGTGCAGCCCGGTGCAGGCGGTCTCGCCGATCGCGTAGAGGCCCGGCAGGTCGGTGCGGCCTGCCAGGTCGGTGACCACGCCGCCGCAGGTGTAGTGGGCCGCCGGCACCACGGGAATAGGCTCGCGCGTGATGTCGATGCCGAGTTCGGCGCAGCGCGCGAGGATGTTCGGGAAATGCGCGCGCAGGAAATCCGGGCTCTGGTGCGAGATGTCGAGGTGCACGCAGTCCAGGCCATGCTTCTTCATCTCGAAGTCGATCGCGCGCGCCACCACGTCGCGCGGCGCGAGTTCGGCGCGCCCGTCGTGCCGCGGCATGAAGCGGGTCCCGTCGGGCAACTTGAGCAGCCCGCCTTCGCCGCGCACCGCCTCGCTGATCAGGAAGGACTTGGCATGCGGGTGGTAGAGGCAGGTCGGGTGGAACTGGATGAACTCCATGTTCGACACCCGGCAGCCCGCGCGCCAGGCGGCCGCGATGCCGTCGCCGGTGGCGGTGTCGGGGTTGGTGGTGTAGAGGTAGACCTTGCCCGCGCCGCCCGTGGCCAGGATGGTGTGCGGCGCGCGGAAGGCCAGCACCTCGCCGCTGGCGTCGTCGAGCGCGTAGAGGCCCGCGCAGCCCGCCTCGGGCGCACCGAGCCGCTCGCCGGCGACCAGGTCGACCAGCGTGTGGTGCTCGAACAGCGTCACGTTGGGCGTGCGGCGCACGCGCTCGATCAGCACCTGCTGCACGGCCGCGCCGGTGGCGTCGGTCACGTGCACGATGCGGCGCTGGCTGTGGCCGCCCTCGCGCGTGAGGTGCAGGTCGCCGTCCTCCTCGGAGAAGGGCACGCCGAGCTCGCGCAGCCAGCCGATGGCCTCGGGCGCGTGCTCGACCACGAAGCGCGTGGCGGCCGCATCGCACAGGCCGGCGCCGGCCACCAGCGTGTCGTCGACATGGGCATCGAAGCTGTCGCCCGCGGCCAGCACCGCCGCGATGCCGCCCTGGGCCCAGGCGCTCGAGCCGTCGGCCAGCGCGCGCTTGGTCAGCACCGCCACGCGGTGCGTGGGCGCCAGCAGCAGGGCCGCAGAGAGCCCGGCGAGGCCGCTGCCGACGATGAGGACGTCGAAATCGAGGGAGGAGGCCATGGCGCGCGGGAAGGGACGAGGGTCAGGATCGGTGGTGCGGCAGCGCACCGGTCCGGCCCGACGGCAGGGTGAGAGGAAGTTGCCGCGCCGCCGGGCGGCGCGCGAAGGAGGTGGGCCGCATGGGACTCAGGCTGGGGAGTAGGCCAGCCGCACGTAGATCGGCGCGAAGGCCTCGGCCTGCGTGATCTCGATCAGCGTTTCCTTGGCCAGCTCGAGCATCGCGATGAAGGTCACGACCATCACCGGCGCGCCGCGCGAGACGTCGAACAGCTTCTCGAACTCCACGAAGCGCTGGCCCTGCAGGTGGCGCAGCACGATGCTCATGTGCTCGCGCACGCTGAGCTCCTCGCGCGAGATCTTGTGGTGCTGCACGAGCTTGGCGCGCTTCATGATGTCGGCCCAGGCATCGCGCAGGTCGACCACCGCCACCTCGGGGAAGCGCGGCTTGAGCGACTGCTCGATGTAGACCTGGGCGCGCCAGAAGTCGCGCCCGTAGGTCGGCATCGCGTTGAGCGAGGCGGCCTGCAGCTTGGTCTGCTCGTACTCGAGCAGCCGGCGCACGAGCTCGGCGCGCGGGTCCTCGGCTTCCTCGCCCTCGGCCGCCTTCTTGGGCGGCAGCAGCATGCGCGACTTGATCTCGATCAGCATCGCGGCCATCAGCAGGTATTCCGCCGCGAGCTCGAGGTTGGTCTGGCGGATCTCGTCGACGTAGCTCAGGTATTGCCGCGTCAGCGCGGCCATCGGGATGTCGAGGATGTTGAAGTTCTGCTTGCGGATCAGGTACAGCAGCAGGTCCAGCGGGCCCTCGAAGGCCTCGAGGAAGACCTGCAGCGCCTCGGGCGGGATGTACAGGTCCTTCGGCATCGCGAACAGCGGCTCGCCGTAGAGCCGGGCGAGCGCGACCTGGTCGACCACCTCGGGCATGGCCACGACCAGCGTGTCGCTGTCCTCGTCGCGCGGTCCGCTCATCGGGCAGGCGCTATCGAAAAAGTAGCGCCGTGCCCAGCATTGGCGGGCGACGGATGCCGCATCGGCATCATGTTCTTACTTGGCCTGGGTCTGGTAGACGTAGGGCTGCTGCGGTACGCGGGCTTCCGCGTATTCCTCGAGCAGGCCGCGGTCGAGGTGCTTGTCCCAGAGCAGGGCGCGGCCCGCGCGCTGTTCCGCCTCGAGCGTCGGCTTCTTGGTTTTCATCTCGTCGATGAAGCTGGTGATCTCGGAGGTGTAGTGGGGGCGGCGGAAGATGGACATAGACTGAACCTTTGTGGGCGCGAATTTTACCGGGGGACGGCATGGGGCAGGTACGAGTCTGGCGGATCGGGGTGGCGGCCGTGTGGCTGGCGGTGGTGGCGGCCCTCGTCGCGGGCTGCGATTCGCAGCGCATCGAGCAGCTCGAGGAGGGCGTGTCGACCGAGGCCGACGTGCGCGCGCGCTTCGGCGAACCCGAGAACGTCTGGGACGCGCCCGGCGGCCGGGTGCTCGAATACAACCGCCAGCCCCAGGGCCAGAAGAACTACATGATCACCATCGGTGCCGACGGAAAGATGAGCGCGCTGCGCCAGGTGCTCACGCCCGAGAACTTCGCGCGCGTGACCAACGGCATGGCGATGGAGGACCTGCGCAAGATGCTCGGCAAGCCCGCCAAGGTCACGCCCTATCCGCTGCGCCGCGAGTACGAATGGGAATGGCGCTGGCTGCAGCCGCCCAACTCGCCGATGGTGTTCACCGCGGTGCTCAACGACGACCAGCGCGTGGTGCGCAGCGGCTCCTCGCCCGACCGGGGCACCGAGGCGCCCTGAGGCCGGGAAACGCGCCCCGGTCACCCCATGAAAATGGGGGGCGCGAAGCGCGGGGCGCCGACTAAGCTCGGCGCCACCGCCATGCCCGACGCCGCCGCCATCCCCGCCGCTTCCTTCCCCGCGCTGCGCTGGCGCGTCGCATTGCTCGAGGACGATGCCGAGGTCCGGCACTTCTTCGAGGCCTGCATCGCGGCCCATCCCGAGCTCGAGCTGGTCGCCTCGCTGGGCCTGATGGCCGAGGCCGTGGCCTGGTTCGACAGCCACCAGGCCGACATCCTGCTGACCGACCTCGCGCTGCCCGACGGCCATGCGCTCGAGCTGCTGCGCCAGGTGGTGCGCAGCCAGCCGGCCTGCGAGGTGCTGGTGGTCTCGGTCTTCGGCGACGAGGACACGGTGCTCGACTGCGTGCGCGCGGGCGCGGTGGGCTACATCCAGAAGGACTCCTCGCCGGCCGACATCGCGCAGGTGATCGTCGACATCAAGCACGGCGCCTCGCCGATCTCGCCGATGATCGCGCGCAAGCTGCTGCTGCACGTGCGCGGCGGCGCCGACGCCCGGCCCGCGGCCGCGCCCGACCCGGCCGCCGCCATGATGCTGACCCCGCGCGAGACCGAGGTGCTGGAGCTGATCTCGCGCGGCTACTCGTACGGCGAAATCGCGCGCCTGCAGGGCGTGACCAAGCACACGGTGCAGGGCCACATCAAGAACCTCTACAGCAAGCTCGCGGTGCATTCGCGCGGCGAGGCCGTGTTCGAGGCCAGCCGCATGGGGCTGCTGGGGCGCATGCTGGGCTGATGCGCCGCCTGCTGCTCGCCGCTCTCGTGCCGGTGCTCGTGCTGGTGGCTGTGCTGCTGATGCCCGCCACGGCGGGGGCCGCCAACGAGGTGCTCGCCCTCGACCGCGGCGAACTGCAGCTGCGCTTCGTCGGCCGCCCTTCGCCGCCGCCGGCCGAGGTCACGCTGCCGCTGCACTGGGACGCCCACTGGCCGCGCGCCGTCGGCTGGGCCCAGGTGCGCATCCGCTTCGCCGCGCCCGCGGGCCATGCCGACGAGCCGCAGGCGCTGCTCGTCAGCCGCATCGGCAACGCCTACCGCGTGAAGCTCAACGGCCAGGTGATCGCGGCCGCCGGCAAGCTCGAGCAGATCAACGACGGCTGGTCGAACCGCCGCCCGCTGTGGCTGCGCGTGCCGCCCTCGCTGCTGCGCGACGGCGAGAACCTGCTCGAGATCGCCGTGCGCGCCGATCCCTCGCGCCGCGCCGGCATCGCGCCGGTGCGCCTGGGCGCCGAGCGCCTGCTGCAGCCGCAGTGGGACGCGCTCGAATGGCGCCATGTCACCCTGCCGCGCGTGATCACGCTGTTCAGCCTACTGGTGGCGGTGTTCTGCCTGATGCTGTGGGCGCAGCAGCGCGAGGCCGTCTACGGCTGGGCCGCGCTGTGCGAGGCGCTGTGGAGCCTGCGCATCGCCGCCACCTGGTGGGAGGAGGGCCTGCTCGCCTGGCCGAGCTGGTTCAAGGTGGTGCTCGCGGTGTTCTGGCTCGGCCACATCGCCACCTACCTCGTGATCCGGGAGGTCTGGCACGGCCGGCCGCGGCGCGAGCAATGGCTGGTCTGGGGCGTGCTGGGCCTGGGCCCGGTGGCGCTGGCGCTCGGCACGCTGCAGCAGACGCAGAACTGGGTGCTCGGCTGGATCCTGCTGCTGGTGGCCGGCTGGCTCGCGCTGTCGCTGCGGCTGGGCTGGGAGACCTGGCGCCAGCGGGCCGGCGAGCGCGCCTGGATGCTGCTGATCCTGGTCGCGGGCTGGGTCGCGCTGGTGCGCGACAGCGTGATCGCGCGGCTCCTGGTCGAGCGCTTCGACGAGGCCGGCTGGACCAAGTTCGCGGCCGTGCTGGTGAGCCTCGCGATCCTCGCCATCGTGGGCATCCGCTTCCAGCGCACGCGCGAGGAACTGCGCCAGCTCCATCTGTCGCTCGAGGACCGCATCCGCCTGCGCGAATCCGAGCTGGCCGACAAGCATGCCGAGCTGCGCCGGCTCGAGCATGCGAGCGCGGTGGCGGCCGAGCGCGCCCGCATCCTGCGCGACATGCACGACGGCGCCGGCGCGCACCTGATCACCGCCATGCTGCAGCTCGAGCGCGGCGTGGCCACCAAGTCGGAGGTGATGCAGACCCTGCGCGAATCGCTCGACCAGCTGCGGCTGTCGATCGATGCCATCAACCTGCCGGCCGGCGACGCCAACGCGCTGCTCGCGAGCATGCGCTTCCGGCTGCAGCCGCGCATCGAGGCCGCGGGGCTCGCGCTCGACTGGTCGGTGGCGAACCTGCCGCGCTGGCGCTGCGATTCCGACGAGGCCACGCGGCACCTGCAGTACATGCTGCTGGAGGCGATCTCGAACGTGCTGCAGCATGCGCGCGCACGCGTGCTCGCGGTCAGCGCGGCGGTCAGCACGACGGTCGGTGGCGATGCCATCGAGATCGTGCTGCGCGACGACGGCTGCGGCCTCGGCGAGGCGCGCGGCAACGGCCTGCGCTCGATGCGCCAGCGCGCGGCGCAGGCTGGCGTCGAGCTGCGCATCGAGAAGGCCGAGCCCGGCACGCGCGTGGTGCTGCGGTTGCCGCTCGCGTAGGAACCGCCATCTTTATGGGGCGCGCCGCGCGCCCCGTTTTCCTAGATTCGAACGCAGCCCCCGCTGCGCATCGCACAGGCCCGCCAGGCCCCCGCGCGCACGGGTCGTTCCACCCCTTTGCGCCTCCTCGCCATGACACCTGCTTCCCGGCCGCGTGCCGTCTTCACGCCGACCCTGATCGCCGCCGCCGTCGCCGGCCTGGTGTGCGCGTCCGCCTTGCCGCGCGCCGTCGCGCAGAGCGCGTGGACCTCCGCGCCGCCCTATGCCGACATGGCGCGCGCCGACTGGTTCAACGCCGCCAACTGGAGCGCGGGCGTGCCCGGCGCCGGCACGGCCGTGACCGTGAACCTCGTGCCGGGCACCGTCGTCGGCATCGTCTCGGGCGCGGCCAGCGCGGCCTCGGTCGATGCCTCCAACGGCACGCTGATGGTGGTGGAGGGCGCGGGCCGGCTCGACACGGGCCTGTTCAACCTCGGCAGCAGCGACGGCCGCGACGTGCAGACCCTGCTGCGCATCGGCGGCGGCGGCATCGTGAATGCCGCGCGCTTCGTCTCGCAGGGCGGCGGCGGTACCGAGAACACGGTGTCGCTGAGCGGCGCGGGCAGCACGCTCAACGTCGCCGGCGAGCTGCAGATCGGCCGCAGCGGCACCGGGCTGATGCAGCTCGACGAGGGCGCGCGCGTGAGCGCGGGCACGCTGCAGCTCGGCCAGGCGGGCACGGCCGACGGCCATGTGCTGGTGATCGGCGAGACCCCGGTCGATGCGCTGGTGGCCGAGCGCATCGTGCTCGCCACGCCCGGTTCGACGCTGGCCATCTCGCGCGCCGGCACGGCGCCGCTGGTGCTGGGCGCGGCGATCTCCGGCCCGGGCCGGCTCGAGGTCTCGAGCCCGGTCACGCTGACCGGCGACAACACCCAGGGCGGCGACATCGTGCTGGGCAGCACGCTGCGCGTGGGCGACGGCGCGAACGCGGGCTCCATCACCGGCAACCTCTCGGGCTTCGGCCGCGTGGTGTTCGACCGCGGCCCGGGCCGCGTGGCCTACGACGGCGCCATCGGCGGCAGCATCGCGATCGACAAGGAGAACGCCGGCACCCTGGCGCTCGGCGGCGCGCACGACACCGACGGCCGCACGCGCGTGCTCGGCGGCACGCTGCTGGTCAACGGCGCGCTGCCGCGCAGCACGGTCGAGGTGGCGAGTGGCGCCACCCTGGGCGGCCTCGGGCAGGTGAAGGCGGCCACGGTGCGCGCGGGCGGCACGCTGGCGCCCGGCGACGGCGGCGTGGGCACCTTCGCCGTGCTCGGCGACCTGACACTCGATCCCGGCAGCCGGCTGCACTACGACCTCGGCACGCCGGGCGTGCCGGGCGCCGGCGACCTCGTCACCGTGGCCGGCAACCTCACGCTCGACGGCAGCCTCGACGTCAGCGAGCGCGTGGGCTACGGCAACGGCGTGCAGACCCTGATGCGGGTCGACGGCAGCATCGCCGACAACGGCCTCGAGCTCGGCGCCATGCCCACGGGCTTCACGCACGCGGTGCATGTGCGCGGCTCGACGGTGGAGCTGGAGGTCAGCGGCGGCGCGGTCGGCACCAACCAGTTCTGGGACGGCGGCGGCACGGCCGGCGACGGCGTGGTCGCGGGCGGCGACGGCAACTGGCGCTATCTCGAGCCGCAATGGACCGACATCGCGGGGCGCAACGCGGAGGCCTGGAACGGCAACATGGCGATCTTCCAGGGCCGCGCGGGCGCGGTCACCATCGACGGCCTGTTCGACTTCAAGGGCATGCAGTTCCGCAGCGACGGCTACCGGCTCGAGGAGGGCTCGCACGCCGAGGGCTCGCTGCCCGGGCGGCTGGTGCCGCAGCTGGACGAAGCGCCGGTGCGCGTCGACGCGGGCGTCACCGCCACCTTCAACGTGGGCATCGAGGGCCCGGGCGGCATCCTCAAGACCGGCCCCGGCACGCTGGTGCTCGCGGGCCGCAACGACCACGGCGGCGTCACCGCGGTCGACGAGGGCGTGCTGCGCGCGGGCCGCGCCAACACCTTCAGCGAGGCCTCGCACCACGACGTGCGCCGCGGCGGCACGCTCGACCTCGCGGGCCACGACCAGACCGTGGCCGGCCTCACGGTGGCGGGCACGGTCTCGCTGGTCGGCACCGAGCCCGGCACGCGGCTGACCGTGCGCGGTCCCTATGTGGGGCAGGACGGCACCCTGCGCCTGGGCACGCGGCTCGGCGACAGCGGCAGCCTCAGCGACCGGCTGGTGATCGACGGCGGCGTCCGCGAGGAGACCCTCGCCCTGAAGGCCGGCACCGTGAGCGCCACCGCGACCGGCCTGCGCGCCAATGCCGCCGCCAGCGTCACGGGCCGCACCCAGGTGCAGATCGTCAACCTCGGCGGCCTGGGCGCGCTGACCACCGGCGACGGCATCGAGGTCGTGAGCGCGATCAATGGCGCCACCACCACCGCGCAGACCACGCGCGACGCCTTCGCGCTCGTGGGCGGCCACGTGGACGCGGGCGCCTTCGAATACCGGCTGCACGCGGCCGATGCGCAGGGGCTCGGCGAGAACTGGTACCTGCGCTCGAGCGTGGGGGTGACGCCGCCCCCGCCGCCACCCCCTCCGCCCCCCGCGCCGCCTTCGTCCGGCGGCGGCAGCGCCGAGCCGCCGCCCGCGCCCCCGCCGACGCTGCCGCCGGCCCCCGTGCCGGTCGAGCGCCCGGCCTACCGCGTGCAGGTGCCGATGCTCGCCGCGCTGCCCGCGCAACTGCGCGAGAGCGACCTCACGATGCTGTCGAACCTGCACCAGCGCAGCGGCGCGCTGCCGGCCGCCGGCGACGGCCCGCCCATGCGCCGCGCCTGGGGCCGGGTCATCGTGGCCGACCCGACGCTGGCGCAGCGCGGCGCGGTCGACCCGCGCAGCGAGATGCACCTGGGCGGCTTCCAGGCCGGCACCGACCTCTGGGCCGGCGCCGGTTGGCGCGCCGGCGTCTACGTGGGCCAGCTCGAGGGCAAGGCCGACGTGCAGGGCTTCGCGAGCGGCCTGTGGGGCGCCATCGGCCGCACCGACCTGCGCAGCCGCTACCTCGGCGGCTACGCCACCTATGCGAATGCCGCGGGCTTCTATGCCGACGCGGTGCTGCAGTTCGGCCGCCACGACTACACGGCCCGTCCGCTGGCCGCGCTGCCGGTCGAGGGCAAGGGCCGCAGCACCGTGGCCTCGGTGGAGATCGGCCAGCCCTTCGAGCTCGGCGCCGGCTGGGCGCTCGAGCCGCAGCTGCAGCTGATCCACCAGAGCCGCTCGATCGACGAGGCGCTGATCCCCGCCGCGGTGGTGTCGCAGGACAGCGCCAACGGCTGGCTGCTGCGCGCCGGCCTGCGCCTGAAAGGCCGCATCGCCGCGGGCGATGGCGTGGTCGAGCCCTATGGCCGGCTCAACGTCTACAAGGCCTCGGCCGGCCACGACATCGCGCGCTTCGCGGGGCCGGCCGCCTCCACCGACATCGCGAGCGGCGCGAGCGGCACCTCGGCCGAGCTCGCGGGCGGCTTCTCGTGGCGCCTCGGGCCCGCGGTCAGCGTCTACGGCGAACTGGGCCGCCGCTTCGCGCTCGGCGGCAACCTGCGCTCGCGCGCCTCGGTGCAGGCGAGCGCGGGGATCAACGTGCGCTGGTGAGGACTCAGGCCGCCGCGTGCAGCGCCGGCCGCCGCGCGCTCCAGGGCATCGCCTGCTCGAGCTGCGCCGCGAGTTGCAGCAGCGTGGCCTCGTCGCCCATCGGCGCCATGCCCTGCACCCCGATCGGCAGGTCGCCGGCCATCGCCAGCGGCAGCGAGATCGCGGGCTGGCCCGTGAGGTTGGCCAGCGGGGTGCAGGCGGCGTAGTCGAACAGGTGGTCGAAGAAACCCTGCGCGTCGCGCGCGGCATCGTCCTGGTCGAGCACGCCCAGCGCCACCGGTGGGGTGCGCATCGTGGGCGAGAGCAGGATGTCGTGCCGCGCGAAGAAGGGCGCGACCTCGCGCGACACCGCGTTCATCTGCATCAGCGCCAGTTCCAGGTCGAGCGCGCTCAGCCGCAGCCCGTGCTCGGCGGTGGCGCGCGTGCAGGCCTGCACCTGGGCCAGCGCCTGGTCGACGGTGATCTGCAGCGCCTGCGCCACCCCCGCCACGCCGGCCGCGAGGAACGAGGACCAGAAGGTGCGCGTGGCCGCGAGGAAGGCCTCGTGCGCATAGGCGGGCGTGTCCCATTCCACGACGTGGCCCAGGTCGGCGAGCACCGCCGCCGTGGCCTCGACCGCCTCGACGCAGGCGCGCGCGGCCGGCTGCGTGCCCGGGAACTGCGTCGTGACCGCGATGCGCAGCCGGCGCGGCGGCGCGCCGATGGCCTGCGCATAGGGCTGCGCGGGCGGCGCCATCAGGAAGGGATCGCCGAGCTCGGGGCCGTGCATCGCGTCGAGCGCGCCGGCGGCATCGCGCACCGTGCGGCACACCACGCCCTCGATGCCCAGCCCCATCAGCGGCAGGCCGTAGCCCGGGCCCGCGCTGACGCGGCCGCGGCTGGGCTTGAGCCCGACCAGGCCGCAGGCCGCGGCCGGGATGCGGATCGAGCCGCCGCCGTCGTTGGCATGCGCGACCGGCACGATGCCCGCGGCCACCGCCGCGGCCGAGCCGCCGCTGGAGCCGCCCGTGCTGTGCGCCGGGTTCCAGGGGTTGCGCGTGGCGCCGCCGAAGGCGCTCTCGGTGGTGGCGTTGAAGCCGAACTCGGGCGTGTGCGTGCGCCCCAGCGTGGCGAAGCCCGCGCGGCGGAAGCGCGCCATCAGCGCGCTGTCGGCCGGCGCGGGCAGGCCCGGGCCGAACAGCCGGCTGCCGGCCTGGCAGCGCACGCCCTCGGCCTGCAGCACCAGGTCCTTGATGAGGAAGGGCACGCCGCCGAACGGACCCTGCGCCTCGTGCGCGAGCGGCGCGTCGAACAGCTCGATGATGGCGTTGAGTTGCGGATTCAGTGCGGCCGCGGCCTCGCGCGCGCAGCGCTGCGCCTCGGCGGCGGTGGTCTCCTTGCGGCGGATGGCGTCGGCGAGCGCGGTGGCGTCGAGGCGGCTGTAGTCGGCGAGATGCATGGCGGGGTCCTGTGTCTTCGTTGGAGTGAAAGGCCGCCCGCAGCGTAGGTGGGGCTCGGCAATCGCGGCAGTCGTTCAGATGAACGATGCGGGAATCTCCGTGCCCCAGGCGCACGGGGCACGCCTAAGATCGCGCCGCATGGCGCAGCAGGCTTTTCCGTCGGTGTCGGGCGTTCCCGCCGAGCAGCTCGGTGCGATGCTGCTCGGCCTCTATCCGCTGGCGGCCGAGCCCGAGCGGCTGGGCGCGGGCGCGCTGCTCGACTGGCTGGCGCGCCACATCGCCTTCGACGGCGCCTGGTTCGGCCGCTCGCTGTTCGAGGCCGGCACCCTGCGGCCGCAGGGCGGCCACACGCGCGGCCTGGCGCCCGGTTTCGTGAACGACTGGTGCCGCGTGCGGCACATCGATCCCGTGGTGCCGGCGGCCATGGCGCAGCCCGGCCATGGCGTTGCGCTGGCCGCGCACGAGCTGCCGCCCGTGGCCTCGATGCGCGCCTTCGCGGCCGACCACGGCATCGGCCAGGCGCTCAGTGTGATCGTGCCCGCGCCCGGTTCGCCGTGGTGGATGCACCTGTCGCTCTACAGCCGCGAGGCGGCCGGCCTCGGGGCGCGCGCGCAGGCGCTGGTCGAGCTGCTGATGCCGCACCTGGTGCTGGTGCAGGGGCTGGGATTGCACGAGGCGCCGGTGCCGGCGCCGGCTGCCCTCACGCTGCTGAGCCGCCGCGAGGCCGAGGTGGCGCGGCTGTTCGCGCAGGGGCAGAGCTACAAGATGGTGGCGCGCACGCTCGGCAGCTCGCCGGCCACGGTGCGCCATCACCTGCGGCAGGTCTATGCCAAGCTGGGTGTCACGAGCAAGGTGCAGATGGCGCGGCTGGTGGGCGCGCAGGCCGCATAGGCCCGAACGCCGCGCCTGCTCGCTTACTTGTCGCCGTCGGGAATCACCGCATCGGCCGCCGCGCCCACCGCCTTGCCGGTGATGCGCGCGGTGCCGATTGCCGCGTCGGCCGCGAGGCCCACGGCGCCCGCGGTCACGCTGACCGCGGTGCTCGCCACCGAGACCACCGCGCAGCCACCGAGCATGGCCAGCAGCGCCGCCGCGAGGGTGGCGCGAAAGAACATCGGCAGCGGTGTCGTCATGGCGGGACCTCTTCGGGAGAACGCGGGATTCAGCGCACGCGCATGCCGGGCGTGGCGCCGGGCCAGGGCTCGAGCACGTGGATGCCCGGCTGGGCCTTCTCGTCGGCGTGGCTGGCGGCGAGCACCATGCCTTCGCTGATGCCGAACTTCATCTTGCGCGGCGCGAGGTTCGCGACCAGCACCGTGAGCTTGCCCACGAGCTGCTCGGGCTGGTAGGCCGAGGCGATGCCGCTGAACACGTTGCGCGTCTTGCCTTCGCCGGCGTCGAGCGTGAGACGCAGCAGCTTGGTCGAGCCCTCGACCTTCTCGCAGGCCACGATCTTCGCGATGCGCAGGTCGATCTTCACGAAGTCGTCGATGCCGATGGTGGGCGCGATGGCCTCGCCGCCGGGCAGCGCATCCGCCGCGGGTTCGGCGGCGGGGGCCGCCACCGGCTCGGGCGCGTCGAACAACTGGTCGACCACCTTGGCGTCGGCACGCTGCATCAGGTGCTTGTACTCGCCGATCGCATGGCCCGCCGGCAGCGCCTGCGCGGCATCGGCCCACTCGAGCGGCGCGATCTTCAGGAAGGCCTCGACGTTCGCGGCCAGCGCCGGCAGCACCGGCTTGAGGTACAGCGTGAGCAGGCGGAAGGCCTCGATGCAAACCGTGCACACGTCGTGCAGCCGCGCCTCGGCGCCTTCCTTCTTGGCCAGTTCCCAGGGCTTGTTCTGGTCGACGTATTCGTTGACCTTGTCGGCCAGCGCCATCACCTCGCGCAGCGCGCGTGCGTAGTCGCGGCCGTCGTAGAGCGCATGGACCTGGCCGGCCGCCTCGCGCAGCGCGAACAGCAGCGCGTCGCCATCGGCCGACACCTCGCCCAGCTTGGCGCCGAAGCGCTTGCCGATGAAGCCGGCCGCGCGGCTCGCGATGTTGATGTACTTGCCCACCAGGTCGCTGTTGACGCGCGCGACGAAGTCCTCGGGGTTGAAGTCGATGTCCTCGTTGCGGCCGTTGAGCTTGGCCGCGATGTAGTAGCGCAGCCATTCGGCATTGAGGCCGAGCGACAGGTACCTGAGCGGGTCGATGCCGGTGCCGCGGCTCTTGCTCATCTTCTCGCCGCTGACCGTCAGGTGGCCGTGCACGTAGACCGCGTCGGGCGCCTTGCGGCCGCTGAAGTGCAGCATCGCGGGCCAGAACAGCGTATGGAAGGTGATGATGTCCTTGCCGATGAAGTGCACCTGCTCGAGCTCGGGGTCGGCCATGTACTCGGTGTACGAGATGCCGTCGCCACCGAGTTCGATGCAGCGCTTGTCGAGCAGGTTCTTCAGCGAGGCCAGGTAGCCCACGGGCGCGTCGAGCCAGACGTAGAAGTACTTGCCCGGCGCATCGGGGATCTCGATGCCGAAGTAGGGTGCGTCGCGGCTGATGTCCCAGTCGCCGAGGCCGCCCTTGCCCTCGTCGTCCTTGTAGAGCCACTCGCGGATCTTGTTCTGCACCTCGGGCTGCACGTGGCCGGGCGCGGCGGTCCATTCCTTGAGGTAGGCCTCGCAGCGCGGGTCCGACAGCTTGAAGAAGAAGTGCTCGGAGCTGCGCAGCTCGGGCTTGGCACCCGACAGCGCCGAGTAGGGATTGATCAGCTCGGTGGGCGCGTAGACCGCGCCGCAGACCTCGCAGTTGTCGCCGTACTGGTCCTTCGAGTGGCAGTTCGGGCACTCGCCCTTGATGAAGCGGTCGGCCAGGAACATGCCCTTCTCGGGGTCGTAGAACTGTTCGACGCTCTTGGTGCTGATCAGGCCGTTGGCGCGCAGGTCGCGGTAGATGTCCTGCGCCAGCTGGTGGTTCTCGGGGCCGTCGGTCGAGTGCCAGTTGTCGAAGGCGATGTGGTAGCCGTCGAGGTACTGCTTGCGGCCCGCGGCGATCTCGGCCACGAAGGCCTGCGGCGTCACGCCGGCCTTGTCGGCCGCGATGGTGATCGCCGCGCCGTGCGCGTCGTCGGCGCAGACGAAGTTGACGTCGGCACCGTTCATTCGCTGGTTCCGCACCCAGATGTCGGCCTGGATGTACTCCATCATGTGGCCGATGTGGAACTTGCCGTTGGCGTACGGCAGGGCGGTGGTGACGAAGAGCTTGCGCGGGGCGGACATCGGGGGAGGCGCTTTCGGAGTTGCGGGAGCGTCGGAAGCGACGCAGCGGGAGAACCGGGCATTTTAGGTGGCGCCGCGTTCCGGCGGGTTCGATGGCAGCATCGACCCCATGCCGCACCCCGCCGATTCCGATCTTCTCCAGGCCCACGTCGCCACCCTGGCCGCCTCGCCGCTCGCGCCCTGGGCCGCGCTGGCGCCCTGGGCGCTGCCGCCGCAGGCGCCGGCCATCGTGCGCCGGCTGCTGGCGGCGCTGCCGGCCGCCGACTACGCCATCGACGGCGACGTGGCCGTGCACCGCAGCGCCACCGTCGAGCCCGGCGCGGTGCTCAAGGGCCCGCTGATCGTGGGGCCGGGCTGCTTCATCGCCGCGGGCGCCTACCTGCGCGGCGGCAACTGGCTCGATGCACGCTGCAGCATCGGGCCGGGCGCCGAGCTCAAGTCCTCCTTCGTGTTCGCGGGCACCGCGCTCGCGCACTTCAACTTCGTCGGCGATTCGGTGCTGGGCGCGGGCGTCAACCTGGAGGCCGGCAGCATCGTCTGCAACCACCGCAACGAGCGCGCCGCCAAGGAGATCCTGCTGCGCGGCGCGGACGGTGCGCTGCGGCCCACCGGTTGCGAGAAGTTCGGCGCCCTGGTCGGCGACGGCGCGCGCATCGGCGCCAACGCGGTGATCGCGCCGGGCGCGCTGCTGGCGCCGGGGCGGGTGGTGGCGCGGGCGTCGCTGCTCGACCAGGAGATCGCGCCATGAACGCGTCCGCCCGCCACCTGCTGCTCGTCCACGGCCCGGCGCGCATCGTCGAATGGACCCATCCGCTGACCGACGCCCGCGAGGCCACCGACGTGGTCGGCGCCTGCTTCGAGCACGACACCGACCGCGTGCTGCTCGACGAGGCCGTGCTGCCGCCGGCCTTCTTCGCGCTGCGCACCCGCTTCGCGGGCGAATTCCTCGAGAAGCTGCAGACCTACCGCCTGCGCGCGGCCGTGGTGGTGTCGCCCGCGGCCGAGCATGGCGAGCGCTTCGCCGAATACCTGCGCGAGGCCCGCCAGGGCCGCTACTGCCGCTTCCTCGACAGCCGCGAGGAGGCGCTGGCCTGGCTGGCCCGCGAATGACCCTCGCGGCGCCGGGCCTCGTCAAGGCGGTGCCATGGGCCCGGCGTTATTCTTCGGCCTCCGCGCGCCCCGGCGGCCGCGACTCCCCATTCCTCGACCAAGGGCGCCCTTCATGACCACCCCCATTCCCGCAACCCTGATCCCCGGCGACGGCATCGGCCCCGAGATCGTCGACGCCACGCTGGCCGCGCTCGACGCGCTGAAGGCGCCCTTCGAATGGGACCGCCAGATCGCCGGCCTGGGCGGCGTCAAGGCCTCGGGCGATCCGCTGCCCGCGGCCACGCTCGACAGCATCCGTCGCACCCGGCTCGCGCTCAAGGGCCCGCTCGAGACGCCCTCGGGCGGCGGCTACCGCTCGTCGAACGTGCGGCTGCGCGAGGAGTTCGAGCTCTACGCCAACCTGCGCCCGGCGCGCACCATCATCCCGGGCGGGCGCTTCGACAAGATCGACCTGATGGTGGTGCGCGAGAACCTCGAGGGCCTGTACATCGGCCACGAGCACTACGTGCCGATCGACGGCGACCCGCACGCCGTGGCCATGGCCACCGGCATCAACACGCGCCAGGGCAGCCGCCGCATCCTCGAGTACGCGTTCCAGACCGCCGTGGCCACCGGCCGCAAGAAGGTCACGATCGTGCACAAGGCCAACATCATGAAGGCGCTCACGGGCATCTTCCTCGAGACCGGCCTCGACCTCTACGAGAAGAAGTACAAGGGCCAGTTCGAGCTCGACACGGTCATCATCGACGCCTGCGCGATGAAGCTGGTGCTCAACCCCTGGCAGTTCGACATGCTGGTCACCACCAACCTGTTCGGCGACATCCTGTCGGACCTGGTGGCGGGCCTGGTCGGCGGCCTGGGCATGGCGCCCGGCGCCAACATCGGCACCAACGCCGCGATCTTCGAGGCGGTGCACGGCTCGGCGCCCGACATCGCGGGCAAGGGCATCGCGAACCCGATCGCGCTGATGCTTGCGGCCGCGCTGATGCTCGATCACTGCAAGCTGCCCGAGCTCGCCACGCGCCTGCGCCAGGCCATCGACGACACGCTCAACATCGACCAGGTGCGCACCGGCGACCTGGGCGGCAGCGCCGGCACCGGGGCCTTCACGAAGGCGCTGGTGGCGCGCATCCAGAACGCCTGAGGCGCGGCGCGCCGGCCGACGATCCCGATGCCCAGGCGCCTGCTGTGGCTGTCGATGCTGGTGGCGGGGCTCGTGCTGGGCCTGGCCGCGTCGGCGCGCGCCGAGCCGGCGCGCTACACGGTGGTGCGCGTCGACCTGCGCAAGGACCGGCTCTCGCTGTTCCTCAACGACGACAGCGGCACCGCCTTCAAGCGCTTCGACCGGCTGCAGGCCTGGCTGGCCGAGCGCGGGCGCCGGCTCGACTTCGCGGTGAATGCCGGCATGTACCACGCCGACTTCGCGCCCGTGGGCCTCCTGGTGCGCGAGGGCCGCGAGGAGTCGCCGCTCAACCTAGAGGCCGGCACCGGCAATTTCTTCCTCCGGCCCAACGGCGTGTTCCTGGTCTCGGACGAGGGGCCGCGCGTGATCGAGTCGTCGGAATACCCGGCGCTCGCGCCGCGGCTGCGCGGCCTGTCGATCGCCACCCAGTCGGGCCCGCTGCTGCTGCGCCATGGCGCGGTGCATCGCTCGTTCATCGTCGACTCGCCCTCGCGCAAGATCCGCAACGGCGTCGGCGTGTCGGGCCACACGGCGATCTTCGTGCTCAGCGAGACGCCCGTGAACTTCCACGAGTTCGCGCTCTATTTCCGCGACGTGCTGCACTGCCGCGACGCGCTCTATCTCGACGGCACCGTCTCGGCCCTGCATTCGACCGCGCTCGGGCGCAGCGACTTCGTGCGCGAGCTCGGGCCCATACTCGCGGTCGTTTCGCCCTGAATCCCGTTCCCCTTCGTTTTCCCGCCGAGCCATGACCACTGCGCTGCCCGTCCTGTCCCTTGTCGAAACCCGCGTCCTCGGCGTGCTGGCCGAAAAGCAGCGCACCGTGCCCGACAGCTATCCGCTGACGCTCAACGCGCTGGTGTCGGGCTGCAACCAGAAGACCAGTCGCAACCCGGTGCTCGAGCTCAGCGAGTCGCAGGTGCAGGCTGCGATCGACAGCCTCAAGGGCTACAGCCTGGTGGCCGAGACCAGCGGCGGCCGCGCCTGGCGCTACGAGCACAACATCGACCGCGTGCTGCGCATTCCCTCGCAGTCGGTGATCCTGCTCACGGTGCTGATGCTGCGCGGCCCGCAGACCGCGGGCGAGCTGCGCATCGCCTGCGACCGCATGCACAACTTCGCCGACATCTCCTCGGTCGAGGGCTTCCTCGACGAGCTGTCCGAGCGCTCGGCCGGCGCGCTGGTGGTGAAGCTCGCACGCCTGCCCGGCGCGCGCGAGAGCCGCTGGGCGCACCTGCTGAGCGGCACGCCGGCCGAGGAGGCCGCGCCCGCGGGCGGCTACGAGGCGCCGCGCGCCGCGCACGATGTCTCGCTGGGCGAGGTGGCGGCGCTCAAGGCCAACGTGGCGCGGCTCGAGGCCGAGGTGGCGCAGCTCAAGGCGCTGCTCGGGCGGGTGTGCTCGGAGCTCGGGATTTCCGACGCCGGCTGAACGGCCGGCGCTCAGGCCTCCGTCGATTCCGGCTGCTTCGCTTCCTCCCAACCGAAGAAGCGCAACACCTCCTCGCGCTGCCGCATCGCATCGGCATGCCCGAGCGCCATCAGCTCGCGTGTGTAGCCCGACTCGAACAGCAGGTAGCTCGCGAGCGCGCCGCCCTTGACGTCGGCCGCGACCTGCGAGCCGCCGAGCAGGTGGCGCACGGCGCCGGGCAGGGCCTCGACGTGGCGCGCGGCGATCACGTCGAGGCGTTCCGAGGGCGAGATCACCAGCAGGTCGATCGGGCGCAGCGCGCTCTCGGCGCGCGCCTCCTCGGGGATCAGGCCCAGCGTGTGGTTGATGCGGCGCAGGCGCTCGATGTCGACCGCCAGCGCGTCGAGGAAGATGCTCGACAGCGCATGGCCCGCGATCTGCGCCATGGTCGGGTAGCCGCTGTGGGTGTTGGGCGCGGGCGCCTCGCGCGGCTCGTGCATGCGACCCGCGCCGATCACCACGATGCGCTGCGCGCCCAGGTGGATGGCCGCGGCGATCGGGGCCGACTGGCGCATCGAGCCATCGCCGAAGTACTCGGTGTGGCCTTCCATCGGCAGCGCCGTGGCCGGGAACACGAAGGGGATCGCGGCCGAGGCCAGCAGGTGGGCGTGCGAGATGCGGCAGCCCACCGACAGCCGCTGCGAGCGCACCCAGGGCGCCATCGGCGTGCCCGATTCGAAGAAGGTCACGTGCTCGCCCGAGCTGTAGCTCGAGGCCGTGACCGCCAGCGCCCGCAGGTGGCCCTGCTGCATCAGCTTGGGCAGGCGGTCCAGCGGCACCATGCGCTCGAGCATCTCCGACAGCGGCGTGTTGTCGAGCAGGGAGCGCGGCTTCACGCGCATCCAGTTGGCCGCGAAGCGCCCCAGGCCCAGCAGCATGCGCCAGCGCGCGCCGCTGCCGATGACCGAGAGCGAATCGGCGCGATAGACCTGGCCGGCGCGAAACTCGCCCCAGAACTGCGCGATGTGGGCCACCACGGCGTCGAAGTCGTCGGCGCCGCAGGCCAGCACGGCCGCGTTGATGGCGCCGGCCGAGGTGCCGGTGATGACCGGGAAGGGGTTGCCGCCACCCGCGGCGCCGGCCACGCGCCGGATCTCGGCGATGGCTTGCAGCACCCCCACCTGGTAGGCGGCGCGGGCGCCGCCGCCGGTGAGCAGCAGGCCGGTCGTCGGGGGGCTTGTCTCTGGCATTTTTCGGTTATTCGAGGCGTTGGAGGTCGCCCCGGGTGGGGCGCACTAGACTACCCGCCTTCCAGGAGTTAGATCAATGGCCATCACCCCCGAGGCAGTCTCGAACGCGCTCAAGAGCGTCGCAGACCCCAACACCGGCAAGGACTTCGTGTCCACCCGCGCGCTCAAGAACCTGCAGGTCTCGGAGGGCGACGTGTCCTTCGACATCGAGCTCGGCTATCCCGCGAAGAGCCAGCACGCGGCGCTGCGCAAGGCCCTGGTGGCCGCGGCCAAGACGGTGCCGGGCGTGGACAACGTGTCGGTCAACATCACGACCAGGGTCATCAGCCATGCGGTGCAGCGCGGCGTGCAGCTGATGCCCAACGTGAAGAACATCGTGGCCGTGGCCTCGGGCAAGGGCGGCGTGGGCAAGAGCACCACCGCGGCCAACCTGGCGCTGGCGCTGGCGGCCGAGGGCGCGCGCGTGGGCCTGCTCGACGCCGACATCTACGGCCCGAGCCAGCCGATGATGATGGGCATCGAGGGCCGCCCCGAGAGCACCGACAACAAGACCATGGAGCCGCTGGAGAACCACGGCGTGCAGGTGATGTCGATCGGCTTCCTGGTCGACGCCGACCAGGCCATGATCTGGCGCGGCCCGATGGCCACGCAGGCGCTCGAGCAGCTGCTGCGCCAGACCAACTGGAAGGACCTCGACTACCTGATCGTCGACATGCCCCCGGGCACCGGCGACATCCAGCTCACGCTGAGCCAGCGCGTGCCGATGACCGGCGCGGTGATCGTGACCACGCCGCAGGACATCGCGCTGCTCGACGCGAAGAAGGGCATCAAGATGTTCGAGAAGGTCGGCGTGCCGATCCTCGGCCTGGTCGAGAACATGGCGGTGCACGTGTGCTCGAACTGCGGCCATGTCGAGCACATCTTCGGCGCCGATGGCGGCAGGAAGCTGGCCGAACAGGACGGCATGGCCTACCTGGGCGCGCTGCCCCTGTCGATCGACATCCGGCTGCAGGCCGACAGCGGCAAGCCCACGGTGGTGGCCGATCCCGAGGGCGAGATCGCGGGGCTCTACCGTGCCGTGGCATTGCAGGTGGCGGTGGGCATTGCCGAGAAGGCCAAGGATTTCTCGGGCAAGTTTCCGACCATCACGGTCAGCAAGAGTACCTAGGATGGGATTCGGGGGGCGATCAGTTGTGGGCGGGGGTGGGCTCACGCCGAAGGGGTACTCCCCTCCGCGAATGTCCCCCGCCCTTCGGGCTCCTCCTTTATTTCGCTGCGGGGAGTACCCCATCGACGTGAGCCGGGACGCAATCGTGGTTGAACCGCTCGCACCACCGCCGCGCCCCGAAGAACAGCGCCTCGAAGCAAGGACAGCGGGATGAACCTACTCGCCTCCATGCGCTACCTCGTAGCCCTCAGCGAACACAAGCATTTCGGCCGCGCCGCCGCCGCCTGCCACATCACCCAGCCTGCGCTGTCGAACGCCCTGCGCGCGCTCGAGTCCGAATTCGGCGTCGTCATCGTCAAGCGCGCCCGCGTCTACGTCGGCCTCACGCACGAGGGAGAACGCGTGCTCGCCACCGCGCAACGCATGCTGCGCGACAACGAAGTGCTGCTGCAGGAATTGCGCAGCGAGGCCGGAGAACCGCGCGGCAGCCTGCGCATGGCGGCCGTGCCCACGGCGATACCCATGCTCTCGCGCTTCGCGGCCATGCTGCACCAGCGCCATCCGGGCATCGTGCCCGGCGTCATCTCCATGAGTTCGCAGGAACTCGAGACCGGCCTCGAGAGCCTCTCGGTCGATCTTGCGCTCGGCTACACCGAGCGCATGCACATGCCCGGCATCAAGCTCACCGCCTGGCCGCAGAGCATCGAACATTACTTCCTGCTGCGCCGCGCCGCCGTGCCCTCCGACGACCAGCTGCGCATCGGCAAGCCCCTGGCCTGGGCCGAGGCCGCGAAGCTGCCGCTGTGCCTGCTCACGCCCGACATGCACAACCGCGCCATCGTCGACCAGGCGCTGCGCGAGGCCGTCGGCACCGTCGTGGCGCCGGCCATCGAGACCAACTCCGTGCTCGCGCTCGTGCTCGCCGTCACCGCGGGCAAGGTCAGCAGCGTGCTGCCCGGCGCCATGGTGGCGGCCGTGCGCAGCTACCGCGAGCTCGAGGCCCTGCCGCTGGTGGCGCCCGAGATTCGCACCCCCATCGGCTTCATGACCCAGGACGGCGTGCGCGCCTCGCGCGCCCTCGAGGCCGCGCTGGCCTTCCTGCAGACGCCCGAGTGGCTCGCCCAGGCCGCGCTGCACAGCGGCACGCTGGGCGAATAGCGAGGACGGGCGGATGGCGGTCGCCATTTAGTTCTTGAATCGGCCCATGCGCCGATCGAATTTGACGGCGCATGGCCGTGCCGCCCACACTCCGCCGCCGGAAATTTTCAACAGTCCGTTTTTCCAGATCCGGCAATTTAGGAGTGATATGGCAGGTTCAACTGCAGGCGTTCTCGAGGGAGATCGCATCCAAGGCTCGGGCGCCGCGCCCGGCTTCCTCGACAAGGAACGCATCATCGCCGGCCCCGGCTACAACCGTTGGCTGGTACCGCCTGCAGCGCTGGCCATCCACCTGTGCATCGGCATGGCCTATGGCTTCTCGGTGTTCTGGCTGCCGCTGTCGAAGGCGCTCGCCACCGCCGGCACCGGCGCCCAGGCCTGCGCGCGCGAGATGAGCTTCTTCGCCGAGCTGTTCGCCACCCACTGCGATTGGCGCGTCGCCACGCTGGGCTGGATGTACACCCTGTTCTTCGTCTTCCTCGGCTGCTCGGCGGCCCTGTGGGGCGGCTGGCTCGAACGCGCGGGTCCGCGCAAGGCCGGCGTGGTGTCGGCCGTGTGCTGGTGCGGCGGCATGCTGCTGTCGGCGCTGGGCATCCACCTGCACCAGTTCTGGCTCATGATCCTCGGCTCGGGCGTCATCGGCGGCATCGGGCTCGGCCTGGGCTATATCTCGCCGGTCAGCACGCTGATCAAGTGGTTTCCCGACCGCCGCGGCATGGCCACCGGCATGGCCATCATGGGCTTCGGCGGCGGCGCGATGATCGGCTCGCCGCTCGCGGTCGACCTCATGAAGCGCTTCTCGGATGCGCACGACGTCGGCGTGATGCAGACCTTCGTCGTGATGGCGATCGGCTACTTCGTCTTCATGATGGCCGGCGCGCTCGGCTACCGCGTGCCGCCCACGGGCTGGAAGCCGGCCGGCTGGACGCCACCGCCCGCGCAGGCCGGCAACGCCATGATCACGCAGCGCCACGTGCACGTGAAGAAGGTCTGGGGCATTCCGCAGTTCTGGCTCGTGTGGCTGGTGCTGTGCATGAACGTGAGCGCCGGCATCGGCGTGATCGGCATCTCCTCGCCGATGCTGCAGGAAGTGTTCGGCGGCGCGCTGATCGACCTGCCGGGCAAGTTCGGCGAACTCGACAAGACCCAGCTCGCGGCCATCGCGGTCGTGGCCGGCGGCTTCACCGCGCTGCTGTCGCTGTTCAACATCGGCGGGCGCTTCGTCTGGGCCAGCCTGTCCGACAAGCTCGGCCGCAAGCTCACCTACACCGTGTTCTTCGTGCTCGGCGCGGTGCTCTACGCGAGCATTCCCTCGTCGGCCGGCGCGGGCAGCAAGCTCTTGTTCGTGGGCGCCTGCTGCGTCATCGTCTCGATGTACGGCGGCGGCTTCTCCACGGTGCCGGCCTACCTGGCTGACCTGTTCGGCACCCAGTTCGTGGGCGCCATCCACGGCCGCCTGCTGACGGCCTGGGCCACGGCCGGCATCCTCGGCCCGGTGGTCGTGAACTACATGCGCGAGTACCAGCTCGGCCTGGGCCTGCCGCGCGAGCAGGTCTACAACCAGACCATGTACATCCTCGTGGGCATGCTGGCGATCGGCTTCATCGCCAACCTGCTGGTGCGTCCGGTGGCCGACAAGCACTTCATGAGCGATGCCGAACTCGCCATCGAGAAGAAGCTCGCGCACGAGAAGGCCGCGGCCTCCGAAGTGGGCGAGGGCTCGGGCCGTGCCGACACCGTGAGCCCCGTGGTCGTGGTGCTGGCCTGGGCCGCGGTGGGCATTCCGCTGGCCTGGGGCGTCTACAAGACGCTGATCAGCGCGGCCAAGTTCTTCCATTGACCTCCCGCCGGGGCCCGCGGTCCCGGCTTCATCCTCAGCGCGCCGAAGGCTGCGCCGCGAACACCTCGATCGCGGCCAGCCGCGCCACCGAACGGCCCGGCTTCTGGTCGCCGGCCACCACCAGGCGCGCCGCGCCGTTGCGGCCCAGCGGCGTGCCGTTGCGCGCATAGGCCAGGAGCGCCGTCCTGTTGCCGAACTCCGGCGAGATTTCCCCCAGCGACACCACCGCGCGATAGCCGTCGCTGCCGATCGCCACCACGTACATCGACAGCAGCGGGTTGCGCACGCGCGCATCGGCCTGCAGCCCGACCGCGGGATCGTTGAGCAGCGACCACAGGCTCACGCCCGTGTAGGTGTCGGCACCGACCGTGAGCGTGGCCGCGGGCATGGCACGCAGCTCGGCGAGATCGAAGCGGGCGCGCTTCAGTACCGCCCCCGAGACCGTGAAGGCCGGCGAGGCCTCGCCGCTGGCCGAGGGGCCGTGGCCCGTGGCAGCGGCCGGCGCGGTGGGGGGCGTGCCGGCGCAGCCCGCGAGCAGGGCGACGATCGCGGCGATGCCGAGCAGCCGGCGCGCGGTGCTGCCGGGGGCTTCGAGGGACAGGGGGCGCATGGTTCGATTCCTCATCCGATGGCGGGCCGGCGTGGCCCGGCCCTGGCGCTGTGTTCATTCTGACATGACGACTTCGACGGGCGAGCCGGCGCCATCGGGTAATCCGGCGGCCGGGCCGGCCGCCGCATCGTTTACCCTTCTCGCCCACGCCCGCGCTTTTTCCGTCCGCCATGAAATCCAAAGTCCAGTTCCGCCTGCGCGTCTACCGCGACGAAGTCATCGCCATCGGCCCCGGCAAGATCGCCGTGCTCGAGGCCGTGGCCGAGACCGGCTCGATCTCGGGCGCGGCCCGGCTGCTGGGCATGTCGTATCGCCGTGCCTGGATGCTGATCGACGAGATGAACCATGCGCTGAGTTCGCCCGCGGTGAACACCGCCGCCGGCGGTTCGCACGGCGGCGGCACGGCGCTCACGCCGGTGGGCGAGGAGATCGTCAAGCACTACCGCGCGATCGAGAATGCCGCGCGGCTGGCCACGGCCGCCGACATCCGCGCCCTCACGCGGCTGCTCGCGCCATGAACGCGCCGGCGCGCGACGAGATCGTGCTGCGCCCCGTGGGCGTGGTGCGCAGCCGTTTCACCGAGGCCACCGGCATGCCGATCCAGACCGCGGGCGCGCCCGAGGAGACGGGCCGTGTCGAGGTCCATCCCGAATTCGCGCCGGGGCTGCGCGACATCGAGGGCTTCGACTACCTGATCCTGATCACGCGGCTGCATGCCTGCGAGAACGAGAAGCTCGAGGTCGTGCCCTTCCTCGACGACAGCTCGCACGGCGTCTTCGCCACCCGCGCGCCCGCGCGGCCCAACCGGCTCGGGCTGTCGATCGTGCGGCTCACGGCGGTGGAGGGCCGCATCCTGCACTTCAGCGGCAACGACATGATGGACGGCACCCCGGTGCTCGACATCAAGCCCTACGTTCCGCGCTTCGACGTGCGCGAGACCGAGCGCGTGGGCTGGTTCGGCGCGCGGCTCGAGCGCTTGCCCGAGACCCGCTCCGACGACCGGATGCGCTAGCCGGCTTCCGGCGGCGGCGGCAGCGCGCCGGGCGACGCCACCCACGGCGCCTCGCCCTGCCAGCACGACCACACGTTCTGCGACAGCGTCTCGCGCGGTTGCGGCGGTGCCTCCGCGATCGTGCCCACGCTGATGAAGCCGACCAGCTCCTCGCCGGGCTGCACGCCGAGCTGTCGTGCCAGCGTCTCGTCGAAGCAGCGCTCGCCACTGAGCACGATCGCGCCGTAGCCGAGCTGGTGCGCCGCGCTCAGGATGTTGCCGAGCGCCGCGCCGGCGCTGAGCCACTGCTCGCGCGCGGGCACCTGGCTGCGCGCGCGCGGCGACACCACGAAGGCCAGCAGCAGCGGCGGCTGGGTCGCATGCTCGCGCGCGCGGCCCAGGTCGGCGGGGCTCGCGAGCGGATCGCGGCGCAGCTTCTCCTGCTCGAAGCAATCGGCCAGCGCCTCGCGGCTCGCGGGCCTGAACTCAATCACGCGCCAGGGATGCAGCGCGCCATGGTCGGGCGCGCGCAGGCCGGCCTGCAGCAGGCCGTCGAGTTCCTCGGGATTGGGGCCGGGCGGCCGCAGCCGGCGCGGCGAGACCGAACGCCGCGTCAGCAGCACCTCGAGGATGCGCTCGGCACCCGTCATGTGGCGCCACCTCATGGCCGGCGCTGCGGATCCCCGTGTTCGAGCCGCTCGACCCAGGCGGCCTTGCGGCGCAGCACCTCGCCGATGTCGTGCGCGTCGGCCTGGCCGACCAGGAAGGACTGGCTCTCGCCGCCCGGTGCCACGATCGACAGCACCACGCCGCCGTCGCCCTCGAGCGTGCGCTCGACGCGCCATTCCTGGACCTGCGTCACCTGGCGCAGCTCGGGCCGGCCGGAGATCGAGCGGACAACGGTGTCGTGGGCGGAGGAGCGCATGGTCGGCGGTCGGTCCTGGTCCTCGTGGGACATGGGGTGGATCTCGCGCCGCGGCCCTGGGGGTGAAGAGTCCTCGACGCTGTATCTGCCAGTATATGGAGGAGGCCCGGGATATGCATCCGTCGCGCTTCCGGCGCACACTGGATTTACCCTAATAAAACCTGGAACCCGTGTTCCATCGCCGAGCCGTGCCGGCGCGTCATGCAACAATTACGCCGTATCTTCATGAACACGACGCAATCGCTCATCACGCAGACCGACTGGCATCCGCTGGTGCTGTCGATCCAGGTCGCCACCGTGGCGACGCTGCTGGCGCTGGTCGTCGGGCTGGCGCTGGGCTGGCTGTTCGCGCGCAAGCGCTTCTGGGGCCACAGCGTGCTCGAGGCGGTGTTCATGCTGCCGCTGGTGCTGCCGCCCACCGTCATCGGCTACGGCATCCTGGTGGTGGCGGGCCGGCGCAGCCCGCTCGGCGCCTGGATGCGCGAGCACTTCGACTACACCATCATCTTCAGCTGGCATGGCGCCGTGGTGGCCTCGGCCGTGGTCGCGCTGCCGCTGGTGCTCAAGTCGGCCAGCGCCGCCTTCGCGGGCGTCGACCGCTCGCTCGAGGCCGCGGCCAGCACCCTGCGGCAGTCGCGCTTCTCGGTGTTCCTGCGCGTCACCCTGCCGCTGGCCTGGCCCGGCATCCTGGCCGGCACGCTGCTGGCGTTCGCGCGCGCCATGGGCGAGTTCGGCGCCTCGCTGATGGTGGCCGGCTCGATCCCGCAACAGACCCAGACCCTGTCGATGGCGATCTACGACGCCGTGCAGGCCGGCCACGACGAGCTCGCGCTGCTGCTGGTGATCGTGACCTCGCTGCTGTCGATCACCGTGCTGGTGCTGTCCAACCGTTTCTTTTCCCTTCGCTGATTCATCCAGGAGCTTCGCATGCGTTCCATCCGCGCCTTGTCGTCCCTCGCCCTCGCTTCCGTCCTCGCCCTCGCGATCCCGCTGGGCGCCGCCGCGCAGCAGATCACCGTGTCGGCCGCGGCCAGCCTGACCGATGCCTTCAAGGAGATCGGTCCCAAGTTCGAGGCCGCCAAGGCCGGCACCACGGTGCGCTTCAACTTCGCCGCCTCGGGCGTGCTGCTGCAGCAGATCGGCCAGGGCGCGCCGGTCGACGTGTTCGCGAGCGCGGACCAGGAGACCATGAACCGCGGCGTCGAGCAGAAGCACATCGACACCGACACGCGCAAGAACTTCGTCAGCAACAGCCTGGTGCTGATCGAGCCGTCGAAGGACGGCGTGGGCGTCAAGAGCCTGCAGGACCTCGCCGGCCCGGCCGTGAAGAAGATCGCCGTGGGCAAGACCGCCACCGTGCCGGTCGGCCGCTACACCAAGCAGGTGCTCGACGCCGCCAACCTCTGGACCACGCTCGAGCCCAAGTTCGTGCAGGCCGACAGCGTGCGCCAGGTGCTCGACTACGTGGGCCGCGGCGAGGTCGAGGCCGGCTTCGTCTACCGCACCGACGCGGCCGTGATGGGCGACAAGGTCAAGATCGTGCTCTCGCCCAGCGGCAACAGCCCCGTGACCTACCCGATCGCCGTGGTGGCCGAGAGCAAGCAGAAGGCCGCCGCCAAGGACTTCATCGATTTCCTCTCGACCGACGCGGCGCAGGAGGTGCTCACGCGCTATGGTTTCGGCAAACCATGATTGATGTCGATCTGAAGCTCACGGTCACCGACGGCAGCCGCCGCTTCGACCTGGCCGCGCGCTTCTCGACCGACGTTCCCTTCGCCGCGCTCTACGGTCCCTCGGGTGCCGGCAAGTCGTTGACCCTGCAGGCCATCGCCGGCCTGCTGCGCCCCGCGGGCGGCCATGTGCGGCTCGACGGCCGCACGCTCTACGACGCCGCCGGCGGCATCGACGTGCCGGCCTCCGAGCGGCGCGTGGGCTACCTGTTCCAGAACTACGCACTGTTCCCGCACCTCACGGTGCGCGAGAACGTGGCCTTCGGCCTGACCTCCTGGCGCCGCCGGCGCCTGCCGAGCGAGGAGGCCGACAACGTGCAGTCGCTGCTCGATCGCTTCGGCCTGGCCGCGCTGGCCGACAGCCGGCCGCAGAAGCTCTCGGGCGGCCAGCAGCAGCGCGTGGCGCTCGCGCGCGCGCTGGCCTGCCGGCCGCAGGTGCTGCTGCTCGACGAGCCCTTCGCCGCGCTCAACCCGATGCTGCGCGCCGAGCTGCGCGAGGAGCTCGCCGAGGTGCGCCGCGCCTGGGGCATTCCGGTGCTGATGATCACGCACGACATCGAGGACGTGCTCGCGCTGGCCGACGTGGCCTTCGTCTACAAGGACGGCCAGGTGGTGCGCGAGATCGACCTGCACACCGCCGAGAGCCGCGAGATCTCGCTGCGCGAGGCGGCCGGCGTGCCGGCCGTCGAGGACACGCCGCTGCGCAGCAAGCTGCGCGGGCTGCTGATGCAGGACGCGCCGGGCGCCTGAGCGGGCTCAGCCGGCCACGAGCTGGCGCACCACGTCCTCGAGCGTCACGCGCCCCTTGCGCACCGAGGCATCGTCGCCCTCGAACGCGATCCAGCCTTCGTTGAAGCCGTCGAGCATCTGGATGCGCGGCACCGGGTCGCGCATGCCCTGTTCGCGGAACAGCGCGCCCCAGGTCTGGCGCGGCACGGCCTCGGCCTGCACCGGCCGGTCGAGCACGCGCGCGAAGGTGGCGGCGATCTCGTGCTGCGTCACGCGCGCCGGCCCCTCGAGCTCGACCACGCGCCGGCCCTGCCAGTCCTCCTGCAGCAGCTCGGCGGCCACGCGGCCCACGTCGAGCGTCGAGACCATCGGCACCGGCCGATCGAGCGGCTGCAGGAAGCCGGGCAGCACGCCGCGTTCTCGTGCCGGTGCCACGTCCCAGGCCAGGTTGTCGAGGAACCAGGCCGGCCGCAGCAGCGCGAGCGGCAGCGGCAGGGGCGACAGCGCTTCTTCCATCAGCGAGCGCTGGCTCAGCAGGTTCGGCTGCGTGGCCTGCGCGCCCACGGTCGAGAGGCAGACCACGCGCGCGGGCCGCGCCGCCTCGAGCGCCTGGCGCACGGCCGCGATGGACGCGCGTGCCTCGGGAAAGCCCGGCAGCGGATCGAAGCATGGCGGCGGCAGCACGAACACGCCGGTGCAGCCGGCGAAGGCGCGCGCCAGCGCGTCGGCGTCTTCCATCTCGGCGACGGCGACCTCGCAACCGAGCGCGGCCCAGGGCCGGGCCTTGTCGGCATCGCGCACGACGGCGCGGACCTTCTGGCCCGAAGCGAGCAGGGCGCGCGCGGCGGCGCCGCCGACCTTGCCCGTGATTCCAGTGATGGCATGCATGTGATTTCTCCTTGAACGAATGCGACGGGGTGGATGCTAGGAATCGCAGGCCTTTGAGTAAATGCCGGGCAGCTCATATCATTCGTGACTCCAAATCACGGATGAATCCATGGCTCTCGACGGACGACTGCTTTCCAACGTCAGCGTGCTCGCCGCCGTCGTCGACAGCGGCAGCTTCGCCAAGGCGGCCGATGCGCTGGGCGTCACGCCCTCGGGCGTGAGCCGGGCCATCGCGCGGCTCGAGGCGCGCATCGGCGTGCGGCTGCTCGACCGCACCACGCGCTCGCTGGGCCTGACCGACGAGGGCCGCGAGCTCTACGCCAGCATCAATCCGCTGGTGCTCGGCATCGAGGACGCGGTGACGCGCGCCAGCGGTTCCGCGGGCGCGGTGCAGGGCCGGCTGCGCGTCAACGTCGACGCCTTCACCTCGCGGCTGCTGCTGGCGCCGCACATCCACCGCTTCGTCGAGCGGCATCCGCAGCTCTCGCTCGAGCTCATCGCGCGCGACCAGCTCGGCGACCTCGTGGGCGAGGGCTTCGACATCGCCCTGCGCTTCGGCACGCCGCCGGCCTCCTCTCTGGTGGCGCGCAAGCTGATCGAGACCCGCGTCGCAACCGTGGCCGCACCCGGCTACCTCGCGCGCCACGGCCGGCCCGCGAAGCCGGCCGAGCTCGTCCGACATGTCTGCATCCAGGTGCGCGATCCGCTGACCGGCCAGCCCTTCGCCTGGGAGTTCCGCCGCGGCCGCAAGTCGATCGAGGTGCCGACCGCGGGCCGGCTGCTGCTGACCGATCCCGGCACGATCCTTGGCGCCTGCATCGCGGGCGCGGGCATCGCGCAGATCAAGGCGCTGGGCATCCAGGAACTGCTCGACGCCGGGCAGCTGGTCGACCTCTTTCCCGACTGGCCCGACGAGCGCTTCTCGCTGCACGTGCTCTATCCCTCGCGCCACCTGCCGGCCGCCAAGGTGCGCGCCTTCATCGGCTTCGTCGAGGAGCTGCTGGCGCCGCGCGCCGCGGGCTGAGCCGGCGCGGCGCGGGCCCCGTCATTTCCGTTTTGAATCGGAGCATGTCCCGATTCAATTTGACGCTCCCGGCGCGCGCGGCGAACACTCGGTCGCATGAGCATTGGCGATATCGGCGAACAGAAGATCGAGTTCTACAAGGGCCCCGCGGGCGGTTGGGGCGCGTTGCGCAGCGTGAAGAACACGCTGCTGCGGCAGGACATTCCCCTCAAGGGTGCGAAGACCCTGCTGTCGGCCAACCAGCCCGACGGCTTCGACTGCCCGGGCTGCGCCTGGCCCGACCGCAACCATGCCTCGACCTTCGAGTTCTGCGAGAACGGCGTGAAGGCCGTGGCGGCCGAGGCCACCGCGCGCCGCGCCGGGCCCGAGCTGTTCGCGAAGCACACGGTGGCCGAGCTGATGCAGCAGAGCGACTTCTGGCTCGAGGACCAGGGTCGGCTCACGCACCCGATGGTCTACGACCGCGCGAGCGACAGATACCGTCCGATCGAATGGGACGCGGCCTTCGAGCTGATCGCGCGCCATCTCAACGCGCTGCCCGATCCCAACCAGGCCATCTTCTACACCTCGGGCCGCGCCAGCAACGAGGCCGCCTTCCTCTACCAGCTGTTCGTGCGCGAGTACGGCACCAACAACTTCCCCGACTGCTCGAACATGTGCCACGAGCCCAGCGGCAGCGGCATGCGGCCGCAGATCGGCGTGGGCAAGGGCACGGTCACGCTCGACGACTTCGACAAGGCCGACGCGATCTTCATCTTCGGCCAGAACCCCGGCACCAACCATCCGCGCATGCTCGGCGAACTGCGCGCGGCCGCGAAGCGCGGCGCGCGCATCGTGAGCTTCAACCCGCTGCGCGAACGCGGCCTCGAGCGCTTCCAGGATCCGCAGAGCAAGATCGAGATGGCCACGCTGGGCTCGACGCCGATCAGCACCCACTACTACCAGCTGCGCGTGGGCGGCGACTTCGCGGCCCTCAAGGGCATGATGAAGCACGTCATCGAGCGCGACGACCAGAGCATCGCCGCCAGCGGCGCCTCGCTGCTCGACCGCGAGTTCATCGCCATCCACACCACCGGCTTCGAGGCGCTGGCCGCCGACCTGCGCGCCGAGTCGTGGGAGCTGCTCGAACAGGAATCGGGCCTGGCCGAGGCCGACATCCGCGCCGCGGCCGAGGTCTACCTGGGCGCCAAACGCGTCATCGCCTGCTGGGGCATGGGCATCACGCAGCACCAGCATTCGGTGGCCACGATCCAGATGATCGTCAACCTGCTGATGCTGTGCGGCCACATGGGCCGCGAGGGCGCGGGCGCCTGCCCGGTGCGCGGCCACAGCAACGTGCAGGGCGACCGCACCATGGGCATCTGGGAGAAGCCGCCGGCCGCGCTGCTCGACCGGCTGCAGCAGGTGTTCGGCTTCGAGCCGCCGCGCGAGAACGGCTTCGACACCGTGGAGGCGATCCAGGCCATGCTCGACGGCCGCGGCCGCGTGTTCTTCGCCCTCGGCGGCAACTTCGCGGCCGCCACGCCCGACACCTACCAGACCTGGAAGGGCCTGCGCCAGTGCGACCTGACGGTGCACGTCGCGACCAAGCTCAACCGCAGCCACGTGGTGCACGGGCGCGAGGCGCTGATCCTGCCCTGCCTGGGCCGCACCGAGATCGACATGCAGGCCGCCGGCGCGCAGGGCGTGACGGTGGAGGACTCGATGAGCATGGTGCACATCTCGATGGGCATCAACCCGCCGGCCTCGGCGCAGCTGCTGTCGGAGCCCGCCATCGTCGCGCGCCTCGCGGCCGCCACGCTCGGTGCGCGCAGCCGCACGCCGTGGTTCTGGATGATCGAGGACTACGCGCGCATCCGCGACAAGATCGAGGCCGTGTTCGACGACTTCGCGGGCTTCAACACGCGCGTGGCAGTGCCCGGCGGCTTTCGCCTGCGCAACACCGCGAGCGAGCGGGTGTGGAACACGCCGCAGCACAAGGCCGTTTTCTTCACCCACGCCGTGCCGACCGACACGCCGGTGCACCGCGCCCGCGCGCGCCACGGCCGCAAGGGCGACGCGAAGGTCTTCACCCTGCTGACCACGCGTTCGCACGACCAGTACAACACCACCATCTACGGCATGGACGACCGCTACCGCGGCGTGTTCGGCCAGCGCCGCGTGGTGTTCATCCATGCCGAGGACATCCGCGCGCTGGGCTTCAAGGACGGCGACTGGGTCGACATCCTCACGGTGTGGGACGACGGCCAGGAACGGCGCGCCGACCGCTTCAAGCTGGTGGCCTACGACATCCCGCGCGGCAACCTCGCGGCCTACTACCCCGAGACCAATCCGCTGGTGCCGCTGTCCTCGGTGGCCGAGAACGCGGGCACGCCGACCTCGAAGTCGATTCCCGTGATGCTGGTGGCGCACGTTGCGCAGGCCGAGGAAGGTCCGGCTTCGGTCACGGGCGAGGAAGTCGCGGCCTGAGCTGCGTGCGCGCCATGTCCGACGAAGCGAACGACGCCTTGCCGCTGCCCGCCGCGATCCTGCTCGCGCTGGCTGAATTCAATGCCGAGGGCCTGGAGAGCGTCTCGCTGCCGCGCCTGGGCAAGCGGCTGGGCCAGGGCGCGAGCGTGCTGATGCGCCAGCTCGCGCTGATGGGCGACGCGGCCATCGGCGGCGTGCCGGGGCCGGGCTGGGTCGCGGTCGAGCGCGACGGCGAGCGCTGGCTGGCGCGCCTGAGCGACGCCGGCCGCGCGCTGGCCGAATCCCTCGTCAGCGACGCGCCCGCCGCCTGAACGCCTGGCCCGCCGCGGCGGGCAGGCCCACAATAGGCGCTCACTCCTTCGCCTCAGCGCCATGTCCACCGACACCGAACTCGCACCGCTGCCCTCGATCTCGCGCCTCGGCGTGCGCGTCTACGGCGAGGCCGGCGCGCCACCCGCCGGCATCGCGCGCGAGGACACGCTCGCGGCCGAGGTGCCGGTGGCGCTGGTGTTCAACGGCCTCTCGCATGCCGTGATGATGGCCACGCCGCAGGAGCTCGAGGACTTCGCGCTGGGCTTCGCGCTCAGCGAGGGCATCCTCGACCGCGCCGACGACTGCCGCGGCATCGAGGTCGAGGCGGTCGATGCGCACGATGCCGGCCTGCCCGAGGGCATGCCCGGCGTGGAGGTGCGGCTCGAGATCTCCACGCGCGCCTTCGAGCGGCTCAAGGGCCGGCGGCGCAGCCTCGCGGGCCGCACCGGCTGCGGCGTCTGCGGCGTCGAGAGCTTCGCCGCGCTCGACCTCGCGTCCGAACGCCTGCCCGCGCACGACTGGCTCGCGCGCATCGACCTGCCCACCGTGCTGCGCGCCTTCGCGGCGCTGCCCGCGCGCCAACTGCTCAATGCGAGTGCCGGCGCGATCCATGCCGCGGGCTGGGCCACGCTCGAGGGCGAGCTGGTCGAGGTGCTCGAGGACGTCGGCCGCCACAACGCGCTCGACAAGCTGCTGGGCCGGCTCGCGCGCACCGGGCGCCTCGGCGAGCCGGGCTTCGTGGTGCTGTCGAGCCGCGGCAGCCACGAGCTGGTGCGCAAGTGCGCGCGGCTGGGCATCGCGGCCATGGCCACCATCTCGGCGCCCACCGCGATGGGCGTGCGCATGGCCGAGCTCAGCGGACTGCGGCTGTGGGGGCTGTGCCGCGCGCCGCGCGGCGTGCTCTATGCCGACGGGCTGGCGTCGCCCTCGAGCGCGCGCACCGCGTCGGCCAGCGCCTCGATGCCCTGATCGCCGAGGTCGACCGCGGCCACGCGGCGCCGGCTGCCCCAGGTCTTGAAGTGGCGCTCCTGCGACTTCTCGTAGTGCGGGTCGTAGTGCAGCGCCATCAGCTCGGCGAAGAGCAGCGGCAGCTGCGCCTCGTGCGCCCACTGCTGCCAGCGCGCCACCGTTTCCTTGCCCTGCAGTTCCTTGAGCAGGCCGAGCTGGCCGGCCAGCGCCGCGCGGTCGTCGCCGAGGTAGGCGTAGTCGCGCAGCAGGTAGGCCAGCCGCGCCTCGGGCGTGGCCACCACCTCGATGCAGGGCGCGGCGCGCATCTTCGCCACCAGCGACAGCGGCAGCGAGAGCCGGCCGATGCGGATGCTCTCGCCCTCGACGTACAGCGGGCGCCGCAGGTCGATGCCTTCGAGCACCGTCGCGATGCGGGTCTCGAAATGCTTCTGCGAGGGTTGCGCCACGCCCGGCAGCGAACCCAGCAGCGAGCCCTTGTGGTGCGCGAAGTCCTCGAGGTCGAGCACCTGCTCGCCGCGCGCGGCCAGCGCATGCAGCACGCGGGTCTTGGCGCTGCCGGTGGCGCCGCAGACCACGCGCAGGTCGAGCAGCGGCGTCAGCGCATCGAGCTGCGAGATCACGTGGCGCCGGAAGCTCTTGTAGCCGCCCGCGAGCTGCTGGGCGTCCCAGCCCACCAGCCGCAGCCAGGTCACCATCGAGCCGCTGCGCATGCCGCCGCGCCAGCAGTAGACCAGCGGCTTCCACTTCTCGGGCCGGTCGGCCAGCGTGTCGCGCAGGTGCCGCGCGATGTTGGCCGCGACCATCGCGCCGCCGATGCGCCGCGCCTCGAAGGCGCCGGTCTGCACGTAGACGGTGCCGACGATGTGGCGCTCCTCGTCGTCGAGCACGGGGCAGTTGATGGCGCCGGGAATGCGGTCGAGCGCGAACTCGGCCGGCGAACGGGCGTCGATGATCGTGTCGAAGGCGTGGCGATCGACGACCCGCACGGGCTGGCGGTGACTCATGGCGGGAACCTCATGCCCCCGATTGTCGCCTCCGACGGATTCAGGCGTAGGCGGGACCGAGTCCCCGGCGCAGGCGAGCGCTCGCGAAGTCCACCAGCGTGACCAGCGCGAACATCGCGAGCAGCACCGTCATCGCCTGCTGCTGCTGGAAGATCGAGAGGTGGAAGTACAGCAGCTGCCCGAGCCCGCCGCCGCCCACGAAACCCAGCACCGCGGCCATGCGGATGTTCATCTCCCAGCGGTAGAGCGTGTAGGCCACCCACTGCGGCAGCACGATCGGCAGGCTGGCGTAGCTGAAGGCCGCGACCGGGCCGGCGCCCGCGAGCGTCAGCGCGTGCTCGGGCTCGCGCGGCGCGTTCTCGAGCGCCTCGGCGAACAGGCGGCCCAGCACGCCCGTGGTGTGCAGCGCCAGCGCGAGCGCGCCTGCGAAGGGCCCGATGCCCGCGGCCAGCACCATCAGCGCGGCCCAGACCAGCTCGGGCACGCTGCGCAGCAGGTTGAGGACGAAGCGCGCGGTGTGGCGCGGCAGCCAGCCGGCGCGGCCCGATGCGGGCAGCGCGAGCAGGGCGCCCGCCAGCGCCGCGAGCACCGTGCCGAGCGCCGACACCGCGAGCGTCTGCAGCGCGCCATGGCCGACCTTGGCGAGGAAGCCGCCCGAGAGGTCGGGCGGGAAGAACTCGGCGATGAACTTGCCCATGAGGGCGAGCGACTCGGCCGAGCCCAGCGCGCGGTAATCGATGCCGAGGTAGACGAAGCTCGCGACCACCGCCGCCGCGATCAGCAGCAGCGCGATCCGGCAGCGCACGCAGGGCGGAGGACGTGGCGGCAGGTTCATGCCAGCAGCCTGCGCAGCGCGTTGCTCATCGCGTCCGCCAGCAGCACCAGCAGCAGGAACACCAGCAGGATGCTGCTGGCCTCGCCGCCGTTGAGCATCTTCATCGACTGGTCCATCAGCTGGCCCAGCCCGCCCGCGCCGACGAAGCCCATCACCACCGAGGCGCGCACCGCGCACTCCCAGCGGTACACGGTGTAGGAGGCCAGCTCCTGCGCCGTGTGCGGCAAGAGGCCATAGCACAGGGCCGCGAGCCGGCCGCTGCCGGCCTCGAGCAGCGCGCGCGCGGGGCGGGTGTCGGTCGATTCGAGGATCTCGGCGTAGACCTTGCCGAGCATGCCGCCGTAGGTGATGGCCAGCGCCAGCACGCCGGCCGCGGGACCGAGGCCCAGCGCGCGCACGAACAGCAGCGCCCAGACGATCTCGGGGATCGCGCGCAGCACCATCAGCAGCCAGCGCGCCGCCTGCCGCACGATGCCCGCGCGCACGCGGCCCGGCCCGGGGCCGATGCGCGAGATCGACAGTGCGCGCGTGGTCACGAAGGCCAGCGGCGCGCCGATCAGCAGCGCGAGCGCGGTGCCGGCCGTGGCCATGGCCAGCGTCTCGAGCGTGGCCTTGGCGAGCAGCGCGAGAAAGGCGGGCGAGCCGTCGGGCGGAAGGAAGCCCGCGAGGAAGCCGCCGATGACCGCGAGGTTGCCGCTGCCGAACAGCGCCCACGGCTTGAACTCGGCCAGCGTCAGCATCGGCCAGGCGACGACCAGCGCGGCGAGCCCGAAGCCGAGCCGGCGCCGCGCCTGCGGATCGCGGTGGACGGCGCTCGCAATCAAGCGCAGCCCGGCCGCTGGAAGGCCGCCTCGGCCGCCACGGGTTGCGGCGCGCGCTGAAGTGCCACGCCGCCCTCGCTGGCATAGAGCGCGTCGAGCAGCGCGGGCGTGAGCTCGGCGGTCGGCAGGTCGAACATCAGCTGGCCGTTGCGCATGCCGACCACGCGCGGAAACCAGCGCAGCGCCAGGTCCACCGCATGCAGCGAGGCGACCAGCGTGGCGCCCGTGCTTTCGCTCTGCGCGACCAGCTGGCCCACGGCGGCATCGGCCAGCGTGGGGTCGAGCGCGGAGACCGGCTCGTCGGCCAGCAGCAGCGCCGGCCGCTGGTAGAGCGCGCGCGCGATGCCCACGCGCTGCAGCTGCCCGCCCGAGAGCCGGTCGCAGCGCTCGAACAGGCGGTCCTCGAGCGACAGGCGCGCCAGCACCTCGTGCGCGCCGGCCATGTCGGAAGGATGGAACAGCGAGGCCAGCGCGCGCCAGCTCGACCACTGGCCCAGCCGGCCCGCGAGCACGGCCGTGACCACGCGCAGCCGCGGCGCGATCGGCGGCGCCTGGTGCACGGTGGCGATGCGCGCGCGCAATTTCTTGAGCGCACCGGCCGGCAACTGCCAGGGCCGCGCGTCGAGCGTTCGCACCTCGCCTTCGCCGGGTCGCAGCGCGGCCCCGAGCACGCGTAGCAGCGTGGTCTTGCCCGCGCCCGAGGGCCCGATGACCGCGAGGCGTTCGCCGTCGCGCGCCGCGAGCTTCACCCCGGCCAGCGCGCGCTGGCCGTTGGGGTGCACCACGCCCACGCCGTCGAGCGAGAAACCCATGCGCGCTTTCTCTAGCTTGTGCTTACTTGATCAGGCCGGCCGACTTGCCCGCCGTCTCGATGCCGTCGTAGTTCGACGACTTGGTCGGGATGAACTTGCTCGCGCGCTGCAGCGCCATGATCTCCTTGTGCGCCGGGTTGGCCGGATCGAGCTTGAGGAAGGCGTCGGTGAGCTTCTTCGTGAGCGCCGGGTCGAGGCCCGGACGCACGGTCCAGTTGTAGTCGTAGTAGGTCGGCGTGGTGGCCAGCACGCGCACCTTGACGGCGTTGGGGTTCTTGGCCTCCACCAGCTTGTCCCACACCGAGGCGTTGAGCACGCCGGCCTCGGCGCGCGAGGCGGCCACGAAGGCCACGGTGGCATCGTGCGCGCCCGAGAACGCGACCGTCTTGAAGTCCTTCTCGGGGTTGATGCCGGCCTGCAGCAGGAAGTAGCGCGGCATCAGGCTGCCCGAGGTGGAGGAGGGCGCGCCGAACGCGAAGGTCTTGCCCTTGAGGTCCGCGAGCGTCTTCGCGCCGCTGTCCAGCGGCACGATGAACTTGCTGGTGAAGACCTCGTCCTCGGCGCGCTGCACGATCGGTACGGCGCCGCCGTTGGTGCGGATGCGCGCCTGCACGAAGGTGAAGCCGCCGAGCCAGGCGAGGTCGATCTTGTGGGTGGCCAGGCCCTCGACCACGGCGGCGTAGTCGGTCACGGGCGTGAACTGCACGTCCATGCCGGTTTCCTTCTTGAGGTAGTCGCCCAGCGGCGTGAATTTGCGCTGCAGTTCGGTCGGCGCCTCGTCGGGAATGGCCGAGACGCGCAGCACGCCCTGGGCGAAGGCGCCGAGGCTGGCGGCGGAGAAGGCCAGGGCAAGGGCCAGTCGTGTGAGTGTCTTTTTCATGGATGCGCCTTGGCGGCTTGCGGTTTTGGAAAGGTCGGGATTGTAGAAAGCGGGCCCGATTCGATAATCGGCCCATGAACCCGACTCTCATGAATCCGCTCGCGCCGCTGCGCCTCACGAGTTTTTCGCACGGCGGCGGCTGCGGCTGCAAGATCGCGCCGGGCGTGCTCTCGCAGATCCTGAAGAACCATGGCGGCGGCCTGATCCCGCCCGAGCTCATGGTGGGCATCGAGACCGCCGACGACGCGGCCGTCTATAGGCTCAACGACGAGCAGGCGCTGATCGCCACCACCGATTTCTTCATGCCGATCGTGGACGACCCCTACGAGTTCGGCCGCATCGCCGCCACCAATGCCATCAGCGACGTCTACGCCATGGGCGGGCGGCCGATCATGGCGCTGGCCATCCTCGCGATGCCGATCAACCAGCTGCCGGTGGAGGTCATCGCCGAGATCGTGCGCGGCGGGCAGGACGTGTGCCGCGCCGCCGGCATCCCGATCGCGGGCGGCCACACCATCGATTCGGTCGAGCCGATCTACGGGCTCGTCGCCATGGGCCTGGTGCATCCGAAGCGCGTGCGGCGCAATGCCGACGCGAAGGCGGGCGACGTGCTGGTGCTGGGCAAGCCGCTGGGCGTCGGCGTGCTGTCGGCCGCGCTCAAGAAGGAGCAGCTGTCCGAGACCGGCTACCGCCAGCTGATCGAGAACACGACGAAGCTCAACACGCCCGGCATCGCGCTCTCGGCGCTCGAGGGCGTGCATGCGCTGACCGACGTCACCGGCTTCGGCCTCGCGGGCCATGCGCTCGAGCTCGCGCGCGGCGCGAAGCTCTCGGCCGTCGTCGAATGGTCGAAGGTGCCGCTGCTCGACCGCGTCGAGGCCATGGCCGCCGAGGGCTTCGTCACCGGTGCCTCGGGCCGCAACTGGGCCGGCTACGGCGCCGAGGTCGAACTCGCCGCCGGCCTGCCGCCGACCGCGCAGGCGCTGCTCAGCGATCCGCAGACCTCGGGCGGCCTGCTCGTGAGCTGCGCGCCGGAGGCCGTCGATGCCGTGCTGAAGGTGTTCGGCGACGAGGGCTTCGACCGCGCCGCCGTCATCGGCCGCGTGGAAGCGAACGGCCCATCGCTGCGCGTCGTCCCCTGACCATACAGTTGCCCATCGTCCAAGCTTTTGGTGGGCAGTCGCCGTAGCGAGCGGTTCGAGGTTGCGCCGAGAAGCGCAGACGTACTCAGGTACGTCGAGCATCGCAGGTGCAAGATCGAATCGCGCAGCAGGCGAATGCCCGCCAAAAGGCGGAAGGGGGAAGGAGTCGAACCTTCCAAGCGACGACTGGCGCCACCCACCGGGTTTGAAGCCCGGCCGCCCCACCAGGGACGATCCCCTCCCATGCGCACGGCCCTTCAAGGCCGTGCCTCGAACAGCACCGTGTCGGGCCGCAGCAGGTGCGTGTCCTTCACGCGCCGCGTGAAGCCGACCCGGTCGAAGAACTCCAGCAGCTGGATCGCGCGCTTGCGGCCCAGCCCGGTCGCGTCCCGGAAACTCGCGGCCTGCAGGCCCTCGGGCCCCCGCAGGCAATCGCGCGCGATCGCCGCCAGGCGTTCGACCGTCGCCTGCGGATAGTACAAGTCCTTGACCACCTGGAAGGCCTCGCCGCGCCGCGCGAGGCTCGCGAGCGTCTGCCGCACCACGGCCTCGCTCGCGCCGCAGTCCTTGGCGAGGTCGCGCACCCAGGGCGGATCGAAGCCGCCGTCGGCCAGTTTCGGCAGCAGCTTCTGCGCGAGCTTCTGCTCGGCCTCGCCGAGCCGCGCCGCATGGTCGGGGCGGTGCAGCCAGGTGCCGCTGCGCACCAGCGCGCCGCGCGCCACCAGCGACTCGACCGCATGCCGCCACAGCGCGTCGCCGGTGCGCGGGCCGGCCAGGCGCTTGAGGCGGCGCGCGTCGGGGCCGACCTCGTCGGGCGCGTCGCTGTGGAAGTCGTCGAGCCGCGCCACGATCCGGGCCTCGAGCGCTTCGAGTTGCGCGCGCGCGATGGCGGTGCCGGCGACGCGCTGCGCATCGCCGGGCAGCGGCAGCGCGGCCTCGTCGGCCAGCGAGAGGGCGCGCGCCACCTGCGCGGTGTCGAGGCCCAGCGGTGCATGGCGCAGCAGGGCCGCGATGCGCTCGTCGCGCGCTGCGAGGCGCCAGGCCGCGAGCGTGTCCAGCCGCTCGGGCGTGCGCCGGTAGCGCACCGGCGCGAAGGGATCGAGCACACGCGCGCCGGCCATGGTGCGCGTGGCCGAGGCATCGCGCAGTACGCCGCGGTCGCCGTGCCAGGCGGCGATCTTCTCGCGCAGCACCAGTTGCGCGAGCGCGGTTTCGCCGGGCTGCAGCAGCTCGCGGTCGAGCAGCGCGAGCGAGGCCATGGTGTCGCTCGCGCCCAGGTGCGCATGCACCGTGGTGCCCGAGCGCAGCGCCTTGGCCTCGCCGGGCCACAGGCTCAGTTCGATGTCGATGCGGTCGGTGGCCAGCGCGATCGAGGGCGTGCAGATCCACTCGCCGCGATGCACCTCGTCCCTGGCCACGCCCGCGAGCGCGAGCGCGCAGCGCTGGCCCGCCTGCGCGTGCTCGGCCTGCCGGTTCTGCGCATGGATGCCGCGCACGCGTACCGCGCGGTCGCCGGGCGCGATGCGCAGCTCGTCGCCCACGCGCACCTCGCCGCTGAAGGCGGTGCCGGTCACCACCGTGCCGACGCCCGCGAGCGTGAAGGCGCGGTCGACCGCGAGGCGGAAGGCCAGGCCGGGCTCGCGCGCGCGCTCGTCGCGCGCCACGGCCACGAGCCGCGCGCGCAGCGCCTCGATGCCCTCGCCCGTGACGGCCGAGACCGCGAACAGCGGTGCGCCCGCGAGCGGCGTCGGCGCCAGCAGGGCCTCGACCTCGGCACCCACCTCGGCCAGCCGCGCCGCGCGCTGCGCGGGGTCGATGCGGTCGATCTTGGTGATCGCCACCGTGGCGCCGCGCACGCCGAGCAGCGCCACCACCGCGAGGTGCTCGCGCGTCTGCGGCATCACGCCGTCGTCGGCCGCCACCACCAGCAGCGCATGCTCGATGCCGGTGGCACCGGCCAGCATGGTGTGCAGCAGGCGCTCGTGGCCCGGCACGTCGACGAAGCCCAGCGACACGCCCTCGGGCGCGTGCAGGTAGGCATAGCCGAGCTCGATCGAGATGCCGCGGCGTTTCTCCTCGGGCAGCCGGTCGGTGTCGACGCCGGTCAGCGCGCGCACCAGCGAGGTCTTGCCGTGGTCGATGTGGCCTGCGGTTCCGATGATCATGGCGCGAGCATCACATGAAATTGCGCGTGTGCAGTTCGGACAGCCGCTCGGCCTCTTCGCGCGCGAAGCCCAGCCGCGCGAGGCGCGCGCGCCGGCCCGCCGCCATGTCGCGCTGCAGCTGCTGCACGGCCGCGTGGCCGTGTGCGATGGCGGCCGGCGACAGCGCGCCCGCGGCCAGCAGCACCAGCGCGTCGAACACCTCCTCGTTGAGGCCCGCGGTGGCCGCCAGCGCGTCGTAGCGCAACTCGATCGCATTGCGCAGCCGGGCCTGGAACTCGGGCTGCACCGACAGCCGGTACTCGAGGTGCGCCATGCCGAAGGCCACGTGGCGCGCCTCGTCGCGCGCGGCGAGCCGCGCGATCTGCCGCGTCACCGGGTCGGGCGCATGCGCCTGCAGGAAGTTGAGCAGGTTGACGAAGCTGCCCTCGCCGAGCACGGCCAGCAGGAAGGTGGCGATCGAGAAGTCGGGCGCCTCGAACAGCGTGCGCAACGAGGCCTGGCCGCCGGCCGTCGACAGCGCGGGCTCGTGGCCGCGCAGCGTGGCGCGCCGCGTGAAGACCTCGATGTGCCGCGCCTCGTCGGCGCACTGCAGCGCCAGCAGCTGCAACACCTCGCGGAAGTGCGGATGGATCTGGCCCAGGTGGCGCGCGGGCACCAGCAGCGCGGCGTTCTCGTTCTCGATCAGGTAGGTCATCACCTGCACCACCGCGGCCTCGATGGCCGGCGGCAGTTCGAACGGCGCCGCCCAGTCGATGGCGGTGGCCGGGTCCCACTGGGCCGCCGCGGCCTGCGCGTAGAGCTCGCCCGCGGTGGCGGCCCAGAGCTCGTGGCGCTGGTGCAGCGAGAAGAAGAAATCGGGGCTGCCGGCCTCGACCGTCGCGCCGCGCGCGGCCAGTCCCCAGCTCGGCAGAGCCTCGGCCTCGGTGTCGCCGCGTGCATGGCCGGTGGGCTGCGCGCCGCGCCAGCGGCCCTCGGCATGCGGGCCGCGCGTGATGCGGGCGAGCGTCATGCCCTGGTCGTCCTGCTCGAAGCGCAGCGGATGGCCCTGGCCGCGGCACCAGGCCTCCAGGTGCAGCTCCCAGGCCGGCGCCGTGCCGCGCACGTGCAGCTCGCCGCCCACGGGCCGCTCGGCCAGCGCGCGGCGGATGAGCAGCAGGGCGCCCTGGTCGAGGCCCAGCGACTCAATATCGATAGCCGGTGGCGGTGATGCGGCCATCGCCGTCGTAGAAACGCTCGTCGTCGACCGCGCGCTCGAGCAGCGCATAGCCGCTGGTGCGGCCCGCGCGCCATTCGCGCAGGCCCTCGAGCTCGAGCAGCGGGCGCACCTGCGGGTCGTCCCAGCGCATCGCCATCAGCAGCGACACGAAGCGCTCGATGAGCGCGGCGGGCGCATCGGGACTGGTGGTGAAGTTGCAGTGGTCGTAGGCGCCGGTGCGCGCCAGCACGCGCGTGCTGCCCGCGGGCAGGGTGCCGTCGAGGCCGAAGGCCAGCAGGTTGCCGTCGATCAGGCAGCAGGCGTCGATCTCGCCGGCGCGCAGCGCCACGGCCGCGTCGCGTTCGCCGCCGATGTGGTCGCCATGCTTGCCGCCGAGCACGTCGAACAGGCGAGCCTGGAAGTCGCGCGATTGCACCAGGCCCGCGCCGCGCAGGTGGTCGAGCGGAATCAGCGTGGCCTGCGGCGAATCGGCCGCGCCGAAGCCGATGGTCTTGCCGCGCAGCTGGTCGAGCGACTGCACCGGGCTGTCGGCGCGCACCACGATGGCCGAGCGCAGGTCGCAGTCGGTGTCGCGCATGGCCACGGCGTGCACCTGCCGGCCGCGCGCGCGCGCGATGCGATCGGCGCGCACCCAGGCCAGCGGCGAGTTCCAGGCCAGGTGGATGCTGCCGTCGAACTGCGCCTCGACCTGGCGCTCGTAGTTCGAATAAAGCACGTAGTCGAAGGCCAGGCCGTGCTGCGCGAAGAAGGCCTTGAAGCCTTCCCAGATGGTGACGACCTTGGGCGCGTAGGCCACGGCGCCCATGATCAGCGTCGGTTCGGACACGGGCGCCTCCTCAGAACAGCGGCAGGCCGGTGATGGCCTTGCCGATGAAGTCGTAGAGCACGTCGGAGGTCGGCGCCATCACGCTCGAGGCGCGCGCATCGCGGAACAGCCGTTCGATGCCCGCCTCCTTGCGGAAGGCCGCGCCGCCGCACACGCGCATCGCGGTGTCGGTCACCGTCAGCGCGGACTCGGCCGCGGCGGCCTTGACCTCGAGCACGCGCAGCATGGTGTCGGCACGGCCCGCGCCGATGGCGGCGATGGTGTCGTCGAGCAGGGCCTGCGCCATGTCGGCCTGGATGCGGGCGCGCGCGAGGTAGGCGCGGATGGTGGGCAGGTCGGCCAGCGAGCTGTCGAGGTGCACGTGCTTCGTCTGGCTCACGTGGCCGATGGCGCGCGCCAGGGCGCCGTTCATCAGGCCCACGGAGCAGGCGGCGCTGAGCACCGAGAACCAGGGCAGCACCACGCCCATCATGGTGTCGAAGCCCTTGCCGTCCTCGCCGAGGCGATCGCTCGCGGCGACGCGCACGCCCTTCGCCGCGATCGGCGTGGAGGCGTTGCCGCGCAGGCCCAGGCCGTCAAAGCGTCCGGGCTGGCTCAGCCCCTCGGCCCTGGCGCCGACCAGCCACAGCGTGCTCGCGCCCTCGGCCGCGAGCGGCTTGCTCGACCACACATAGCTGTCGGCCTCGAAGGCCGAGGTGACCCAGCTCTTGCGCGCATCGAGCAGCACGCCGTCGCCGTCGGCGCGCGCGGTGCCGGTGGGGGCCCAGAAATGGCTGCGCGAGTCGGCCTCGGAGAAGGCCAGCGTGCTCAGGTGCCGGCCCTCTGCGACGGCCTTGCGCACGGCCTCGGGGCCCTGCTGCTCGAGCACCGCGGTGGCGCAGTAGTGCATGCAGACCACCATCGCGGTGGAGGGGCAGGTCTGCGCGAGCTGCGCGACCACCTGCGCGGCCTCCTTCAGGCCCAGGCCCTGGCCGCCCACCGCGGTGGCCGAGACCAGGCCGAGCAGGCCGGCCTTGCCTAGCGCCGCGATCGCCTCGCGCGGGAACCGTGCCTCGGCATCGGTGCGGGGGGCCAGCGGCTGGAGGACTTCCTTGTCGATATCGGCGAGCGCGTCGAGCGGGTTCATCGCATTCTCCTGAGGTCGGGGTTGAGGTAAATCACTGGAGCCGCTCGCGCAGCAAAGCGAGCTGGGCCGAGAAGGGGGCGCTGTCTTCGAGGCAGCGCAGGTCGAGCAGCAGCCGGTCCTCGGCGATGCGGCCGATCACCGGCAAGGGCAGGCCGCGCAGCGCGGTGGCGAGCGCATCGAGCGCGGTGCCGAGGCCTTTCTTCGCGGTCCCGGCCGGCGCCAGCGCGAGGCCGGCCGAGGGCAGGCGTTCGACGGGCAGCGAGCCCGAGCCGATCTGCCCGAGCAGCGGCACCACCTCGACCGTGAAGCGCGGCGCCACGGCCTCGCGCACGGCGGGCAGCAGCGCCTGCGCCAGCTCGCGGATCGCATCGGCCGGGCGCGTGAGCAGCCGCAGCGTCGGCAGGTCCCTGGCGAGGCGCTCGGGCCGCAGGTAGAGCGACAGCGTGGCCTCGAGCGCGGCCAGCGGCAGCTTGCTCATGCGCAGCGCGCGCTTCATCGGGAACTTGCGGATGCGGCCCACGGCCTCCTTGCTGCCGACGATGAGCCCGGCCTGCGGGCCGCCCAACAGCTTGTCGCCCGAGAAGGTGACCACGTCGCAGCCGGCCGCGAGCATCTCCTGCGGCAGCGGCTCGCGCGGCAGGCCGTAGTGCGCGAGATCGATCAACGAGCCGCTGCCGAGGTCGGTGGCCAGCGGCACGCCGCGCGCATGGGCGATGCCGGCCAGCGTGGCCTCGTCGACCGCGGCGGTGAAGCCCTGCACCGCGTAATTGCTCGTGTGGACCTTCATCACGAGCGCGGTGCGCGCGTTGATGGCGCGCTCGTAGTCCTGCGGATGGGTGCGGTTGGTGGTGCCGACCTCGACCATCTGCGCGCCCGCGCTGGCCATTACGTCGGGCATGCGGAAGGCGCCGCCGATCTCGACCAGCTCGCCGCGCGAGACGATCACCTCGCGCTCGCGCGCCAGCGCCGCGATGGTCAGCAGCACCGCGGCCGCGTTGTTGTTGACCACGGTCGCGGCCTCGGCGCCGGTGATGGTGCGCAGCAGGTCCTCCACCAGCGAATCGCGGTCGCCGCGGCTGCCGGTGGCGAGGTCGTACTCGAGGTTGTTGGGCGAGGTCATGACCTCGAGCAGCCGCTGCAGCGCCGCATCGGCCAGCAGCGCGCGGCCCAGGTTGGTGTGGATGACGGTGCCGGTGAGGTTGAGCACGCTGCGCATGCGCGGCGCGAGGCGTTGCGCGATGCGCCGCGCGAGCGTGGTGTCGAGCGCGCCGGCCTGCACCTCGGCGGCGGGCAACTGGCCGGCCAGGGCGCGTGCGCGCAAGGCATCGAGCAAGGCGCGAGCCTCGCCAGCCACCAGCGTGTGGCCATGCTCGGCCACGAGGGCTTGCGCGGCGGGAGCGCGCAGCAGTCGATCGACAGAAGGCAGATCCTGGGGCCTTGCCGTCGAGCCGTGGACCACGGACTCTTCGGGCGCTGCCATCAGCCGCCTCCGCCGTCGTCGGGGATTTCAGGGTCGCCGAACAGCAGCATCAGGTTGTGGCCGCTGCGCTGGTGACCGTTCTCCGACACCAGCAGGTCGAGCGTGACGCTCGCGAGGTCGTCGGCCACCGGTTCGACTTCAGGGTCTTTTTCCATCGCGATCTGCTTGAGGTAGTGGCCGCAGGTGTCGCAGCACTCGGCCTTGACCGCGCCCTCGCGCGCGCCGGTGGCGGGCAGTGCAATGCCGGGCTCGGGCGTCAGCGATTCGAAGTGGATGCCCTTGGTGCTCTCGCAGTGTGTGCACTTGATGCGCACGTAGTGCCACTCGGTGCCGCACAGCGCGCAGTGCAGGTAGCGGAAGCCCGCCTCGTCGGCGCCGATGCGCGTGATGCTCGCGGTGGGCGCGCTGCCGCAGCAGGGGCAGAGGTTGCCGGGGTCGGTGCGGCCGAAGATGTTCTCGCCATGCCGTTGCGCCACCTGCAGCACGAGCTGTGTCCAGTAGACCTGCAGGCCGGCCGCGATCAGCGGCGCGGCCGCGAGGTCGAGGCCGAACATGATGCGGCGCGACAGCCGGTCGGCCTGCTGCTCGAGCCAGTCGTCGTCGGCCGCGACCACGCGATCGAGCGTGTCGCGCGCCGGGCCTTCGGACAGCCGCGCGCGGAACAGGCCGAGCAGGCGGCGCAGCTCGGCGCGCCAGACCGGATCGCGCGGCCAGCCGAAGGCCGGCAGCGGCGGCTTGAGCGCGCGCGACGCGGCCTCGAGCGCCTCGGCCTCGGGCAGCGCGACCGGCGCGTGGTCCTGCAGCACCTGGTGCTGGGCCTGCGCGAGGTCGGCGATGAAGATCAGGTACTCGCGCATCGGGTGCGAGGCCGCGAGCTGGCGCAGCCGCAGCTGGCGGTCGGAGAAGGCCGCGGCGCGCACCGGCAGCCGCAGGAAGGGCATCTGCCGCCCCGCCTGCATGGCGATCTGCTCGGGCTCGAGGACGCGCGTGGTGCGGATCGGTGGGCTGCTGCTCATCCGGACGACTCTACAGCGAATCGCCCGGATCGCAATGCAGGGTGGATGCTCATTCGCCGCGCGTCATCTTGCGATGCCACAGCGGATGGTTGAGCTTGGCCCAGCCTTCGGTGACGGTGCCGCGCGTCATCGCGCGCAGGGTGCCCTTGACCCAGATCGCGGCATAGATGTGCGTGATCACCGAGAGGATCAGCACCACGGCCGAGGCCGCGTGCACCACCACCGCGATGCGCCGCACGAGGATCGGGAAGAAGTGGACGAACCACGGGCTCCAGAACATGAAGCCCGTGACCAGCAGCAGGAGCAGGCTGATGCCGAAGGCCCAGAACACCAGCTTCTGGCCCGCGTTGTACTTGCCCACCGGCGGCATGCTCGACTTGTCGCCCTTGAGCATCTTCGGCGCGTTGGCGATCCACTCGCGGTCGCCGCGGTCGAGGATGTTCTCGCGCCACATGGTGAAGAACAGGAACGCGAAGCCCAGCACCATCAGCACGCCGAGGAAGGGATGCAGGATGCGCGTCCACGGCCCGCCGCCGAACAGGTTGGTGAGGAAGAACAGCGCCGGGTGGAAGAAGGCCAGCCCCGAGAGCGCGGCCGCGAAGAACATGATCGCCACGAACCAGTGGTTCATGCGCGTGGCATCGCGGTAGCGGCGAAGGTAGTAGCGGGTCATCGCGTCTCTCCTCGGGTCTCTACTCGGGCCGATGCCGGCGGTTCCTCGATCACCACCACCTCGTCGGGCTTGCCGTCGAGGTCGGCGTCCGGATGGTCTTCCTTGGGCTCGATCGGGCCGGTCTTCATGTAGTGGAAGAAGCTGCCGACCACGGCGCCGATCATCGCCACCATGGCGAGCGGCTTGGCCACGCCCTTCCACAGCGAGACCAGCGGGCTGATCTGCGGATCCTTCGGCAGGTTGGCGTAGAGGCCGGGCCGGTCGGCATGCTGCAGCACGTACATGACGTGCGTGCCGCCCACGCCGGCCGGGTCGTAGACGCCGGCGTTCGAGAAGCCGCGCTCCTTGAGGTCGACGATGCGCTCCGACGCGTACTCGTGCATGTCCTCCTTGGTGCCGAAGTGCAGCGCGCCCGTGGGGCAGGCCTTCACGCAGGCGGGTTCGAGGCCCACGCCCACGCGGTCGGAGCACAGCGAGCACTTGTAGGCCTTGTTGTCGACCTTGCTGATGCGCGGCACGTCGAAGGGGCAGCCGGTGACGCAGTTGCCGCAGCCCACGCAATGCTCGCTGATGAAGTCGACGATGCCGTTGGCGTACTTGACGATCGCGCCCGGCGAGGGGCACGACTTCAGGCAGCCCGGGTCGTCGCAGTGCATGCAGCCGTCCTTGCGGATCAGCCACTCGAGCTTGCCGGCCTCGGGCTCGACCTCGGAGAACTTCATCACCGTCCAGGAGGCCGGCGTGAGGTCGACCGGGTTGTCGTAGGTGCCGTGCGTGGTGCCGACCTCGTCGCGCAGGTCGTTCCACTGCATGCACGCGACCTGGCAGGCCTTGCAGCCGATGCAGGTCGACACGTCGATCAGCTTCGCCACCTGCTGGACCTGCGGGCGGTTGCGGACCTCGGGCGAGGGCGTGGTGGTGGCCGAGCGGGCGAGGATGTCTAGGGTTTGAAGAGAGGACATCGGTCAGGCCTTCTCGATGTTCACTGTGAAGGACTTGTACTCGGGCGTCTGCGTGTTCGCATCGCCCACGAACGGGGTCAGCGTGTTCACCAGATACCCGGGCTTCGCGATGCCGACGAAGCCCCAGTGGTTCGGCAGCCCCACGGTATGGACCGTGCGGCCGTCGACCTGCAGCCCGACGATGCGCTTGGTGACGACGGCCACGGCCTTGATGAAGCCGCGCTTGCTCGACACCTTGACCATGTCGCCATGGCCGATGCCCTTCTCCTTCGCGAGCTCCTCGCCGATCTCGACGAACTGCTGCGGCTGGATGATGGCCGAGGTGCGCACGTTCTTGGTCCAGTAGTGGAAGTGCTCGGTGAGCCGGTAGCTGGTGGCCACGTACGGGAAGTCCTTCGGCACGCCGAGTCGCTCGAGGTCGCCCTTGAAGATGCGCGCGGCCGGGTTGGCGCGCGCCTTCTCGTTGTTCGGGTGCAGCAGGTTGTTGACCAGCGGCGACTCGAAGGGCTCGTAGTGCTCGGGCAGCGGGCCCTCGGCCATGCCGGTGGGCGCGAACAGCCGTGCCACGCCCTCGGCCGTCATGATGAAGGGCCGCACCGCGTCGGCCTCCATCGGGTTGGCGTCGGGGCGGATGTCGGGCACGTCGGCGCCGGTCCACTGCTTGCCGTTCCAGGCGACCAGCGGCCGCTTGGCGATCCAGGGCTTGCCGGTGGCCGGGTCGGTGGAGGCACCGTTGTAGAGGATGCGCCGGTTCGCGGGCCAGGCCCAGGCCCAGTTCTGCACCATGCCGATGCCGAAGGGATCGGCGTTGTCGCGCCGCGCCATCTGGTTGCCGGCCTGGGTCCAGGCGCCCGCGTAGATCCAGCAGCCGCTGGCGGTGCTGCCGTCGTCGCGCAGCAGGCCGAAGCCCGCGAGCTGCTCGCCGGCCTTGGCCGTCGGCGGCTTGGTCGGGTCCTTCGGATCGAGCAGGTCGGTCAGCGCGCGGCCGTTGTATTCCATCGCCAGTTCCTGCGCGGACGGCGAGTGCGGAATCTTGTAGGGCCAGGTCAGCTTGATGATCGGATCGGGGAAGGCGCCGCCGTCCTTGATGTAGGCCTGGCGCATGCGGTTGAAGATGCCCGCCACGATCTCGATGTCGCCCTTGGCCTCGCCCGGCGGCTCCGCGCCCTTCCAGTGCCACTGCAGCCAGCGGCTGGAGTTGGTGAGCGAGCCGTCCTCCTCCGCGAAGCAGGTGGAAGGCAGGCGGAACACCGTGGTCTGGATGTCGGCGGTCTTGACGTCGTTGAACTCGCCGAAGTTGCGCCAGAATTCGCTGGTCTCGGTCTGCAGCGGATCGATGGTGACCAGGAACTTGAGCTTCGAGAGCCCGTCGACGATCTTCTTCTTGTCGGGGAACGAGCCCACCGGGTTGAAGCCCTGGCAGATGTAGCCGTTGAGCTTGCCCTGGTTCATGAGCTCGAAGGCCTGCAGCACGTCGTAGAGCTTGTCGATCTTCGGCAGGTAGTGGAAGGCCCACTCGTTGTCGGCCGTGGCCGCGTCGCCCCACCACGATTTCTGCATGCTGACGAAGAACTTGGGGTAGTTCTGCCAGAAGCTCATCTGGTTGGGCCGCAGTGCCTTGAGCGCGCGGGTCTTGTAGTAGTCGGGCAGGTTCTGCTCGCTGTCACGCGCGAGCGACATGTAGCCCGGCAGCGAGTTCGACAGCAGCCCCAGGTCGGTCAGGCCCTGGATGTTGCTGTGGCCGCGCAGCGCGTTCATGCCGCCGCCCGGCACGCCGATGTTGCCCAGCAGCAGCTGCACGATGGCGCCGGTGCGGATCATCTGCGAGCCCTGGCTGTGCTGCGTCCAGCCCAGCGCGTACATGATGGTCATGGTGCGCGTGGGCACGCTGGTGCTCGCGATGTACTCGCAGACCTTGAGGAACTTGTCCTGCGGCGTGCCCGTGATGCGGCTCACCAGCTCGGGCGTGTAGCGCGAGTAATGCCGCTTCATCACCTGCAGCACGCAGTTCGGGTCCTGCATGCTCATGTCGACCTTGGCCATGCCGGCCTCGTCGAGCGCATAGCCCCACGACTTCGGGTCGTAGTTGCGCTTCTCGGCGTTGTAGCCGCTGAACAGGCCGTCCTCGAACTTGTAGTCGGGGCCGACGATAAAGGGCGCGTTGGTGTAGTTGCGGACGTACTCGGTCTGGATCTTGTCGTTGCTCAGCAGGTAGTTGATGACCCCGGCGAGGAAGGCGATGTCGGACCCCGCGCGCACCGGCGCGTAGTAGTCGGCCATCGCGGCCGAGCGCGTGAAGCGCGGGTCGACCACCACCAGGCGGGCCTTGTTCTGTTTCTTGGCTTCGATGACCCACTTGAAGCCGCACGGATGCGCCTCCGCGGCATTGCCGCCCATGATCAGCACGACGTCCGCGTTCTGGATGTCCTGCCAATGGTTGGTCATCGCGCCTCTGCCGAACGTCGGGGCCAGACTGGCCACCGTCGGTCCGTGTCAGACGCGTGCCTGGTTGTCGAACACCAGCATTCCGGTCGAGCGGAATGCCTTGTGCGTGATGTAGCCGGTTTCGTTGGACGAGGCCGAGGCACAGAGCATGCCGGAGCTGGTCCATCGGTTGACGGTCTTGCCGTCGGCGTTGGTGGTCTGGAAGTTGGCGTCGCGGTCGGCCTTGAGCAGCTTCGCGATGCGGTCCAGCGCCTCGCCCCAGCCGATGCGCTTCCACTCGGTGCCGCCGGGCTCGCGCACCTCGGGGTACTTCAGGCGCATCGGGCTGTGCACGAAGTCGAGCAGGCCCGCGCCCTTGGGGCACAGCGTGCCGCGATTCACGGGGTGGTCGGCATCGCCCTCGATGTGGAGGATGTCGGACACCACGTTCTTCGCCTTGTCGCCCAGGCTGTACATGATGAGCCCGCAGCCCACCGAGCAGTAGGGGCAGGTGTTGCGCGTCTCGGTGGTGCGCGCGAGCTTGAAGTTGCGGGCCTCGGCCAGCGCGGCGGTCGGCGAGAAGCCGAGCGCCGCGATGCTGGAGCCGACCAGCCCCGCGCTGCTCACGCGGAAGAATTGCCGGCGGTTCATGTCCATGACGGAACCTCCGGCGGCGCTGAAGTGGGTTGTCGTTTCATCGTGGTCTTCTTCTGTGGGGCTGGGAACGGAATGGAACTTCTTATTTGGGCGCGGCGCCGTCGCCGCCCGTCGGGGGCGGGGCACCCCCGGACGAGCCGCCACCCTGGCCGCTCATGCCGCCGATGGCCGCGCCGCCTTCGGACGGGCCCTTGTGGGCGGAGGAGGCATCGACCGCATCGCCCGACGCGGCAGGCGTGACGCCCGTGGGACTGGCACCGGAGCCGGCGCCGCCGGAGGCGGCACTCGCGCTCGGCTTGGGATCGCAGGCGGCCAGCAGAACGCCGAGCGCGAGGCACAGGGCGAGAGTGGGCAGACGCTGACATCGTGTCATCGAGACTCCTTGGGGAAAGGGGGTCCGGCGATGGATTCTTCTTGTTCCGGCCGGCCCGGACCTGGCGCCATTGCCGGTCCGTGGAGGCTGGATGTTTGTTGCATCATGCTTCAGCAACTGTCCGCGATCAAGGCCGCGGCGGGTAGGAGAGGGCCGCAATAACCCTCGGATGCGCGGCCCGCCGGGTCGCTCGGCTATCGTCGCGGCCATGAACGCCTCCCTCCGCCTGGGTTGGCGCACGCTCTGGCGCGACCTGCGCGCCGGCGAGCTGCGCCTGTTGATCGTCGCCGTGCTGCTGGCCGTGGCCGCGCTCACTGCCGTCGGCTTCTTCGCCGACCGGTTGCAGGGCGGCCTGAAGCGCGATGCGCGCCAGCTGCTGGGCGGCGACGCGGTGATCGTCAGCGACAACCCGACGCCCGAGGCTTTCGTGGCGCAGGCGCGCTCGCTGGGGCTGCAGTCCGCGGGCACCTACGGATTTCCGACCATGGCGCGGGCCGACGACGCGCAGGGCGGCGCGAGCAAGCTGGTGGCGCTGAAGGCGGTGGCCGAGGGCTATCCGCTGCGCGGCAATGTGCAGACCGCCACCGCTCTCGGCGCGCCGGGCGCGGTCACGCGCGACGTGCCGGCGCCGGGCGAGGTCTGGGTCGATGCCTCGCTGCTGGACTCGCTCGCGCTCAAGGTCGGCGACACGCTGCTCTTGGGCGACACCGGCCTGCGCGTGGGCCGCGTCATCACGCTCGAGCCCGATCGCGGCGCGGGCTTCATGAGCTTCTCGCCGCGCGTGATGCTCAACCAGGCCGACGTGCCGCGCACCGGCCTCGTGCAGCCGGCCAGCCGCGTGGGCTACCGGCTCGCGGTGGCGGGGCCCGATGCGGCGGTGAAGCGCTTCGTCGACTGGTCCGAGGCGCAGATCAAGAAAGGCGAGCTGCGCGGCGTGCGGCTCGACTCCTTCGAGAGCGGCCGGCCCGAGATGCGCCAGACGCTGGACCGCGCCGAGAAATTCCTGAGCCTGGTGGCGCTGCTGGCGGCGCTGCTGTCGGCGGTGGCGGTGGCGCTGGCCGCGCGCGGCTTCGCGGCCAACCACCTCGACGACTGCGCGATGCTGCGCGTGCTGGGCCAGAGCCAGCGCACCATCGCCTGGGCCTATGCCTTCGAGTTCGCGGTGGTCGGGCTGGTGGCCAGCGCGCTCGGCGTGGCGATCGGCTTCGGCGTGCACTACGTGTTCGTGCTGCTGCTGGCGGGCCTGGTCGAGACCGCGCTGCCCTCGGCCACGCTGTGGCCCGCGGCCTTCGGCCTGGGCATGGGTCTCACGCTGCTGTTCGCCTTCGGGCTGCCGCCGGTGCTGCAGCTCGCGCGCGTGCCGCCGCTGCGCGTGATCCGGCGCGACGTGGGCGGGCTCAAGCCGGCTTCGCTGGCGGTGCTGGGCATCGGCGTGGCGGGCTTCGCGGCGCTGCTGATGGCGGCCAGCAGCGACATCAAGCTGGGCCTGATCGCGGTCGGCGGCTTCGCGGGCGCGGTGGCGGTGTTCGCGCTCTTGAGCTGGCTCGCGGTCAAGCTGCTGCGGCGCAGCGTCAACGAGACCACGGCGCCGCGCTGGCTGGTGCTGGCCACGCGCCAGATCTCGGCGCGGCCGGCCTATGCGGTGGTGCAGGTCAGCGCGCTCGCGGTCGGTCTGCTGGCGCTGGTGCTGCTGGTGCTGCTGCGCACCGACCTGGTGGCGAGCTGGCGCAAGGCCACGCCGCCCGATGCGCCCAACCGCTTCGTCATCAACGTGATGCCCGACCAGAGCGAGGCCTTCCAGAAGGCGCTGCGCGGCGGCGGCGTCGACAAGTTCGACTGGTACCCGATGATCCGCGGCCGCCTGATTGCGATCAACGACAAGCCCGTGACGCCCGACGACTACACCGAGGACCGCGCCAAGCGGCTGGTGGACCGCGAGTTCAACCTCAGCAACAGCGCCGAGGCGCCCGCGCACAACAGCATCGTGGCCGGCCGCTGGACGCCCGGCGCGCAGGGCGAGGTGAGCGTGGAGGAGGGCCTGGCCGAGACCCTGGGCCTGAAGCTCGGCGACAGCCTGCGCTTCGACATCGGCGGCATGCAGAACGACGCGCGCATCACCTCGCTGCGCAAGGTCGACTGGGGCTCGCTGCACGCCAACTTCTTCGTGATGTACACGGTGCCCACGCTGGCCGACGTGCCCACCACCTACATGGGCGCCTTCCGCGCACCCGAGACCCGGGGCTTCGACAACGCGCTGGTGCGCGCCTTCCCGAACGTGACCAACGTCGACATGAGCGCCACCATCAACCAGGTGCAGACGGTGCTCGACCAGGTGATCCGCGCGGTCGAATTCCTGTTCGGCTTCACGCTCGCGGCCGGGTTGGTGGTGTTGTTCGCGGCCGTCACCGCCACGCGCGAGGAGCGCGCGCGCGAATTCGCCGTGATGCGCGCGGTGGGCGCGCGCGCCAGCCTGCTGCGCCAGGTGCAGCGCGCCGAGCTCGCGGGCGTGGGCTTGCTCGCGGGCTTCCTCGCGAGCATCGTGGCCTCGGTGATCGGCTGGGGCCTGGCGCGCTTCGTGTTCGAGTTCACCTGGACCGCCTCGCCGATCGTGCCGGTGGCCGGCGCGCTCGCCGGGGCCGTGCTCGCGCTGGGCGCGGGCTGGTGGGGGCTGCGCGAGGTGCTGCGCCGGCCCGTGGTCGACACGCTGCGGCGCGCGGCGGAATGAGCTGAGCCGCAAGCAAGGCATCGCGCGCCGATTTTTTTCGCGCGCCGATCGGAAAGGGGCCGGGAGTGCACTACATTCCCCGGCCCTGCTTTTTTGTGAATCGACTTTCCCGCATGCGCCTGGCGTCCTTCCAGATCACCCACTTTCGCTCGATCAACGACAGCGGTCCCATCGAACTCTCCCGGATCACCACGATCCTCGGCCGCAACGACACCGGCAAATCCAACCTGCTGCGCGCGCTGCACAGCCTGAACCCGGCCGAGGGGCCGGTGAGCGCGCTGAGCCCGATCAAGAACTTTCCGCGCCATCGCCGCCTGAGCGAATGCACGGCCGACACGCCCGTGGTCCACACGCGCTGGCGCCTCGAGCCGCAGGAGCAGGCCGAGCTGGTGCGCCTGCTGCCGCGCGCGTCCGGTGTGAGCCACGTGACCGCGGGCCGCGGCTATGGCCCGGCGCGCTGGGCCGGCCTCGAGGGCCTGGGCGACCTGTCGATCGATGTCGGCGATGCCAAGGGCAAGATCCGCAAGATCGTGCCGGCCGTGAAGGCCGCGGCCGAGAAGCTGGCCGACGAACTGCGCGCGCCGCTCGAGCAGGCGGCCGATGCCTTCGATGGCGCGATGATCCTCAACCCCGACCTGCTCAAGTGGTCCGAGGGCGCGCAGCTCGCCCTGGCCGCGCTGCGCCAGGCATTGGCCGCGGCCGGTGCCGAGCTGGCCGACAAGCCCGCGCAGATGGTGACCGAGCTCGAGGAGCTGTCGCTGTCGATCGTCAGCGACGGGCCCGCGCTCGCGCGCGCCAAGGACTGGATCCTCGCGCGGCTGCCGCGCTTCGTGTTCGTCGACGAGTACCCCGCGCTGCAGGGCCGCCAGAACATCGCCGACTACCTCTCGAGCGAGGCGCGCGACCACCTCTCGAGCGCGCAGCGCAGCTTCGGCACCCTGTGCCGCGCCGCCGGCCTCGACCCGCGCGAGCTGCATGCGCTGCACGAACGCGGCGACCAGGCCACGCGCAACCAGCTCGTGAACCGCGCGGGCGCGGCGATGACCGCCGAGATCCGCCGGCTGTGGAAGGACCGGCCGCTCAAGGTGCGCTTCAACCTCGACGGCGAGGAGTTCGACACGCTGGTGTCCGACCCGGGCGGCGCCTACGAGGTCGAGGTCGGTCTCGACGAGCGCAGCCGTGGCTTCCAGTGGTTCTTCGCGTTCCACGTGGCCTTCTTCGCGGGCTTGCGCGGCGAGGCCGGCGAGCAGGGTGATGGCGGCATCGTGCTGCTGCTCGACGAGCCCGGCCTGCACCTGCATCCGCGCTCGCAGGCCGACCTGCTCGCGCACTTCGAGCAGGACTTCGCGCAGCAGATCGTCTACACCACGCACTCGCCCTTCATGGTGCCGGCCGGCGACAAGGCCTCGGTGCGGATCGCGCAGCTCGAGGGCGGCGCGGGCACCACGCTGAGCAGCCGCGAGCTGGCGGCGATCGGCGGCAACGCGCGGATCGGCGCGCTGTTCGACCTGGCGCAGGAGCCGTCGGCTGCGTCAGCCGAACCGGCCGCAGTGGCCGAAGCGGCAGTGGCCGCCGTGGCCGCCTGAGTCAGTCGCGCCTGTCGCCTTCGTCGGTCGGCGGCGGAAACATCCGCTCGACCGCGAAGTCCACGAAGGCCCGCACCTTCGGCGACAGCTGCCGGCTCGACGGCCATAGCGCCGAGAACTGGCCGCGGTGCGTGACGTGGGGCACGAGCACGCGCTGCAGCTCGCCGCGCGCCAGCGCATCGCGCGCGAGGAAGTCGGGCATGAAGGCGATGCCGAGCCCGGCGATGGCGGCGCCGAGCATGGCCTCCATGTTGTTGCACAGCATCGTGCAGGGCAGCCGCTCGGGCAGGCCCGGCAGGGTCCAGTCCTCGATGCGCGTGCCGGTGACGAACTTGTAGCGCAGGCAGGCATGGCCGGCGAGGTCGGCCGGCTGCTGCGGCACGCCATGGCGCGCGAGGTAGGCCGGCGCGGCCACCAGCAGGAAGCGGAACGGCCCGAGCCCGCGCGCCACCAGCCGCGAATCGACCAGCTCGCCGCTGCGGATCGCCACGTCCACGCCCTCGGCGATCACGTCGACCAGCCGGTCGTTGAAGTCGAGGTCGAGCTCGATCTGCGGATAGCGGGCCTGGAAGTCCGGCAGCATCGGCAGCAGGAAGCGGTAGCCGATGGTCGGCAGGCTCACGCGCAGCCGGCCGCGCGGCTGGGCCACGGCGTCCTGCATCATCGCGCGCGCATCGTCGAGCTCGTCGAGGATGCGGCGGCAGCGCTCGTGGAACATCGCGCCTTCCTGCGTGAGCCGCACCTGGCGCGTGGTGCGGTTGAACAGCCGCAGGCCCAGCTGCTGCTCGAGCCGCGCCACGTTCTTGCCGACCGCCGAGGCGGAGATGCCGAGCAGCCGCCCCGCCTTGGCGAAGCTCAGCAGGTCGGCCGCCCGCACGAAGGATTCGAGGCCGCTGAAACTGTCCATCGATTGGCAACCTCAGGTTGGGAGTGAGTGGAATTGTGCCTCCATTCTCTTTGCATTCAATCATTTTTATCTTCTCTTCACGCCGATGAGGGCGTCGGCCGGGCTTCAGGGCCGGCGCCGCGCGGCCCTGTCTTCGGTCTTGCGTGAAGGGTGTCCATGTCTTCTTCTTTTCCGTCTTCGTCTTCCCCGGCGCCACGCCCGTACTGGCTGCTCGCCGCCGTCTGCCTGGCCGCGATCGGCATGCCGCTGAGCTTCACCGGCCCGGCCGTCGCGCTGCCCGCCATCCATGCCGCGCTGGGCGGCAGCCCGGTTCAGCTCAACTGGGTCACCAATGCCTTCATGCTGAGCTTCGGCGGCACGCTGATGGCGGCCGGCGCGTTGGCCGATGCCTGCGGGCGCAAGCGCGTGTTCGTGCTCGGGCTGCTGCTGATCCTGCTGGGCAGCCTGTTCGCGGTGTGCGCGCCGGGCATCGTGTGGTTCGACCTCGCGCGCGCCGCGCAGGGGCTCGGTGCGGCCGCGGCCTTCGCCGCCGGCACCGCCGCGCTGGCGCAGGTCTTCGACGGTGCGGCGCGCACGCGCGCCTTCAGCCTGATCGGCACCTCGTTCGGCGCCGGCCTCGCCTCGGGCGCGCTGCTCGCGGGCTGGCTCGGCGAGCGCTTCGGCTGGCAGGCCGTGATGTGGAGCCCCGCGCTCGTGAGCCTCGCGGCGCTGGCGATCGCCGCGGCGTGCATGCGCGAGTCGCGCAACCCGCAGGCCGTGGGCCTCGACGTGCCCGGCACCCTGAGCTTCACGGGCGCGCTGAGCCTGCTGACCCTGGGCGTGCTGCAGGCGCCCGACAGCGGCTGGGGCAGCCCCTGGGTGATGGGCGCGCTGGCCGGCGCCGTGCTGCTGGGTGTCGTCTTCGTCGCGATCGAGCGCCGCGTCGCGCATCCGATGCTCGACCTGACGCTGTTCCGCTATCCGCGCTTCGTCGGCGTGCAGCTGCTCGCGAGCGCGCCGGCCTACGCCTTCGTCGTGCTGCTGGTGCTGCTGCCGATCCGCTTCGTCGGCCTCGAGGGGCGCGACGTGGCCGAGACCGGCCGGCTGATGCTCGCGCTGTCGGGGCCGATCCTCGTCGTGCCGACCCTGGCCGCGTGGCTCGCGCACCGCTTCCCGGCCGGCGCCATCTCGGCCGTGGGCCTGCTGGTCTGCGCCGTGGGCCTCTATGCGCTCGGCCGCTGTGCACCGGGCGCGGCACCGCGCGAACTGCTGCTGCCCCTGCTGCTGATCGGCGGCGGCATCGGCCTGCCCTGGGGCCTGATGGACGGGCTCGCGGTCGGCGTCGTGCCGCGCGAGCGCGCGGGCATGGCCTCGGGCATCTTCAACACCGTGCGCGTGGCGGGCGAGGGCATCGCGCTCGCGCTGGTGGGGGCGGCGCTGACGGCGCTGGTGGGGGCGCGGCTGGCGCATCTGCCGGGCGTGCCGGGTGCAGCGGCCGCGTCGCAGGCCGCGCAGCAGGTCACGACCGGCGGCCTGCGGCAGCCGCTCACGCTGCTGCCGGGCCTGGACCGCGCCGCCGTGCTGCAGGTGTATGGCGACGCCTTCGCCGCGCTGCTGCTGGGGCTCGCGGCCGTGACGGTGCTGACGTCGGTGGTGGTGTTCGCGTTCCTGCGCGGCGAGGAACAGGCCCAGGGCGCCGAGGCGGCGCTGAACTGTCCGGCGTCCTGAGGGGCGCCCGCGCGTCAGTCGAGCCGGATGTTCGAGCCCTCGAGCCGGGCCTGGCCGGCGCCCAGCGGTTGCACCTTGGCGTCGTCGGCTTCCACGTTCGTGAGGTCGACCGTGCGCACGATGGTGTTGCCGAGCAGCTCCAGCGTGCCGATGCGGCTGTGCTGCAGCTCGAGGCGGCCGAACTCGTTGCCTTCGAAGCGCACATGGGCGCTGCGCAGGTAGGTGGCGTCGAGGTGGTCGATGTGGCTGTTGCGGAGGGTGAAGGTCTGGTTGACCTTGGGGGCGATGCCTTCGGCCTTGGAGCCGACCGTGCCGAAAACGAGGCCTGCCGCCTTGCTGCCTCCCTGGATCCTGACGTTGTCGATCAGCGCGTGCGCCGTGTCGGCAGAGCCGAGCCCGAAGCCGAAGTGCGACTGTCCGGACGCACTGAACTGGCTGTCCCTCACGGTGATGCTCGAACCGCCGTCGATCCATCCGCTCAAGGAGCCGCCACGCACGCGTTCGATCAGGAGATCGCCGCGCAATGCGGCGCCATTGAAGTCGAGATCGTCGAGCACCGTGTCCCGGATGGTGAAGGATTCGAGAGTCGCGGGCACCATGTTGAACGTGTTCCGCAGTCTGCAGTTCTCGATGAGGACGTGGGCGCCTTCCGGGTGGTAGGAAACATCGTCGAAGTCGCAATTCCTCGCGACCAGTTTTGCGTCGGCGCTGATGTCGAACCACTTGACGACGCAGTTCAGGAAGCTCGCCTCTCCGTAGGTTCCGATCGCGCCTTGGCGATTCCTGTCGCTGCTCGACCCGACGAAGCGGCATTTCTCGAAGACCACGTTCGTGCTGCCCGCCTGGCCTCCCCAGTTCGAGTTGCCGCTCGAGCGGCAGTTGTGGAACCTCACGTTCGTCATGACGCCGAATTCGATGACGCCGGAGAAATGGCAATTGCGGAACTCGACGTTCTCCATGGCTTCGAGCCGTATCCGATAGCCACCATCGAAGTCGCAGTCGATGAACTGCAGACGGCGCCAGGTCTGGCCATGGAACTCCGAGTCGTGGAAGGACGCGTTGCTGACCGCGAGCGTGGCATTGCCGGTTTCGCGCAGACGCAGGGCGTCGTCCTGCAGATACTGGAATGACTTCCCGAAATTCTTGATCTCTTTCTTCGTGCTCATGCGACAACCCATCAGGAGTGCGGTGGAGGTGGAGATCGATAGACCTGCTAGCGATCGGAACAGCTGGCGACGTTGCATGGGACTAACGCTGCATCCGGATGACTTTTCGGGGATCCGGGTAGAGATTGCCCGATGGCGCTGGCGACTGACCCCAGGCAAAGTGAAGCCAGTTCCAGTCCGGAATCTCGCCGTGCTCTCCGTAGCGGCGGTGCATGAAATCGACCATGGAGGCGCCTAGAAGCGCCGTGCCGATGTCCATCGGAAACAGCCACGTGTCTTCGACATTCATGTCGGCAGCCCAATCGGGCATGTGCTTCCCGATACGGGGTTTCTGGAGCTCGATCGCGAGGAACGCCTGCGGCACACGATGCGTGATGCGCCTGTCGGTGCTCTTGCTGGCAGGCGTCGATGGCCCAGGTGGCGGGACGGGGCGCTTGATCGGAGCCATCGCGCGATCCAGCAACAGCATGTCGGTTTCGGAGAAGTGGAGGTGCATCCCTGTGCCTTCCGTCCGAAGCGATGGAGCCAGCCGATGCCAGACGGGGCGTGGTCTTGGCGAACTGCTGTATCGGGCCTGAACCATCTCGCACACCCACACCCTGACCCCCGCGACGCAATCCAGCACCGCCATCCGCTCGCTCAAGACCACTTCGACCTCCGGCGACCGCCGCGATGTCAGCAGCCCCGTGCGCTGCGCCCAGACGAACCGCAGCGGTGGATCCTTCGGATGCATGAGGTGCAGATAGTCCAGCGCCACCGCCAGCCGAGGCCGCCCCGTCCCCGTCGCGCTTCGCACCTGCGAGAGCCGATGGCTTACCGGGTCGAGCACGCTGCCCGCGGGCGGGCGCAAGGTCCAGCCCGCGAGTTCGCCGTCGAGGTTCTGATAGCCGATGGGCCCGCCGCAGCTCGACACGACGAAGCGCGTGGCGCGGCCATCGCCCGTCTGCGGTCCATCGAGGCCCGGGTCCCGGGCGCTCGTGACCTCGACACGTCCCCTGGAGCGCGCGCTGCGCGCGGCCTGGTAGAGCCCGGCGCGGTGGCTGTGGCCGCTGAAGTGCCAGTCGACCCGCGGACCTTCGCCGAGGACCAGGTGGTCGAAGTACCAGCGCAGCCTGCGCTCGCAGGTGCCCATGTTGAAGGCGGTGAGGCCGCCCGGGCTGTGGAGCTGGCCATCGGGCGTGTCGGCCGGCGTGAAGCCGGCATCGGCGGCCGAGAAGGGCACGCCCTGGTCGTAGCTGAAGATGGTGAAGTGGCTCGCCACGAGCAGCGATGCGCCGCTCGCGGCCTTGAGCTGCTGCGCATGCCGCAGCAGCGCCTGCTGGCCGGGACTGAAGCTGCTCGCGGCGCGCGGCAGGATCATGGCGCCCTGGCGGTCCACGCCCACGCTGCCGGTGCCGCCCGCGAGGTTCTGGAAGTTCTCGTGCTCGCCCCAGGCCAGCCCCACGAGCAGCTGGCCGGCCGTTCGCGCGCCCTGCGGGCCACCGAACCCGACGACGAAGTCGCCGAGCGGATTGAACAGCGCGCCGAAGAGATCGAAGTTGGCGGCGTCGTAGTTGAGCGAGGTGTAGGTCTGGCCGTAGGTCGGGCCATAGGCGAGCGCGGCTTCGTAGATCGTGAGGTTGTGGTCGGCCGCGATGCCTTCGTTGGCGCGGGTCGGCGAGAAGCGGCTGGCCTCCTCGAGCCGGCCGCGGTGCCGCGCGAGGGCCGGATCGGTGCGCTCCACGACCGACGGGCCGGCATGCCGGCCGGCGTTCTCCATCGCGCCGAGCGCCATGCCCCAGCCGCCCACGCGCGGGCTGATGCCGTAGGGCATCTCGTAGGCCTCGTGGTTGCCGGTGGTCATGAACACCGGCAGCCTGAGCCGCGCATAGGCATGCCGCACGAGGCTGTAGACCTGCATGTCGTCCTGCCAGCGCGCGTAGAGATCGGCGTCGTGCGCGTTGCCGAGGATGTTGAAGGCGCGCCATTGCTCGCCCAGCGTGGCGCCGGCGCGCGCGGGATCGATGTTGCGGTTGAAGTCGATCAGGTCGCCGGTCAGCAGCAGGGCGCTGTCGGGCTCGCGGCTCGGGGCGACGGCCTCGAACAGGCCGCGCAGGTGCAGGAAGGCATTGCACAGGGTGCGCGCGGCGAAGGGTTCGGCGAGCGGGCCGGCGCCTTCCGCGCCCTCGAGCAGGATCGCGCGCGAACGGGCCAGCGCCTGCTGGCGCAGGTTGACGTGCACGTCGCTCAGGTGCGCGATCCGCAGCGTCGGCGTGCTCGCGCGGATCACGGGGTGCCAGGCCTGCAGCCGCGGCCGGTCGGCACCGGGCGCGCCGATGCGCGTGGCGCCGATGGCATCGACGTCGTACTCGCGCAGGTCGCCGATCGCTCCGCCGCGCGTGCCGCGCTGCGCCTGCAGGAAGCGCTGGACCAGCAGGTCCTGGTAGTGCGCGGCGCAGGGCGCATCGCCGCCGGGCCAGGCCTTCTGCTCGGCCGGCGTCAGCGCCACCATCCAGGCGAAGCTCAGGAAGCCCGAGGCGTCGATGCGCGTGAAGGGCGCAGTGCGCGGGTCGAACTCGATCTCGTAGAACGTGCCGCCCTCGAACTCGCGGTAGAGCCGCATGCCCGCGGGCGAGATGCCGAAGGCCGTGCCGTCGCTGCAATGCACGATCGTCTGCGCGCGAAAGGGGCCGAGGGCGCGCGTCGTGAGCGCGGCGCGTGCCTTCGCGTAGGCCCGGCCATCGTCGAACAGCGTGCCCTGCGTCGTGTCGGTGTCGGCCGGCTTGCGCTCGATGGGGCACAGGCGCAGATGGCGGTCGATGTAGGGATGCGCGGCCTGCGCGATTCCGGTCGTGGCGTCGACGGCGAAGCGGCGGCTGTCGTTGGCGTTCACGCCGATCACGAGGCGCGCGCGGGTCTGGCCCGGTGCCAGCACGAGCGGGCAGCCGAGGCTGGGGTAGAGGATGACGGCAGCGACCCGTGCCGTGGCCTCGGAGGGATGGCAACTGACGCCGCGGTCGTGCTGGCCGTTGCCGGCGTTGGCGAGGCTGCTGGCGATGTCCATGGGCGGTTTCTTTCGTGGGCGCTCAGTGGGGCGAGACGGTGGCGGTGAGCTCATGGCCGGTCGCGCGGCCCGCGATCTCGCGCGCCATGTCCTCCAGCACGCGCGCCGCATGACGCCGGCGCTCGGCGTCGAGGACCTCGGGTGCGATGCCGGCAACGGCGCGCAGGAGACCGCCATTCCCCGTGCGGGCGCCGGCCGCGAGCGCGCACATCCAGTGCTGCTCGAGGATCGCGGGATGTACGCGCAGGCACAGCGCCACCGCGATGCGTTCGTCCTGCCAGCCCGCGAGGCCCAGCGCTTGCGCACGCGCCAGCGCCCGCCTGGAGATGGCACGGTGCAGCCAGCACGGAACGCCATCGAGTTCGCCGGCCGCAACGTCCTCGTCGAGCACCAGGTGCAGCAGGCGTTCGGCGCGGTTGAGGGCGTCGATGCGCTCGAGCAGCGCTTCGTCCAGCACCAGCGGCTCGGTGCGAGGCGCCGCCACCGGCCGTGCGGCGCCCGCGCGGTGTTCGAGGCCGAAGCGGGCATTCCAGCCCCACCAGCCGTCGAAGGCACCCACGAAGGCCTGGCGTTCCGCCGCGGGCCAGAGGTCGACCATCGCCATGCCGGTACAGGCATCGAAACAGCGCAGCAGCAGACCGGTGCGCCCGCCCTCCGCATCGACCATGGCGGCATCGAGCCAGCTGCGCAGGTGGTTGGCGAGCCGCGGCATCGGCAGCGGGCTGCCGAGCAGCAGCAGGGCCTGCGGCAGCGCGGCGATGCGCGCCAGCTCGTCGATGGCCATGTCGGGCATGCGCGCCGGCAATGCCACGAGCCAGGGGCCGTCGTTCGCGAAGCGCGCCTCGGGCGTGCCGTCGAGCAGTGCGTGCGCCGCGAGGCCGTGGCACGCGATCCAGCGCGCGAGCGCGCCTTCGGGCACGCAGAGCGCCGCCTCCACGAGGGCATGAACGGTGGCGCCCGCGGGCGCCGCGTGCAGCAGATGGCGCAGGTCGCCCGCCAGCCGCCGCAGCAGCGCCGCCTCGATCGATGCCATGGCCGTCATTCGCGCGGCACCACGCCGGATCGCTGCGCGCGGGCGCGTGCCATGCAGGCCTCGCAGACGCTCGCGGCCTCGGCGGTCGGCCGCGTGTCCGGCCCCGGTGTCGCATGCAGGGCCGCATGCTCGATCCAGCTGCCGGGCGTGCCATGGCGGAGGCCTCCCTCGCTCCATTCGCTGAAGCTCGCGCCGCCCACGAGCGTGACCTTCTTCTTGGCGACGATGTAGACCGTGTCCTCGGTGCTGACGATCTCGATGTCCTTCGATGCGGTGGTTTCGATGGCATCGCTCTGAGCCTCGAAACGGACTTCGCCTTCCGAGGCGAAGGCCCGGATCCCGTGCCGCTTGGCGAAGACACGCAGTCCCTCGGCGACGCTGGCCAGCAGGCGCCGGCCGGTGCCGATCGAGGCATGGCCGCCGCTGCTGAACTGGATGTGCGTCCCGCTGTGGCCGTGCAGCCCCTGGTCGGCGCTCAGGGCGATGCCGGCGGGGCTCGCGAGCACCAGATGCGGCGCGTCGAGTTCGGGGAAGTCGCCGCGCGTGCCGCGCAGCGCATCGTTCTGCTGCCGCAGCGCGGCCGCGACGATGGCCTGGTCGTCCTCGCCGTCCTGCGCGCCGGCATGGCGCGCGGCCAGCGCGAGCGCCTCGACCCGGCCGGCGGCCCGCGCCAGCCGCCGCGTCGTCTCGTCCATGTGCTTGGCATGCTTCGCGGCATCGGGCCGCGCCTCGGTGCTCAGGAGCAGGCCGTCCTGCGCGCGCAACACGCCCTGCGCGTCGGTGCGCAGCTCGAAGCCCTGGCCGCGCGCTTCCTTGCGCCCGGCGTTGTCTTCCACGCGCGTGAGAAAGCCCAGGCCCAGGCTCGAATGACAGTGGTCGCTGCGCAGCTGCGCCTGAATCTCGCCTTCGCTGTCGTCCATCAGCAGGTGGTTGCCGCGGCCCGCGGCGGCATTGCCGCCACGCGGTGCCAACTCGAGGCTGCGCAAGCCGCTCAGCGCGCCCTGCGCGGGCAGGGCCCAGGGCGGCAGGTTCAGCGCGTTGTGAACGCGCCCGGTGCAGACCGGCAGGTCGGGGTCGTCGCCGATGAAGTCGACGAGCACCTCCTGTCCGATGCGCGGCACGTGGATCGCGCCGAGCTGGTTGCCGGCCCACGGCGAGCAGACGCGCAGCCAGCAACTGCCGTGGGCGTCGTGGGTGCCGAGCCGGTCCCAGGGGAACTGCACCTTGATGCGGCCCAGCGCATCGGTCCAGAGGTTCTCGCCCGCGGGGCCGACCACCGTGGCCACCTGCGGACCGCCGGCGCGCGGCTTGGGCTGCGTGGGTACGGGCCGCAGCGTTTCGGCCATCGGATGCGCGACCAGCTCGACCTCGGCGCGCCAGCGCTGCGGGTTCGCTGCGTTGCTCTGGCTGTCGTGGCCCGTGTCCTCGAGCAGGAAGCGCGCATGGAGCACCAGGTACTCGACGTTCGCGGCCGCGCGCGGATGCTTGCGCAGGCCGAAGCTGCATCCGGGCACCATGCCGCGCAGGTTGCCACTGGCCCGCGCGCGTGCACCGTGCGTGCGCAGCGCCTGCATGCGCAGCCGCGCGAGCAGCCGGCCTTCATCGAAGGGATCGTTGCCGGGTGCGGCGCCCGCTCCGGGCTGCGCGACATGGCTGCCGGCGCGGGCGTCGTGCCACTGGTAGACCTCGCCGTCGGCCTGGCCCGTGGGGCGCGGGTCGCGCTGGCCGGCGCCGAGGTCGGCGTGCGGCCGCAGGTAGTCGTGGTCGCGGGTGGCGTAGCGGCCGCTCGTCAGGCGATGTTCGGGCACGAAGCTGTGCAGGTACTCGGCATCGAGCTTCGAGCCGGGCGCGTGGTATTCGACCTCGGCGCAGGCCGGGCTCGCGAAGCGCGCGTGGTCGCCCATGTGGTCGCACAGCACCAGCCGGTGCGCGCCGCGCTCATGCGCGAAGTGGTAGTTGATGCCCCACTCCTGGCACAGGCGGCTGAAGAATGCGAAGTCGCTCTCGTTGAACTGGGTCTGGTAGTCGCGCACCGGATAGCGCTGCGACAGGCGCTTCTCGATCGGAAAGCCATAGGGCTCGAGCAGCAGGTCGAGGATCCGCACCACGTCGAGGTCCTGGAAGATGCGGCAGTCGCTGCGCAGCGTGGCGAGGTGCAGCCAGGGGCGCAGCACGAGCCGGTAGCGCGCGTGGCGTTGCGATTCGCCCAGGCAGGCGGCCTCGGCGATCAGCGCGTTGATCTCGCGGATGCCGCCCTGGCCGTCGTCGAGCGCGATCTCGCAATGGAGTTCGCGGCCGATGAAGGCATCGAGTTCGAGGTCCGCCGCGTCGGGTGCCTCGAGCAGCAGCTCGTAGTCGAACAGGCCGTTGATGCCTTCCTGCCCCGCGAGGCGCACGGGCTCCAGCGCGGGGCGACCGGAAACGAGAGGGATCGCGGGCGAACGGACCCGCAGGGTGCGTGGTGGCATCGACGACTTCCTGGGTGAGCGAAGCGGTCGGGCCAGTGTGCGGGGCACGCGGCGCCGGGTCTGCAAACAACGGTCAACCCGCGCGGTGGCGCGCCACAAATCCGTGCCGAGCGTGCAAAAGTCGAAGGGGCGCGCACGCGCGCTTCACATGCCGATCACAGTTCGGCGGCTTCGAACACCTCGCGCAGCCATTGCGTGAACACGCGCACGCGCGCCGACAGCTGCCGGTGCTGCGAATAGAGCACCGACACCGGCATCGGCGGCGGCGCGAAGCCGTCGAGCACCACCTGGAGCCGCCCGTCGGCCAGCTCCGCGGCCACGCGGTAGCGCGGCACCTGCACCAGCCCCAGGCCCGCGACGGCCGAACCGGTGTAGAGGTCGGTGCCGGTGACCGACACGGTGGCCGGCAGCTGCAGCGTGCTCACGCGGCCGTCGACGGTGAATTCGAGCGGCACCGGCTTGCCGGTGGCGCTCGAGAGGTAGTCGACCGCGCGGTGCGTCGAGCCGGGCGCGGCCAGCGCCGCGGGATCGGCCGGTTCGCCATGCCGCGCCAGGTAAGCGGGGCTCGCCACCGTGACCTGCGGCAGCAGCGCGATGCGGCGCCCGACCATCGAGGAGTCCTGCAGCGTACCGGCGCGCAGCACGCAGTCGACGCCCTCGCGCACCAGGTCGATGAGGCGGTCGTCCTCGCCGATGTGCAGCGTCAGCTCGGGATGGCGCGCCAGGAAGTCCGGCAGCGCCGGCACCACGAAATGCCGCGCCAGCGTGCCCTGCAGGTTGACGCGCAGCAGCCCCTTGGGCGCCGTGTCGCGGAACAGCCCCTCTGCCTCTTCCATGTCGGCCAGCAGGCGCACGCAGCGGCGGTAGTAGGCCTCGCCATCCTGCGTGAGCCGCACGGTGCGCGTGGTGCGCTCGAGCAGCCGGGTGCCGATGCGCTGCTCGACGCGCTTGATCAGGTTGGTGACGGTGGCGCGCGGAATCTGGAGGTCTTCCGAGGCCTGGGTGAAGCTCCGGCGCTCGGCGATGCGCACGAAGGCCTGCATTTCCTGGAAGCGGTCCATGGCGATGCCGTCGGTCTATTGTTGAAGTGAATGGAATAGTAATGGCGATTTGGCGGTGATTCTCTTTTTGGCGGAACGATCGAAGATTCGTCTCACCAACCACCCACCGCAAGGAAACACGCCATGAACCAGTCCTCCAACCCCAAGGTCGCGATCGTCACCGGCGCATCGCGCGGCATCGGCGCCGCCATCGCGCAGCGCCTGTCGGCCGACGGTTTCGCCGTCGCCGTCAACTACGCCTCGAGCCCGGCGCTGGCCGAGGCGCTGGTCGCCCAGTTGCAGGCCGCGGGCGGCCGGGCCATCGCCGTGCGCGCCGACGTCGCCAGCGCCGACGAGGTGCGCCGCATGTTCGACACCGTCGAGCAGCAGCTCGGCCGCGTCGACGTGCTGGTCAACAACGCCGGCATCCTCAAGACCGTGCCGCTGGCCGAGCACGACGACGCGCTCTACGACCAGGTCTTCGACATCAACGTGCGCGGCACCTTCAACACGCTGCGCGAAGCCGCCAAGCGCCTCGCCGAGGGCGGCCGCATCGTCAACTTCTCGAGCACCACGCTGGCGCTGAACATGCCCGGCTACGCGATCTACAACGCCACCAAGGCCTCGGTCGAAGCCTTCACGCACGTGTTCGCGAAGGAGCTGCGCGGCCGCAACGTGACGGTGAATGCGGTCGCGCCGGGCCCGATCGCCACCTCGCTGTTCCTCGACGGCAAGACCGAGGAGCAAATCCAGGCCTTCGCCAGGATGCCGCCGCTGCAGCGCCTGGGCCAGCCCGGGGACATCGCCTCGGTGGTCTCGTTCCTCGCCGGTCCCGACGCCGGCTGGGTCAACGGCCAGATCCTGCGCGCCAACGGCGGCCTGGCCTGAGCCTTCCATCCATCGAAGGAGAACCCTCATGAACAAGCAGATCATCCTCGTCACGGGCGCCGGCACCGGCATCGGCAAGCTCAGCGCCCGGTCGCTCGCCGAGGCGGGCCACGTCGTCTACGCCTCGATGCGCGACATCGCGGGACGCAACGCGCCGCGCGCGGCCGAACTGCGCGCGCTGGCGGCGGCCGAGGGGCTCGAGCTGCATCCGCTCGAACTCGACGTGCTGTCGCAGGACTCGGCCGATGCCGCCGCGGCAACGATCGTGCGCGAGCAGGGCCAGCTCGACGTGGTGATGCAGAACGCCGGCCACCTGGTGGTCGGTCCGACCGAAGCCTTCACGCCCGAGGAGATCGTCAAGGTGTTCGACACCAACGTGCTCGGCGCGCAGCGCGTCAACCGCGCGGTGCTGCCCTACCTGCGGCGGCAGGAATCGGGCCTGATGCTGTGGATCAGCAGCACCACCACCAAGGGCGGCTTCCCGCCGTTCATGGGGCCCTACGGCGCGGCCAAGGCGGCGATGGATTCGCTCGCCGTGACCCTGGCCTACGAGATCGCGCGCTTCGGCATCGAGACCTCGATCGTGGTGCCCGGTGCGTTCACGCGCGGCACCGACCATTTCCCGAGCGCGGGCAAGCCGGCCGACGCGGCCACGGCCGCGGCCTATGGCCGCTACGACGGACTGATGGACCAGATCGGCGCGAAGCTCTCGGCGCTGACGCCCGAGCACGCCGATCCGCAGGCGGTGGCCGACGAGATCGTGCGCATCGTGGGCCTGCCCGCGGGCCAGCGGCCGATGCGGCCGGTGATCGACTTCGTGAACGACGGCGCGGCCGAGGTGTTCGAGGTGTCGGAGCGCGTGCGCATCGAGTTCGCGCACCGCATCGGCATGGCCGACCTGCTCGAGGCGAAGGTACGGCGCTGAGCTTGGTGGGGGTCGAGGCCGGTGCCTGGAATCGTCACGAAACCGCGGCTGGTCTTCCTGTCCAATAGCGCCATGGAACATTCGCCCCACGAAGTCGCCGAGCGGCTCAATGAGCTCGAGATCAAGGCCAGCTATGCCGAGGACCTGCTCGAGCAGCTCAACCTCACGATCTACCGCCAGCAGCAGCAGATCGACGGCCTGCTGGCCCAGCTGGGGCAGCTGCGCGAGCAGGTGCAGGCCGCGGGCCAGGGCGGCGCGCCGCGCAACCTGCGCGACGAGCTGCCGCCGCACTACTGAAGCCGAAGCCAGCTCAGCCGTGCGCGTGCCAGAGCACGGCGAAGAAGTGGCAGGTGCTGCCCGCGAGCACGAACAGGTGCCAGACGAAGTGGGCGAAGCGCACCTTGGAATCGAACAGGAACACCACCGCGCCCGCGGTGTAGAACAGCCCGCCGGCCACCAGCCAGCCCAGGCCCGCGCCCGACATGCGCTCCACCAGCGGCACCGCCGCCATCAGCGCCATCCAGCCCATTGCCACGTAGAGGCCGGTGGACCACAGCGGATGCTTGAGCCGGTCGAACAGCTTGGCGCCCACGCCCAGCGCCGCCGCGGCCCAGATCGCACCGAACAGCGTCCAGCCCCAGGGGCCGCGCAGCACGCCGAGCACGAAGGGCATGTAGCTGCCGGCGATGAAGAGATAGATCGCGGCATGGTCGAAGCGGTTGAACCAGGCCTTGGCGCGGCCCATCGGCAGCGCGTGGTAGAGCGTGGAGATCAGGTACAGCACGATCGCGGTGCCGGCGAACAGGCTGGCACCGACGATGCCGGCCGCGGTGCCCTTCTGCGCCGCGCTGTAGACCAGGATCGGCAGCGAGGCGATCGCCAGCAGCAGCCCGAGGCCGTGGCTCAGCGCGTTGAAGATCTCCTCGAGCGTGGTCTGGTCGCGCACCACGGGCGCGGCACGGCGGGTGGCGACAGGGGCGGGCGTCGGTGTCGGGTGCATGGTCATCCCAAGAAAGAGTGTCGGTGCTTGCCGTGGGTTCCTCGATGCCGCGCCGCCGGGGCCGCTACTTGACCTGCTGCTTGCCCAGCTTGCGCGCGAGCGTTCGCCGGTGCATGCCGAGCCGGCGCGCGGTCTCGGAGATGTTGAAGCCGGTCTCGGCCAGGGTCTCGTGGATGCGTTCCCATTCGAGGGTCTTGATCGAGGTCGAGCGGTTGGTCAGCTCGACCTCGGTGGTGCCGACCGCGCGGCCGAAGGCGGCCTCGATGTCGTCGGTGTTCGAGGGCTTGGCCAGGTAGTGGCAGGCGCCGAGCTTGATGGCCTCGACCGCGGTGGCGATGCTCGCGAAGCCGGTCAGCACCACGATCAGCGTCTTGGCGTCGTGCCGGTGCAGCGTCTGCACGCAGGCCAGGCCCGAGGCCTCGCCGTTGAGCTTGAGGTCGACCACCGCGAAGCCCGGCGCATGGTGGCGCAGCAGGTCTTCCACGTCCTCGAGGTTGCTCGCGTGCAGCACGGTGTAGCCGCGGCGCTCGAACGAGCGGCCCAGCGTGCGCGCGAAAGCCGCGTCGTCCTCGACGATCAGCAGCTGGCGTTCGGCCTCGGCCTCGGCGCCGGTGTCAGTGGGGGATTCCGTCATGCCCATGCATCCCGATGTTCTCTTCCTCGTCGTCCTCTTCTTCCAGCACGATGGCCGCGAGCGGCAGCGCCAGCGTGACCGCGGCGCCGCCCTCGGGCCGGTTGCGCGCGGCCACGCGGCCGCCCACGGTGCGCGCCACGTTGACCACCAGGAACAGGCCGAGGCCGCCGCCGGGACGGCCCTTGCTCGACTGGTAGGGCTTGCCGAACTGCGCCAGCATCGCGGGCGCGAAGCCCGGGCCGGCATCGGTGACGACCAGCTGCAGGTCGTCGCCCTCGTGCGCCACCTCGAGCCGCACCCAGTGCGGCGAGGCTTCGAGCGCATTGTCGAGCACGTTGCAGATCATCTGCTTGAGCGCCGAGTCGGAGACCATCGGCAGGTCGCGGCCGAAGCGGTTGTCGTAGACGAAGGTGCCGACCGGCCGCGTGGTGCGCCACTCCTCGACCAGGTCGTCGAGGAAGGTGCTGACCGTGGTCTCTTCCGACGACTCGCCGCGCGCCTCGCCGGCCGACAGCAGGATGCCGCTGACGATCGACTTGCAGCGCTGGATCTGGATCTCCATCTCGCTGACCTCCTGCAGCAGCTCGGGGTCGGAGCTGAAGTGCGGCAGCCGGCGCCAGTCGCCGAGGATCACCGCCAGCGTGGCCAGCGGCGTGCCGAGCTCGTGCGCCGCGCCCGAGGCGAGCAGGCCCATGCGCACGATGTGCTCCTCCTCGGCGGCGCGCTGGCGCAGGCCCGCGAGCTTGGCGTCGCGCTCGCGCAGGTTGCCGCTGATGCGCGTGATGAACACCACCAGCAGCGCCGCGTTGAGCGCGAAGCACACCAGCGTGCCCTGGATGTAGGGGCTCCACAGGCCGCGGTCGTGGTCGGGCGGCAGCGAGAGCGGGCGCGAGAACAGGGCCAGCCCCGCGAAGCACAGGGTGGTGACGCCCACCACGGTCCAGGTCGACCAGGGCTTGAGCAGCACCGCGCCCAGGATCACCTGCAGCAGGTAGAGGAAGACGAAGGGGTTGCTGGCACCGCCGCTCAGGTAGAGCAGCGAGGTCAGGATCGCCACGTCGACCAGCAGCGCGAGCATCAGCTCGCCGTTGGTCACGCGCCGGTGGGTGCGCCAGCGCAGCAGGCTCGCGAGGTTGAACAGCGCCAGGCAGGTCAGCGCCTGCAGCATCTGGTTGAGCGGCAGGTGGATGCGGTAGCCGTAGTGCACCACCAGGATCGTCACCACCTGCCCCACCACGGCGAACCAGCGCAGCTGGATCAGCTGCTGCATGTTCTTGTGGCCGGTCGCGTTGTCCAGGCTGGCCACGCCCGCGCGCGGGGCCTGCAGCGCGCCGGCGACCGCGACCGCGTCAGCCGCGGTCGGCATCGCGATGGGAAGCGGGGGCGGCGTGCGGCTGTCCGTCGGCATGGCGCGCATTGTCGCTGCCGCGGCGCCGGCGCTCGTCGCGCCAGACGAAGACCGCGCCCGCGGCGACCATCAGCGCCAGCCCGTACCAGGTGAGCGCGTACACCAGGTGGCTGTTGTGGAAGGCGATGACGGTGAGGCCGGGCGCGGGCCAGGCGGGCGCGCCGTCGAGCGCGCGCGGGATGCCGGGCTCGGCCTCGGCGTCGATGAAGTAGGGCGCCACCGCGTCGGCCGCGATGCCGTGCGCCGCGGCGATCGCCGCCACGTCGCGCGAATACCAGCGTCCGCTGGCCGGGTCGTTGCTGCGCAGGAAGCCGCCGCGCGGCTCGCTGATGCGCAGCAGGCCCGTCACCTGGGTCTCGCCCATCGGCTCGGGTGCGGTGCGCGCGGCGCGCTCGCGTGCCTCGGGCGGCACGAAGCCGCGGTTGACCATCACCACGCCGCGCGCGGTCTGCAGCGGCGTCAGCACCCAGAAGCCGGCGCCGAGGGTGGTGCTGGCCTGCACCAGCGTTTCTTTCTCGTGGAGGAAGGTGCCCGAGAGCCGCACGTGGCGGTATTCGTCGTCGGCGGCATTGACGCGCGGCCAGTCGGCGCGCGCCGGGGGCGCGACCGGCACGGCATGCACGCGCTGCTCGACGCGCTCGATCAGGGCCAGCTTCCAGGCCCGGCGCTCGACCTGCCAGGTACCGAGCGCGAAGAAGGCGGCGAACAGCACGGCCCCGAGGACCGCCAGCACCACGAGCCCGGCCGCGGAGCGCTGGCGGCCGGTGGGCGTGCGGTCGGTGGCCGGCGCGCTCAAGGCATGTTCTTCATGTCGTGCATCGACGGCGGCATCATGTTGGTGTTCATGTGGTACATGACCCACAGCGAACCGGCCAGCGTGATGACCACGAGCACCAGCGTGAAGATCAGCGCCAGCATGTTCCAGCCGCCCTCGGACTTGGTGTCCATGTGCAGGAAGTACACCATGTGCACCACGATCTGCACCACGGCGAAGCCGAGGATGATCAGCGCGGTCGTGCTCTTGCTGTCGAGCACCTTGCCCATCACGAGCCAGAACGGAATGGCCGTGAGGATCACCGCCAGCACGAAGCCGGTCATGTAGCCCTTGAAGGTGCTGTGGCTCACCGGGCCGTCGTCGTGGTGATCGCCGTGGCCGTGGTCGTCATGGCCGTGGCCATGGGTGTCGTGGGGTGCTGCGCTCATGCCATGGATCCCATCAGGTACACGAAGGTGAAGACGCCGATCCAGACGACGTCCAGGAAGTGCCAGAACATCGACAGGCACATCAGGCGGCGGCGGTTGGCCGCGGTGAAGCCGTGCTTGGGCAGCTGGAACAGCAGCACGACCAGCCAGACGATGCCGAAGGTGACGTGCAGGCCGTGGGTGCCGACCAGCGCGAAGAACGAGGACAGGAAGGCGCTGCGCTGCGGGCCCGCGCCCTCGTGGATCAGGTGCGCGAATTCGTAGAGTTCGAGGCCGATGAAGCCCGCGCCCAGCAGGCCGGTGATGGCCAGCCAGGCCAGCGTGCCGCCCATGCGCTTCTTCTGCATCTCGAGCATCGCGAAGCCGTAGGTGATCGACGACAGCAGCAGCAGCGAGGTGTTGATCGCCACCAGCGGCAGGTCGAACAGGTCGGCGCCCGAGGGGCCGGCCGCGTAGCTGCGGCCCAGCACGCCGTACACCGCGAACAGGCAGGCGAAGATGAGGCAGTCGCTCATCAGGTAGAGCCAGAACCCGAGCAGGGTGCCGTTCTCCGGATGGTGGTCCTCGTTGCGGACGTTGAACAGCTCGAAGGTCGGCACGCTCGATGCGTTGCCCACCGTGTGGGTGCCGGCGGGGCTGGAGGGGAGGGCGGTACTGGTACTGTTAGACATGGGCGGCCAGGAGGCGCGTGCGAGCGTCTTCGGTGCGGACGACTTCGTCCGCGGGGATGTGGTAGTCGCGCTTGTAGTTGAAGGTGTGGACGATGATGGCCACGAGCATCACGAGGAAGCCCACGCCGGCCACCAGCCACATCTGCCAGATCATGGCGAAGCCGAACACCGCGCTCAGCGCCGCGATGATGAAGCCGGCGGCCGTGTTCTTGGGCATGTGGATCGGGCTGAAGCCTTCCAGCGGACGCTGGTAGCCGCGTGCCTTCATGTCGGACCAGGCGTCGTTGTCATGGATGCGCGGCGTGAACGCGAAGTTGTAGGCCGGCGGCGGCGACGAGGTCGACCACTCGAGCGTGCGGCCGTCCCACGGGTCGCCCGTGGTGTCGCGCAGCGAGTCGCGTCGGATGTAGCTCACCACGATCTGGATCAGGAACGAGGCGATGCCCAGCGCGATCAGCACGGCGCCGAAGGCGGCGACCTGGAACCAGATCTGCAGCGACATGTCCTGGAAGTGGCTCATGCGGCGCGTCACGCCCATCAGGCCCAGGATGTACAGCGGCATGAAGGCGAACCAGAAGCCGACGATCCAGAACCAGAACGAGCACTTGCCCCAGAACGGGTCGAGCTTGTAGCCGAAGGCCTTCGGGAACCAGTAGGTGATGCCCGCCAGCATGCCGAACAGCACGCCGCCGATGATCACGTTGTGGAAGTGGGCGATCAGGAACAGGCTGTTGTGCAGCACGAAGTCGGCCGGGGGAACGGCCAGCAGCACGCCGGTCATGCCGCCGATCACGAAGGTGATCATGAAGCCGATGGTCCACATCATCGGCAGCTCGAAGCGGATGCGGCCGCGGTACATGGTGAAGAGCCAGTTGAAGATCTTCGCCCCGGTCGGGATCGAGATGATCATCGTCGTGATCCCGAAGAAGGAGTTCACGCTGGCGCCCGAGCCCATGGTGAAGAAGTGGTGCAGCCACACCAGGTACGACAGGATCGTGATCACGACCGTGGCGTAGACCATCGAGGCGTAGCCGAACAGGCGCTTGCCCGAGAAGGTGGAGACCACCTCCGAGAAGATGCCGAAGGCCGGCAGGATCAGGATGTAGACCTCGGGGTGGCCCCAGATCCAGATCAGGTTCACGTACATCATGGCGTTGCCGCCGAGGTCGTTCGTGAAGAAGTTGGTGCCGACGTAGCGGTCGAGCGACAGCAGGGCCAGCACGGCGGTCAGCACCGGGAAGGCGGCCACGATCAGCACGTTGGTGCACAGCGCGGTCCAGGTGAAGACGGGCATCTTCATCATGGTCATGCCGGGCGCGCGCATCTTCACGATGGTCGCCAGCAGGTTCACGCCCGAGAGCAATGTGCCCACCCCCGCGATCTGCAACGACCAGATGTAGTAGTCGACCCCCACGTCGGGGCTGAAGAGGATGCCCGACAGCGGCGGGTAGGCCAGCCAGCCGGTCTTGGCGAACTCGCCGACGAACAGCGAGGCCATCACGAGGCCGGCGCCGAAGGTGGTCATCCAGAAGCTGAAGTTGTTCAGGAACGGGAAGGCCACGTCGCGCGCGCCGATCTGCAGCGGCACCACGAAGTTCATCAGGCCCGTGACCAGCGGCATCGCCACGAAGAAGATCATGATCACGCCGTGGGCCGTGAAGATCTGGTCGTAGTGGTGCGGCGGCAGGAAGCCCGCGTTGTCGCCGAAGGCCACCGCCTGCTGGGCGCGCATCATCAGCGCGTCGGCGAAGCCGCGCAGCAGCATCACCAGGCCCAGCACGATGTACATGATGCCGATCTTCTTGTGGTCGATGCTGGTGATCCAGTCGTGCCACAGCGTGCTCCACAGCTTGAAGTAGGTGATCGCGCCGAGCAGCGCGACACCGCCGAGCACGACGGCGGCGAAGGTCACCAGCAGGATCGGTTCGTGGTAGGGGATCGCCTCCCACGTGAGGCGGCCGAAGACGAGCTTCGTCAGGTCGAGGTTCTGGAGCATCGTCATTCTTCGGTGGTGCACATCGCCGTGACGTACTTGCCGTACGCACGCTTGGGCGAATTGATGTCGTCGGGTTGCCAGGGCTGCGCGGTCGCGACGTTGTAGGCGCCGGGCTTGCCTAGGCCGCCGTCGGCGTCGATCGCCATCATCTGGCTCATGCACATCTTGCTGCGGTCGACGCAGCGGTTGAGGATGGCGCCGTAGAGGTCGGGCGACACGCTCGCGAAATGCCTGGCGGGCTCACGCTCGCTCGGCACTTCGAGCTTCTGGTAGCGCTCGCGGCTGAGTTCGCCTTCGGGGCTGGACTTGACCTTCTGCACCCACTGGTCGAAGTCGGCGTTGCTCAGGCCGTGGAACTTGAAGCGCATGCCCGAGAAGCCGGCGCCGCTGTAGTTGGCCGAGAAGCCGTCGAACTCGCCGGGCGCGTTGATGACCGCGTGCAGCTTGGTCTCCATGCCGGGCATGGCGTAGATCTGGCCGGCCAGCGCGGGGATGAAGAAGGAGTTCATCACCGACGAGGCGGTGATCTTGAAGGTGATCGGACGGTCCACCGGGGCCGCGAGTTCGTTCACGGTGGCGAAGCCCTGCTCGGGATAGATGAACAGCCACTTCCAGTCGAGCGCCACCACTTCCACGGTCAGCGGCTTGACGTCGGCCGTGATCGGGCGCTGCGCGTCGATGCGGCTGAGCGGGCGGTAGGGGTCGAGCGTGTGGGTGCTGATCCAGGTGATCGCGCCGAGCGCGATGATGATCAGGAGCGGCGCGGCCCAGATCGCGAGCTCGAGCTGGGTCGAGTGGTCCCAGTTCGGCTTGTAGATGGCTTCCTTGTTCGAGGCGCGGTAGCGCCAGGCGAAGAAGACCGTCAGCGCGATCACCGGGATGATGATGATCAGCATCAGCACGGTCGAGACGACGATCAGCCGTCCTTGCTGGTTGGCGATGTCGCCGGAGGGATTCAGGAGCACCGTGTTGCAGCCCGCCAGGAAGGCGAGGGGCAACAGCAGGAGCCATCGGCGAAGGGTGTGGAGGATGGGCATGCCGAGAGACGGAAGGGCGGAAGGGTGGCCAGGGCCGCGCGAAAGACCCCACAATCTACGACCAAAGGTTCCCGCAGGCTATTGGACGTTTTGTCCTATGGCGGGAATCCTCGTTCGGTGAGACGCTTGGCACCTGTTTCATGGCCTACCTTTGTCACGCTTCGTGACAACCGAATTACATAACCCAATGACGACGTCCAGCATCAGCCCGCAAGGCGCATCGCCCGTGCCGCACACGTCCGACACCGCCGCCCCGGACGACGACCACTCGCGCATCGATCCGGGCGAGATCGCCGTCGGCGTGGTCATCGGCCGCGCCTCGGAATATTTCGACTTCTTCGTCTACGGCATCGCCTCGGTGCTGGTGTTCCCGGCGGTCTTCTTCCCGTTCGAGCAGCGGCTCGAGGGAACCCTCTGGGCCTTCGTGGTCTTTTCCTTCGCCTTCATCGCACGGCCGTTCGGAACTGTCATCTCGATGGAGATCCAGCGACGTTTCGGCCGCGAGACCAAGCTCACGCTGGCGCTGTTCGTGCTCGGCACCTCGACCGCCGGCATTGCCTTCCTGCCGGGTTATGCGAGCCTGGGCTTCACCTCGATCGTGCTGCTGTCGATCTTCCGCTTCGGCCAGGGCCTGGCCTTCGGCGGCTCGTGGGACGGCCTGCCTTCGCTGCTGGCGCTCAACGCCCCGGCCAACCGCCGCGGCTGGTACGCCATGCTGGGCCAGCTCGGCGCGCCGATCGGCTTCTTCGTGGCCAGCGCGCTGTTCGCGTACCTCTACTCGAGCCTGACGCTCGAGGACTTCCTCGACTGGGGCTGGCGCTACACCTTCTACGTGGCCTTCGCGATCAACGTGGTGGCGCTGTTCGCGCGCCTGCGCCTGGTGGCCGCCGACGAGTACGCCCGCCTGCTCGAGGAGCGCGAGCTGCAGCCCACCAGCGTGGTCGAGCTGGTGCGCTCGCAGGGCTCGAACCTGCTGATCGGCGCCTTCGCGGCGCTGGCCAGCTATGCGCTGTTCCACCTGATCACCGTGTTCCCGCTGTCGTGGATCACGCTCTACTCGAACCAGGCCATCACCGAGTTCCTGGTGATCCAGATGATCGGCGCCGTGCTCGGCGCCGGCGGCATCGTGGCCTCGGGCCTGATCGCCGACCGCATCGGCCGCCGCTTCACGCTGGGCGGGCTGGCGGCGCTGATCGCCGTGTTCAGCGGCTTCGCGCCCACGCTGCTCGACGGCGGCAAGATCGGGCAGGACGTGTTCATCCTGCTGGGCTTCATCCTGCTGGGCCTGTCGTACGGCCAGGCGGCCGGTGCCGTCACCGGCAACTTCGAGGCCAAGTACCGCTACACCGGCGCCGCGCTGACCACCGACCTGGCCTGGCTGATCGGCGCCGCCTTCGCGCCGCTGGTCGCGCTGGGGCTGTCGGCCCACTTCGGGCTGGCCTACGTGAGCGTGTACCTGCTGTCGGGCGCGGCGGGAACGCTCGCGGCGCTGGGCTTGAACCGGGCGCTGGTGCGCGACTGAGCGCGCGCCGTCGCATCCGGTGCACGAGAAGGGGCCCTTGCGGCCCCTTCGCCATTCGGGGCGGGGCTCGGGGGTAGGATCGCGTCGATGTTCTCCGCCGCAATCTTCGACATGGACGGGCTGCTGATCGATTCCGAGCGGCCCATCATGGCCGCCTGGATGGCGGCCGCCCGCACGCTCGACGTCGAGCTCAGCCACGCCCAGTACCTGCAGGTGGTGGGCCTGGCCACCGCCGAGTCCGAGATCATCCTCTCGGGCCTGCTCGGCGGCCAGGCCGCTTTCCGCCATGCGCTCGAGCACGTGCGCCAGGCGCTGGCGCTCGAACGCTCCGACGGCACGCCGCTGTTCCCCATCAAGCCCGGCGCGGCCGAGTTCCTGGGCGCCCTGCGCGCGCGCGGCACGCGCTGCGCCGTGGCCTCGTCCTCGACCAGCGGGCAGATCCAGGCCTGCCTCGGCAGCCTCGGCGTGCTGCATCACTTCGAGGCCTTCGCGGGCGGCGACGAGGTGCCGCGCGCCAAGCCCGACCCGGCGCTCTACCTGCTCGCGGCCTCGCGCCTGGGCGTGGACCCGACGCAGTGCATCGCCTTCGAGGACAGCGAGAACGGCGCCAAGGCGGCGCTGGCCGCGGGCCTGCGGGTGGTGATCGTGCCGGACCTCAAGCACCCGCCGGCCGCGATCGTCGAGCAGGCCTTCCACGTGCTCGAGTCGCTGCACGACGCGAACGCGCATCTGCCGCGCTGGTTTCCCGGCGAGATGGTGCGGCCGTGATCAGGATCGGCACCCTGTGCCACGTGCTCGACAGCTGCCTCGCGTCGCCGATGACCGAGCGCGCGGTCGGCCGCATCGTCGAGGTGGTCTCGGCGCCCTATGAAGCGCCGAGCGAGCGCTACCTGCCCGGCACCTACTACGACGTGCTGTTCGAGGGCTGGACCTTCTACTGCCGCAGCGACAAGCTGGTGCCGATCTCCGACCCCGGCGCGGACGTCGGGCGCTGGGAGGACGAGTTCCTCGACCTTCCCGCGAGCACGCCTCAGAGCACTTCGTCGCGCAGCTGCGGGAACACCTTCGACACCTTCGCCAGCAGGTAGTCGCCGTAGCGGCCGCTGAAGGCGTGCACGTTGGCGCGGTCCCAGCGCTCGGCGCTGTCGTCCACGGCCACCGCGCCCGCGAGGCCCTCGATGCGCTGCACGCGCGCCTCGAAGTTCGGATCGAAGAACAGCGGAAACGACAGCCGGTTGCGGCCCGAGGTGTTGCGCTTCACGCGGTGCGGCGTCGACTTGTAGAGGCCGCCGGTCATGCGGTCGAGCATGTCGCCGATGTTGCAGACGAAGGAGCCCGCGATCGGCGGCGCATCGATCCAGCCCGCGGGCGTGTGCACCGCGAGGCCGCCCACGCTGTCCTGGTGCAGGATCGTCAGCAGGCCGTAGTCGGTGTGCTCGCCCACGCCCCATTGCACGTCGAGGCCCTCGGGCACCGGCTGCGAGGGATAGTCGAAGAGCCGGAACAGGATCAGCGGATCGCCCGTGTAGCGCGCCGCGAAGTAGTCGGCCGCAAGGCCCAGGCTCAGCGCGATGCCTTCCATCAGCCGATGGCCCAGCTGTGTCACGGCCGCCATGTAGCCGAGGATGGTGTCGCGGAAGTCCTCGAGGCCCGGCGCATCGGGAAAGAGGTTGGGCCCGTGCACCGGCGTCCTGGCCTGCACCAGCGGGTGCGAGGCTGGCAGCTCGGTGCCGAGGTAGAGCCCTTCCTTCCAGTCGGGCCGGCCCGAGGTCAGTTCGCCGCCGAGCGGGAAGTAGCCGCGCCAGGCGCGCCCGCCGAGCGCCATGCGCCACTGCATCTTGGTCGCCTCGGGCAGGTCGAAGAAGCGGTGGCTCAGGGTCTCGAGCCGCGCCACCAGCGCGGGGTCGACGCCATGCCCCGTCACGTAGAAGAAGCCGTGCGCGCGGCAGGCCTCGCCGATGCGCGCGGCCACGGCCTCGCGGCCCGGCGCGTCGCCGGCCACCAGCGGCGCGACGTCGATCACGGGCAGGGTCTGGAGGGAAGCGGTGTGGGTCATGGGATGCGTGCGAAGGGCGAGCGGATGTCGGACAGGAACTGCTGCGCGCGCGGATGCTGCGGGCGGTTGAAGAAGTCGTCGGGCGTGGCGCGCTCGAGCACCTTGCCCTCGTCCATGAAGAGCACGCGGTCGGCGACCTCGCGCGCGAAGCCCATCTCGTGCGTCACGCAGACCATGGTCATGCCGTCGCGCACCAGGTCGCGCATCACCAGCAGCACCTCGCCGACCATCTCGGGGTCGAGCGCGCTCGTGGGTTCGTCGAACAGCATCACCGGCGGCTGCATCGCGAGCGCGCGCGCGATCGCCACGCGCTGCTGCTGGCCGCCCGACAGCTCGCCGGGCCAGGCCCGGGCCTTGTTCGCGAGGCCCACGCGCGTGAGCAGCGCCATGGCGCGTTCCTCGGCCTGCGCGCGCGAGAGGCCGTGCAGCTGCATCGGCGCCATGGTGCAGTTCTGCAGCACCGTGAGGTGCGGGAACAGGTTGAACTGCTGGAACACGAAGCCGATGCGCGAGCGGAAGGCGTTCACGTCGGTGCCCGGCGCGTGGATGTCCTTGCCCCCGACCAGGATGCGGCCCGACTGGATGGCCTCGAGCCGGTTGAAGGTGCGGATCAGCGTGGACTTGCCCGAGCCCGAGGGGCCGCAGACCACGACCACCTCGCCCTTGTGGATGGTTTCGCTCACGTCCACGAGCGCGTGATAGCTGCCGTACCACTTGTTGACGTTCTGGAGTTCGATCATGCGGAAGCCTTGCGGGCGGCGGCCCGGCCCTCGGTGACCGCGACCACCGGCAGGCCGCGCCGCGCGAGGCGGCGCTCGAGCCAGTAGGCGAAGCGCGAGAGGCCGAAGCAGAGGATGAAATAGGTCAGCCCGAGGATGCCGAAGACCTGGGCCGGCTTGGTGAACACCTGGGTGTTGATCTGGGTGGCGATGAACGAGACCTCGGCCAGGCCGATGATGTAGCCCAGCGAGGTCTCCTTGATGGTCGAGACGAACTGGTTCACCAGCGAGGGCAGCATGCTGCGCAGCGCCTGCGGCAGCACCACCAGCCGCATCGCGCGGCTCCAGCTCAGGCCGAGCGCGCGCGCGGTCTCCATCTGGCCGCGCGGCAGGCCCTGGATGCCGGCGCGCACGATCTCGGCCAGGTAGGCGGCGTCGAACACCACCAGCGCGATCAGCATGGTGGCGAACTGGTCGGTCTTCACGCCGGTGACGCTGGGCAGGAAGAAGTAGGCCCAGAAGATCACCATCAACAGCGGCAGCCCGCGCACCACGAACACGAAGCCGCTGACCGGCCAGCGCAGCCAGCGCCACGGGCTCACGCGCGCCAGCCCGAGCACGATGCCCAGCGGCAGCGCGAGCACCAGCCCGCACGAGGCCAGCAGCAGGGTCAGCACCAGCCCGCCGAGCGGGCCGTTGGGGTACTGGCCGATCAGGAAGTAGAGCCAGTAGTCCTGGATCAGTTCGATCATCGCGAAGCCTCCGCGCGCATCACAGCGTCCTCACCGGGAAGCGGTGGTGGTACCAGCTCGCGAGCGCCGTGATCGCGAGCGAGACCGTGAGGTAGGCCGCGCTCGCGAACGCGAAGGACTCGAAGCTGCGGAAGGTCGCGCTCTCGACCTGGCCGGCCTGGTACATGAGTTCGGCCACGCCGATCACGGTAGCGATCGAGGTGTTCTTCCACAGGCTCAGGGTCTGCGAGATCAGCGGCGGCACGGTCACGCGCAGCGCCTGCGGCAGCACCACGCGGCGCATCGTCGCGAGCCAGCCGAAGCCCAGCGCGCGGCCGGCCTCGAACTGCACCGCGGGGATCGAGCGGATGCCGCTGCGCATGTCCTCGGCCATGAAGGCGGCCGTGTAGAGCGACAGCGCGACGATCGCGCTGTAGGCCTCGATGTGGCCCGCGTAGAGCCATTGCTTGAAGCCTTCGGGCAGCAGCTCGGGCGCGCCGAAATACCAGAACAGCATGTGGGCCAGCAACGGTATGTTGCGGATCGACTCCACGTAGGCGAAGCCGAGCCAGCGCAGCGGCGCCAGCGGCGACAGGCGCAGCATGGCCACCACGAGCGCGATCGGCAGCGCACACACCAGCGAGGCCGCGAGCAGCTGCAGCGACAGCCACAAGCCCGCGACGAGCATGTCGTGGTACTTGCCGGTCAGCAGCAAGGAATAGTCGAACAGGGGCATGGGGGCGACAGTATCGCTGCCGCGAGAGGAGTCGGCGCGCTACCCGTGAGCGCGGCGGGCAATGGGGCGGCTGCCGAATGCGGACATCCGGACGCAGAGGACGCGAAGGTGACGCGAAGAGCGCGAAAGAAAACCTTGAAGACTTTCCTTCTTTCTCTTTTTCGCGTCCTTTGCGAAACCTTCGCGTCCTCTGCGTCCGGTTGCCCGATCCCGATTTCGGGGATCAGTCGATCTTGTCGCTCTCGAACTTGAAGTCGCGCGTCTGGAAGCCCGAGGCGGTGTTCGGGCCGTACCACTTCACGAAGATCTTCTCGGCCTCGCCCGACTTCTCGAGCTCGCGCAGCGTGTCGTCCACCACCGCTTTCAGGCCGCTCTCGCCCTTCTTGATGCCGATGGCCAGCGCCTCGGTGCTGAGGTTCTGCTTGAGCACCACGTACTGGGCCTTCTGCGGGCCGAGCTTGGCGTAGCTGCGCAGCAGCGCGGCCTCGTCGTCGACGTAGCCCACGCCCTTGCCTTGCTGCAGCGCCTGGAAGGCCTGCTGGCTGGTGTCGAAGGTCACGACCTCGGCCGTGGGCACGGCCTTGCGGATGTTGGGTTCCTGGGTGCCGCCGCGGATGGTCAGCACCTTCTTGCCGCCGAGTTGCGATACCTCGGCGATACCGCTGTCCTTCTTCACGATCGCCTTCTGGCCGGTCACGAAGGTGGTCAGCGAGAAATCGATCTGCGCCTCGCGTTCCTTGTTGTGCGTGAGGCCGGCCGCGACCAGGTCGACGTGGCCCTGCTGCAGCTCGGGAATGCGCGCGGCCACGGCGATCTGCTTGAGCGTGGTCTTCACGCCGATCTTCTTGGCGATGGCGTTGGCGAGGTCGACCTCGTAGCCCACGATCTGGCGCGTCTTGGGGTCGATGAAGGTGGCGGGCTCGTCGGTGCCGAGCACGCCGACCACGAGTTCGCCCTTCTTCTTGATGTCGGCCAGCTGGTCGGCGTGGGCCACGGTGCCCGCGAGCAGGGCGGAGGCGGCGAGGGCCGCGGCGAGGATGTTCGGGCGCATGTGTTTCTTCTCCTTCTGGGAATGCAAGGGCGGCACCTTATCAACAAAACTTCGGTTCATTAAATGGTCAATCCATATATGTACATGGCCGCATGGGAATGAACGTGCGGTAAATTCGCGCCCGCGCGCCCGTCAAGAGACCGGTGCCCGGCGCCTCGCGCGCCACCCGTCCTTTTTCTTTCCCAGACTGCCTTCCTCCCCATGATCATCCAACCGCGCGTGCGTGGCTTCATCTGCGTCACGACCCATCCCGTCGGCTGCGAGGCCAATGTCCGGCAACAGATCGAGCACGTGCGGGCCCAGGGCCCGGTCGCGGGCGCGCCGAAGCGGGTGCTGGTGATCGGTGCCTCCACCGGCTATGGCCTCGCGGCGCGCATCGTCGCGGCCTTCGGCGGCGGCGCCGACACGCTGGGCGTGTTCTTCGAGCGCGCCGGAAGCGCCACCAGGACCGGCACGCCCGGCTGGTACAACACGGCCGCCTTCGAGCGCCTCGCCACGGCCGAGGGCCGCTATGCGAAGAGCATCAACGGCGACGGCTTCTCCGATGCCGTGAAGCAACAGACGATCGAGACCATCCGCCAGGACCTGGGCCAGGTCGACCTCGTGGTCTACAGCCTCGCGGCGCCGCGGCGCACCCATCCGAAGACCGGCCAGGTCTTCAACTCCACCCTCAAGCCCATCGGCCAGGCGGTGAGCCTGCGCGGCATCGACACCGACAGCGGCACGGTCAAGGAGACCGTGCTCGAGCCCGCCACGCAGGAGGAGATCGACAACACGGTGGCCGTGATGGGCGGCGAGGACTGGCAGCTGTGGATCGACGCGCTGCACGAGGCCGGCGTGCTGGCCGAGGGCGCGAAGACCACGGCCTTCACCTACCTCGGCGAGAAGATCACGCAGGACATCTACTGGAACGGCTCGATCGGCGCGGCCAAGAAGGACCTCGACCGCACCGTGCCCGCGATCCGCGCCAAGCTCGCGGCCCATGGCGGCGGCGATGCGCGCGTGGCGGTGCTCAAGGCGGTGGTCACGCAGGCCAGCTCGGCGATCCCGATGATGCCGCTGTACCTCTCGCTGCTGTTCAAGGTGATGAAGGAAGAGGGCACGCACGAGGGCTGCATCGAGCAGGTCGATGGCCTGTTCCGCGAGGGCCTCTACGGCAGCGCGCCGCCGCTCGACGAGGAAGGCCGGCTGCGCGCCGACCGCAAGGAGCTCGCGCCCGCGGTGCAGGCGCGCGTGCTCGAACTGTGGCCGCAGGTCACGAGCGAGAACCTGCAGGCGCTGACCGACTTCGCGGGCTACAAGGCCGAGTTCCTGCGCCTGTTCGGCTTCGGCATCGCGGACGTGGACTACGCGGCCGATGCCAACCCCGACGTGCCGATCCCCGGTCTCGTGCAGGTGGGTTGAGCGATGCAGATCCAGGACAAGCCGCCCTTCGACACGCCCTTCGAATGGATCGGCGGCGAGGAGAAAGTGCGCGCGCTGGTCGAGCGCTTCTACGACCTGATGGACCTCGAGCCCGGCTACGCGCAACTGCGCGCGGTGCACGGCAGCGACCTCGACAACGCGCGCCAGCGGCTGTTCTGGTTCCTCTGCGGCTGGCTCGGCGGCCCCGCGTACTACACCGACCGCTTCGGCCATCCGATGCTGCGCGCGCGCCACCTGCCGCAGAGCATCGGCGGCCACAGCATCGGCATCAAGGAACGCGACCAGTGGCTGGCGTGCATGGACCAGGCCATGGGCGAGACCGAGGTGCCCGAGGACCTGCGCGCGCGGCTGCGCGACTCCTTCTTCAAGACCGCCGACTGGATGCGCAACCGCGGCGGCTGAGAACAACGATTTTCGAAAGACTCACTTCATGAATTCCATCGTCATCATCGGCGGCGGCCACGCGGCGGCCCAGCTGTGCGCCGGCCTCGCCGAGGCGGGGCAGGGCGCGCGCGTGCACCTGGTCTGCGAGGAGGCCTGCGAGCCCTACCACCGTCCGCCGCTGTCGAAGGCCTTCCTCAAGAGCGCCGAGGAAGCCACGCAGCCGCACAAGGCGGCCGACTGGTACCGCGAGGCGGGCATCACGCTGCACCTTGGCGATGCGGCCGTGGCCATCGACCGCGAGGCGCGCAACGTGACCCTGCGCTCGGGCGCGGTGCTGCCGTGGGAATCGCTGGTGCTGGCCACCGGCACGCGCGCGCGCCGGATCGCCGCGCTCTCGCACGACCTGGTCAACGTCGCGAGCCTGCGCGCGGCCGACGAGGCGCATCGGCTGCGCGCGCGGCTGGCCGAGGCGCAGCGCGTCACGGTGCTCGGCGGCGGCTTCATCGGCCTCGAGGTCGCGGCCACCGCCAAGGCGCTCGGCAAGGAGGTGCAGGTGATCGAGAGCGCGCCGCGCCTGCTGGGCCGCGCGGTCTCGCCCGAGCTCTCGGACCACGTGCTGGCCACGCACCGCGCCGCCGGCATCGACATCGTGCTGGGCGCGACCGCCGACGGCTTCGAGGTCGAGGGCGTCCGGCTGGTGTCGCTGCGCGTGAACGGCGCACGGCAGCCGGTCGACCTGCTGCTGCTGGGCATCGGCGCGGTGCCCGAGACCGCGCTCGCGCAGGCCGCGGGCATCGAGTGCGCCGACGGCATCGTGGTCGACGAGCACATGCAAACCAGCGCGGCCGGCGTGCTCGCGGTCGGCGACTGCACGCGCTTCCCCGACCGGCGCGCGGGCCGCGCGCTGCGGCTCGAGTCGGTGCAGAACGCCAACGACCAGGCGCGCACCGCGGTCGCCACGCTGCTGGGCACGGCGCGCGCGCACGACGTGGTGCCGTGGTTCTGGTCCGACCAGGGCGGCATGCGGCTGCAGATGGTGGGGCTGGTGCCGGCCGAGGGCACGCCGGGCCATGTCACGGTGCGCCGCGCGGGGCCGAAGCCCGATGCCTTCTCGCTGTTCCATTACGTCGACGGGCAGCTCGCGTGCGTGGAATCGGTGAACGCGCCGGTCGACCACATGATGAGCCGCAAGCTGCTCGACGCGGGCCGCAGCCCCGATCCCGCGGCGGTCGCGGACGCTTCGGTACCACTTAAGAATCACCTCGCGTAAACATCCGGTCACGGCTTGTCGCAACGCGGCTGCATTTCAGGCTTCATTCACCGGACTGTCACCTCGGCTTCGGAGACTGGTCTTCCTTGAACAGGAGGGAGACCTTTCGATGAAGCCACTCGCAAACACCCACTTTCCACGCACCGCGTCCATGACCGCCTGTGCCGCACTGATCGCCACCGCCATGCTGAGCGCATGCGGCGGCGGGGATGGCGGCGGCGGCGTGTTCCTGCCGGTGCCGCCGCCCGCGCCGGCGCCGTCCCCGGCGCCCGCCCCCGCGCCGATCGCGGCCGGCACGCGCGCCACCGTCGCGCTGCTCGAGACCACCGACCTGCACTTCAATGTGCGCAGCTACGACTACTTCAAGCTCGCCGAGGACAAGTCCTATGGCTACGAGCGCACCGCCACGCTGATCGCGGCCGCGCGCAAGGAGTTCGCGAACACGCTGCTGTTCGACAACGGCGACACCATCCAGGGCACCGCGCTGGCCGACTACGAGGCGCTGGTGAGCCGCATCCCGTGCACCCAGCCGCTGTCGATGTACAAGGCGATGAATGCCGCCGGCTTCGACGCCGGCACGCTGGGCAACCACGAGTTCAACTACGGCCTCGATTTCCTCAACCAGGCGATCGGCGGCGGCCTCGACGTCGAGGGCGTGGATGGCACGAAGAAGTGCGCCGGCCCGAACTTCCCGCTGGTGCTGGCCAACGTGCAGAGCGTGAAGAGCGGCAAGCCCCTGCTCGCGCCCTACACCATCGTCAACAAGAGCTTCACCGCCACCGCGCCCGACGGCTCGCGCGTGACGGTGCCGCTGAAGGTCGGCGTGATCGGCTTCACCACGCCGGGCATCATGAACTGGGACAAGCGCTATCTCGAGGGCAAGCTGCGCACCGAGGGCGCGGTGGAAGCCGCCACGCGCTACATCCCCGAGCTGCGCGCCAAGGGCGCCGACATCGTGGTCGCGCTGCAGCACGGCGGCCTCGACGCCGCGGCCTACACGCCGACCATGGAGAACCCGGGCCTGCACCTGTCGAAGGTGCCGGGCATCGACGCGCTGCTGATGGGCCACCAGCACGGCGTGTTCCCCGACCGCGGCGCCAGCCCCGGCTTCAAGCAGCCGGGCGTGGACAACGCCGCCGGCACCGTGAACGGCGTGCCGGCCGTGATGCCGAGCTCGTGGGGCAAGGCGCTGGGCGTGATCAAGCTCGAGCTGTCGTGGGACGGCAAGGCCTGGGCCATCGACAAGAGCAAGACCGCGGTCGAGGCGCGCTCCACGCAGACCGGCAAGGACGACGCGGGCAAGGCGGTCTACGTCGACGCCGACCCGGCCATCGCGCCGCTGATCGAGACCCAGCACCAGGCCGCGATCGACTACGTGAAGACGCCGATCGGCAGCACCGACTTCCGCATGAACACCTACTTCGCCGATGTCGGCGACCCGGGCGCGATCCAGATCGTGAACCAGGCCCAGGCCGACTACGTGAAGAGCTACATCCAGGCCAACCTGCCGCAGTACGCGAGCCTGCCGGTGCTGTCGGTCAGCGCGCCCTTCAAGTCGGGCTACGAGGGCGGCCGCGACTACACCGACGTGGCCGTGGGCAACCTCGCGATCTTCAACGCGGCCGACCTCTACCTGTACCCGAACACCGTGTACGCGGTGAAGGTCACGGGCGCCGAGATCAAGGCCTGGCTCGAGGCCGCGGCCAAGCGCTTCAACAAGATCAGCACCACGGCCACGGCCGACCAGCAGCTGATCAGCACCTTCCCGGGCTACAACTTCGACATGTTCACCACGCCCGACGTGCAGTACGAGATCGACGTGACGCAGGAGGTGGGCAGCCGCATCCGGAACCTCACCTATCTGGGCGCGGCCATCGATCCGGCCAAGGAGTTCGTGATCGCCACCAACAACTACCGCGCCACCAGCGGCGCGAGCTTCATCCCGGCGCTCGACGGCCGCGCGACGATCTACGCCTCGCCCGATGCCAACCGCGACGTGCTGATCGCCTACGTGAAGGCGAAGAAGTCCATCACGCGCGCGGCCAACGGCGCGGCGCGCAGCTGGCGCTTCACCAAGGCCGCGACGGCCGGCAACGTGGTGTTCACCTCGGGGCAGGGCCAGCTCGCATCGGCGACGGCGGCGGGGCTGGACAACGTCTCGCTGCTGACGGCGGACGACGGGAGCGGGAAGGGGCGCTCGGTCTACAAGCTCGATCTGGGCAAGTGAGGGGGTGGCTCCCTCCTGCCGGAGGGAGCCGCTCAGCGCCTGACGGGGGCCAGCAGCACCACCAGCGCCCCGGCCCCGCCTTCGGCCGGCTTGGCCTGCACGAAGGCCAGCACCTCGTTCTTCTGGATCAGCCAGCGCTGCGTCTTGGTCTTGAGCACCGGCTGCTTGCCGGGCGAGCCCAGGCCCTTGCCATGCACCACGCGCACGCAGCGCAGGCCCTGCTTGTGCGCGTTGCGGATGAAGCCGCCGAGCGCCTCGCGCGCCTCGTCGCTGCGCAGGCCGTGCAGGTCGACCTGGGCCTGGATCGTCCAGTCGCCCTTGCGCAGCCGCGCGGTCACGTCGGTGCCGATGCCGGGGCGGCGGAAACTCATGGCGTCGTCGACGTCGAGCAGCGTGGTGACGTCGAACTCGTCGGACAGCGATTCGCGCAGCACGCGCTGCTCGTCGAGCTGGTGCTGCACCGGGATCGGCGCCGGCGGCTCGGGCGCGAGCGGCACGGTGCGCGTTTTCTGGCGCAGCGGCTCGGTGGCGCCGACGGCGCGCGCGAACAGGTCCTTTTCGGCCGCGCGCTTGCGCTCGGCCGCGGCGCGCTCGGCAGCCTCGGCCGCCTCGCGCTCGCGGGTTTCGGCCAGCTGGCGCTGCACCTGCTTGAGGTCGGCCAGGTTCTTCAGGCTCCTGGTGGCGGGCGGACGTGCGGCGGCCATCAGAGCAACCCCCGTTCGGCCATCGAGAAGCTGCGGCCCGTGCTCACGATCACGTGGTCGAGCACACGCACGTCGACCAGCGAGAGCGCGGCGCGCAGCGTCTGCGTGAGCGTTTCGTCGGCGCGCGAGGGCTCGATGCTGCCGCTCGGATGGTTGTGGGCCAGCACCACCGCGGCCGCATGGTGGTGCAGCGCGCGCAGCACCACTTCGCGCGGATAGACGCTGGTCTGGGTGAGGGTGCCGCGGAACAGCTCCTCGAGCACGATCAGCCGGTGCTGCGCATCGAGGAACAGCACCGCGAACACCTCGTGCGGCCGCGTGCCGATGTGCATCTGCACGTACTGCCGCACGGCCTCGGGCGCGTCGAACACGGCGCGCTGCGAGAGTTGCTCGGCCATGGCGCGGCGCGCGAGCTCGAGCACCGCGACGAGCTCGGCGCGCTTGGTGGCGCCGCCCATGCCGCGCACGCCGCGCAGCTGCTCGGGACTGGCCTGCAGCAGGCCCGCGAGGCCGCCGAAGCGCTCGTGCAGTTCCTGCGCGAGCTGCAGCACGTTCTTGCCGGCCACGCCGGTGCGCAGCAGCAGCGCGAGCAGCTCGGTGTCGGCCAGCGCGGCGGCGCCGCGCGCGATGAGTTTCTCGCGCGGGCGGGCATGTTCGGGGAGATCCTTGAAAGCCATGGAGAGCCTGCTAAACCTTGAACGGGGCGGGTGGAAGCGCCCGTCCTTAAAATGCAGCCCAGTTTATCGGGACACCCGTCTTGTCTTTGTCAACCATTGCTGCCCCCATGTCCCAAGCGCCCCACGTCGTCACCCCCGGCTCCTTCCTGACCCTGCACTACCGGCTGTCCGGGCCCGCGGGCGACATCATCAACACCTTCGCCGACAAGCCCGCCACGCTGTCGCTGGGCACCGGCGAGCTCTCGCCCGCCGTCGAGCAGCGCCTGCTGGGCCTCGAGGAGGGCGCGCACGCCACCTTCGAGCTGCCGGCCGGCGAGGCCTTCGGCGAGCGCAATCCCGAGATGCAGCAGTGGGTCGCGAAGAAGCTGCTGGCGCAGATCGGCGACCCCGACGAGCAGTACGCCGTGGGCGACGTGGTGCAGTTCCCCACGCCCGACGGCACCGGCAGCTATGCCGGCGCGGTGATCGAGTCCAACGAGACCGGCGTGCGCTTCGATTTCAACCATCCGCTCGCAGGCCAGCCCGTGACCTTCGAAGTGCAACTGATCGGGGTGTTGTGATGGCCCGCGACACCGCGGCCGGGGAGGCACGATGAACGAAGGCATCGAGGAAGTCATCCTCGCCGAGCCGCGCGGCTTCTGCGCGGGCGTGGACCGCGCGATCGAGATCGTCGAGCGCGCCATCGCCAAGTTCGGCGCGCCGATCTACGTGCGCCACGAGATCGTGCACAACACCTACGTGGTCAACGAGCTCAAGGCCAAGGGCGCGATCTTCATCGAGGAACTGTCGGACGTGCCGCCCGGCGCCACGCTGGTGTTCAGCGCGCACGGCGTGAGCAAGGCGGTGGAGCAGGAGGCGCGCGACCGCGGCTTCGAGATCTTCGACGCCACCTGCCCGTTGGTGACCAAGGTGCACGTCGAGGTCGCCAAGCTCGCCAAGGAAGGCTACGAGTTCATCATGATCGGCCACAAGGGGCATCCCGAGGTCGAGGGCACGATGGGCCAGCTCTCGAGCGGCATCCACCTGGTGGAAGACGTGGAGGACGTGGCGCGCGTCGCGCCGGGCCAGACCGAGAAGCTCGCGGTGGTCACGCAGACCACGCTGAGCGTGGACGACGCGGCCGAGATCGCCGCCGCGGTGCGCGCGCGCTTTCCGGCCGTGCGCGAGCCCAAGCAGCAGGACATCTGCTACGCCACCCAGAACCGCCAGGACGCGGTGAAGATCATGAGCCCGCAGGTCGACCTCGTGATCGTGGTCGGCAGCCCCACCAGCTCCAACAGCAACCGTCTGCGCGAGCTGGCCCAGCGCCTGGGCACCGAGAGCTACATGGTCGATTCGGCCGACGAGCTCCAGCCCGAATGGTTCGAGGGCAAGACCCGCATCGGCCTGACCGCCGGCGCCTCGGCGCCCGAGGTGCTGGTGCGCGAGGTGATCGAGCGCGTGCGCGCGTTCGGCGCGGTCTCGGTGCGCAAGATGGACGGCATCGAGGAAACCATCAAGTTCCCGCTGCCCAAGGGCCTCAAGCTGGCCGACATTCCTCCTCCTGGACACATCTCTTGACCCTTGCCGTACCTACCCAATGGCGCTCCGAAATCGATAGCGCCTGGCAACGCCTGAACGAACGCTCGGGCCACTTCCTGCGCCAGACCCCGCTGTGGAAGCTGCCCGCGGCGGCGCTTGGCGTCGCGGCGCCGGGGGCCGAGGTCTGGCTCAAGCTCGAGCACCTGCAGGTCAGCGGCAGCTTCAAGGCGCGCGGCATGATGAACCGGCTGCTGGCCAACGCCATTCCCGAGAGCGGCGTGATCGTCGCCTCGGGCGGCAATGCCGGCATCGCCACCGCCGCCGCGGCGCGCGCGCTCGGCGTGCGCTGCGAGGTCTACCTGCCCGGCGTCTCGCCCGAGGCCAAGCGCGCGCGCCTGCGCGCGCTGGGCGCCGAGGTGGTGGTGGTCGGCCAGCTCTATCCCGATGCACTGGCCGCCTGCCTGGCGCGCCAGGCCGAAACCGGCGCCCTGCTGACCCATGCCTATGACCAGCCCGAGGTGGTGGCCGGCGCCGGCACGCTGGGCCGCGAGATCGAGGCCGAGGGCGGCCTGCCCGATGCCGTGCTCGTGAGCGTGGGCGGCGGCGGGCTGATCGGCGGCCTCGCCGGCTGGTTCGAGCAGCGCGCGCGCGTGATCGCGCTCGAGCCCGAGGGCGCGCCCACGCTGTTCCGGGCCCGAGAGGCCGGCGCGCCGGTCGATGTCGAGGTCGGCGGCATCGCGGCCGATTCGCTGGGCGCGCGCCGCATCGGCGCCATCGCCTGGGACATCGCGCAGCGCCACGTCGCCGATGCGCTGCTGCTGTCCGACGAGGCGATCCGCGCCGCCCAGCAGTGGCTGTGGAAGGAGATGAAGCTGGCCGTCGAACCGGCCGCCGCGCTGCCGCTGGCCGCGCTGCAGACCGGCGCCTACGTGCCGCGCGCGGGCGAGAAGGTCTGCCTGATCGTCTGCGGCGCGAACGTCGATCCGGCCACCGTCGGCTGAACCAGCCCCGCGCGGGGCGGGGTGCGGGCGCGCCCACCTAAAATCGGGCGATGCTCGACATCACCCTGCTCCGCAAAGACCTGGCCGCCGCCGTGGCCGGCCTCGAAAAACGCAAGAAGAACCAGCCCTACCTCGACGTCTCGGCCTTCACCGCGCTCGAGGCCGAGCGCAAGACGCTGCAGACCCGCACCGAGGAGATCCAGGCGCGCCGCAACACGCTCAACAAGCAGATCGGCCCGCTCAAGGCCAAGGGCGAATCGGTCGACGCGCTGATGGCCGAGGTCAACGCGCTCAAGGCCGAGCAGGAATCGCAATCGAAGCGCCTCGACGAGATCCAGCCCGAGCTGCAGGCGCTGCTGCTCGCCGTGCCCAACCTGCCGCACGCCAGCGTGCCGCTGGGCGAGGACGAGACCGGCAATGTCGAGCAGCGCCGCTGGAGCCCGCAGGGCGGCGCCGGCGCCTCGGCCACGCCGCTGGGCTTCACGCCCAGGGACCACGTCGACCTGGGCGCGCCGCTCGGCCTCGACTTCGAGATGGGTGCCAAGCTCTCGGGTTCGCGCTTCACCGTCATGAAGGGCCCGATCGCGCGGCTGCACCGCGCGCTCGCCCAGTTCATGCTCGACATCCAGACGCAGCAGCACGGCTACACCGAGTGCTACGTGCCCTACATCGTCAATGCCGCCACCCTGAGCGGCACCGGCCAACTGCCCAAGTTCGAGGGCGACCTGTTCGCCGCGAAGAAGGGCGGCCAGGACGGCGAGCCCGCGCCCGACCTGTCGGCGCTCTACCTGATCCCGACCGCCGAGGTGCCGCTCACGAACTTCGTGCGCGACGAGGTCGTGCCCGAGGCGCAGCTGCCGATCCGCCTCACGGCCCACACCCCGTGCTTCCGCTCGGAAGCCGGCAGCGCGGGCCGCGACACCCGCGGCATGATCCGCCAGCACCAGTTCGACAAGGTCGAGATGGTGCAGGTGGTGCATCCCGAGAAGAGCTACGAGGCGCTCGAGCAGATGACCGGCCATGCCGAGGTGGTGCTGCAGGCGCTCGAGCTGCCCTACCGCGTCGTGCTGCTGTGCACCGGCGACATGGGCTTCGGCTCGACCAAGACCTACGACCTCGAGGTCTGGCTGCCCGCGCAGGACACCTACCGCGAGATCAGCTCGGTCTCGAACTGCGAGGCCTTCCAGGCGCGACGCCTGCAGGCGCGCTTCAAGAACGCCCAGGGCAAGAACGAGCTGGTGCACACCCTCAACGGCTCGGGCCTGGCGGTCGGCCGCACCCTGGTCGCGGTGCTCGAGAACCACCAGAACGAGGATGGCTCGATCAACGTGCCGAAGGCGCTGCGGCCCTACCTGGGCGGCACCGAGGTGCTGCGCGGCTGACGAAAAAACGACAGGGAAATCGCTGCACGGCGTGGTTGTGTCGATTTTCCTGGCTATAATCGCAGGCTCGACAGAGCGACCGGAGAGGTGGCAGAGTGGTCGAATGTACCTGACTCGAAATCAGGCGTACTAGCGATAGTACCGAGGGTTCGAATCCCTCCCTCTCCTCCAGAAATGGCCCCGCAAGGGGCTATTTTTTTGCCTGTTCGCCATCGGAGACCCGGCAGGCGTGGCCCCCGCCACGAAGGGGGCCGGCCGCCGAAGGCCGTCGCCGGCCTCGGCGTCACAGGGCAGGTAACCCGTCCATCACCAGCTTCACGCCGTCCGCGAGCTCCTTGGCGCTGACATCCGAGACCTTGCCAGCCTTGCGCAAGGCCTCCACGCCGTCGGCATAGCTCTTCAAGTCGTTGCGGATCGAGTCGTAGACGAACTGCGAGCCGCTGCTCTTGTCCGCGAGTGCCACGTTCTTCGCGATGCGGGCCGCCTGATCCATGTAGGCGTCGAGCTGATCCGGGGTGGTCCAGAGGTAGAAGTAGGTGATCTCCAGCAGATCCTGCGCGGCCATGTAGGCCGCGGTGTTCTCCGGCCGTGTCGTTCCGCCATCGAATTCCAGCCGGTCCGCCACGAATTTCGTGTGCCTGGCATCCTCGGGAACCAGGATGCCGGCCTTCACGCTGTCATCGATCGCCAGCGAGACCAGATCGGTGTATTGCCCGCGGGACGGGTAGAGCTGCTCCGTGTAGGCCGGAGAGAAGGGGTAGTAGCTGCCATAGAGGCTGCAGAAGGTGCCGCCCTCGCCGCCGGGCCTGGCGCTGTTGCCGGTGCCGGCGTTCCATGCGGTGGGAACCAGCATCTCGGGCAGGCGCACGCCGCCTTGCGAGTTCTTGTCCTCGTGGCCCGGGGTGGTGTCGCGGACGATCGTGGTGCCGCTGGTGAGGATCGCCGGCATGCGCGGCGGGTTGTAGGAGGGGTTGTCCATCCACTTGACGAGATGGTCGTAGACGGCATTGGTCACGTGCTGCACGGGCACGCGCGGATGGACCGGGTAGACGCAATCGACACCCGTGAGCGGCCAGTCGTCGCGTGCGGCGAGCGGCCGGGAATTCAGCGCGGTGCGTCGTCCCGAGTGGGTGGCGCCAGCGACTTCCCAACTGCGGTAGTTGCCTGCTTCATCGGTGCCCGTCGGACGAGAGGCCACCTGGCCGGCGACATCGGTCTCGGAGATCACCTTCCAGACCGGGACGGTGAGGTTCCGGTTGAGGTAGCCGCCCGCGATGTAGACCATGTAGGAGTCGATCGGTCCCTTGTTGTCGGGCGTGCGTGCGTTGCCATAGATCGGATCGAGGCTGTTGATGATGCGCTGCAGGTAGCCGCCCGACTGCGACACGCCGGTGACGATCATTTTTTTGGCCCGCAGCGGGCCCAGGGGATTGATGCCCTTCCCGGGGTACCGGATGGCCTGCAGCGCCTGCAGGAAGACGTCGTGCGAGATCGCATTGCCCAGTGTGCTGGAGCTGCCGCCCACATCCAGCGAGTCGTAGCGTCCGCTGAAGCCGTCGGCCTTCGCGCTCCATTTCTTCAGCTGATTGACGCCCACGGGCTGGGCCGAGATGCCCACATAGACATAGCCCTCGCGAATCATGTGTTCGAACCCGGAGCCCCACAGGGCATCGAGGTCGTAGCCCGCGGTGACGTTCTGCCACTCGGCGATCACCGTGCCATTGAACTTGTCCGCCGACGCCGGGCGGCGCACGAGGATGCGCGTCTTGTAGCGGTTGCCGGTCGTCGCCACGGTGGCCGGCACGCCGACCGTCGTGGCGCTGTTCGCGGCGCTGTACGACGCGGGAAAGTTGTAGGTGTTCGCGTTGCCCTCGATGAAGTATTCCTCTTCGACGTAACCGACGGCCGCCAGGTTGTGCATGGTGGCCAGCCATGGATAGTCGTGTTCCTTGTGCCCCTGCGCCGTGCCCGGCATCGCCCCCTTTGCGATGGGACCCGTCACGACCGGGTTGGGCACCTTCGACGTGGTGGCTTCCGGTTGCGGTTCGACCTCGGGTTGCGTCTCGGGCTGCGGTTGCGGTTGTGTCTGCACCGGGGGAATGAAGGGCACGTTGCTGGAGCCGCCGCTGCCGCCGCAGCCCGCGATCAGCGCGCCGACGGCCATGCCGACAATGCCCAGCCTCGGACTCCAATGGAATGGCGCCGATCGCGTGCCGGATTCTGTCATCTGTCTCTGCATCGATATCTCCTTGGAACTGAATGGAATGCGCTGCGGGCGATCCAACGCCGTATGCATCCGAATCAGTCTAGGAAGCGGTCGCGCGACGCGCTTGTATGCAGTTGTCGTGCGGTCTAAGGAATTTCCCCAGGCAGGCGGCCGTTGCAGAAGCTGACGTCGATGCGGCCGGCGGTGAAATCGGTGATCCGGTCGTCGAGGTTGCCGAAGACGCGCAGGAAGGAGGACCTCTTCGATGTGCTGCAACTGGTATCGGGCATCCATCCGGCTTTCTTTATTGCCTCGCATGTCGACTCGGTGTTCGTGCCGGCCCGTCATTTCGGTTGGGCGACGCATGGAGCGTGCGGCCGATTTCCCACTATGCGATCGCGGTGTTCATGCTGCTCGGCATCTGGACGGTGGCCTGCGCGCCGTTCTCCGCGGGCATGGCATGAGCGATGCCCGGCGGGGCGCTGGAGCGGGCTCCCGCTTGCAGCGGCAGCGGCAGCGGTCGTCGCTGTCGCCATCTCCGCGGCAATGCCCGGCGCGCGGTTGTGAGTGCGAGATCGCTATTTGGGCAGTTATCAACCGAGAACTTCACTTGCGAATATCGGAAAGAATAATTTTCATGAGCCCGCAATAATTATTGACCCCGATACGCGGCATTCATAGCATCGCCCCCGCTATTGGATCGATTTCGATGTAGCGTTTATTCATCAGGGGGGTAAATGAAATCACGATCTTTTCATTTCTATTTGGCGTTGATGCTGTCCATTGTCCTGAGCGGCTGCTCGGATGGAAATGCAAGCGCGTTCTTCTACAGCAGCACGCTGGACCAGAGAGCGAAGGACGAGCAGCCCGCGGTGCTCAAGACCTTGGAGGAGTTGGTCAATATCGAAACTGGCACCAATGACGCCATCGGCATTCCCGAAATGGGCAACTACCTCGAACGACGCCTCAAGGCGCTCGGTGCCGAGGTCACGAGGACGCCCGCCACGGGCGGCGTGGTCGGCGACGTCATCGTCGGTCAGTTCAGGGGTCGTGGCGGCCGGAACATCCTGCTGATGGCGCACATGGACACGGTCTATGTACGCGGTTCGCTGGTCAGGGCGCCGTTCCGCATCGAGGGCGACCAGGTCTTCGGCGCCGGCATCGCCGATGCCAAGGGAGGTGTCGCCGCCATCCTCCACGCGCTGGCGCTGCTGAAAGCGGAGAACTTCCAGCAGTTCGGCACGATCACCGTGATGTTCAACCCCGACGAGGAAAGAGGCTCGCTGGGGTCGAACGAAGTGATCCAGAGGCTCGCATCCCAGAGCGACGTGGTGCTGTCCTACGAGCCCGGCGGCATCTATGAAGGGACCGAGCTGTTCGTCTCCGGAACCTCGGGCGTGGCCTTCGTCGAAGCCCGGATCCGGGGCAAGGCTTCGCATGCCGGCACGTCCTCCGAAAAGGGGGTGAACACGATGACCGAGGCGGCCGACCTGATCCTGCGCACCCAGGACCTGCAGGACCGCAAGCAGGAGCGGGCGTTCAACTGGACGGTGATCCGGGGCGGTACAGCGCCCAACATCATTCCCGATCTGACGGTGGTCACGGCCGACATGCGTTACGGTCGCAATGAAGATCTCGCGCCCTTCGAAGCCACGCTGCGGGAACGCGTCCAGAAGAAGCGCCTGGAAGACACGAGCATCGATCTGCAGATCACGCGCCTGATCCCGCCCTACAACGCAACGCCCGCCAGCCGTGCAGCGATGGACAAGGCGATGTCCATCTACACCGAGGTCGGCGGCAAGCTGGCGATCCTGGAAATGCGCACCGGCGGCGGATCGGATGCGGGATGGGCCGCGCTCTCGGGCAAGCCGGTGGTCGAGGGCCTGGGCCTGATCGGTGCGAACCATCACAGCAGCGACGCGGAATACGTGCAGATCTCGGCGATCCCGCGCCGGCTCTATCTGTCGGCGCGCCTGATTTCCGAACTCGGGCAGGGGCTGTAGCGGTCCGGGCCATGCGCCGCTCGAACGGCGCATGCACGAAAAAAGGTCCGCGCGAAGGCGGACCGAACGAACCCGCATGACGGGCTCTCCCTGGAGACATCGGAACGACCGCAGGCGGCGGTGCCCCCGACCGTTCGCGCATCCGCGGGCCCGCGCCGCGGTCAGAAGGAGTGGCGCAGGCCGAAGTCGTAGCCCGTCGAGGTCTTGGGCACGAACACCGCGTTGTTCACGAAGGCGGGACCGCCGACGGTGAGCGCGGCGCCGTTCTTGTTGCTGATCCGCGCGATGGTGGCGTAGAGCGCGGTGCGCTTCGAGAGGTTGTGGATGTAGCCCAGCGCCAGCTTGTTGGCCTTCGGGTCCGCGACATTGGCGGCGAACGGCAGGCTCGCGGTATTGAGGTCGTACTTGACCTGCGAGTAGGCGGCGCGGATCAGGCCCGGGCCGACCGGCGCGGTCAGTCCGATCAGGTAGCCGGTCAGGTCGGTGTCGGAAACGCCGCCGAAGGCGGGCGCCGTGGCGTAGTCGCGCGTTCTCTTGATCCGCGACAGCTCGCCGAACAGCTTGACCGGGCCGAAGTCGTACGAACTGCCGAGGTTGAAAGTCTTCACCGAGTCGGTGGTGCCCGCGTAGAAGCTGTCGGCCGCCGTGCTGTTGCCGTACGAGACGGCGATGTCGAACGGGCCGGTGGCATAGCCGAGCCGGCCGCCCAGGTAGCGGCCCGCGCGCGTCGTGGCCACGTTGCCGGCATTGAGCGCGCCCACGGCATTGAGGCCCGGCGGCGTGCTGGTGCCGGGGTCGTACTTGGTGTTCTCGTGCAGCGCATACATGAACTGGCCGTAGACCCCGCCGAGGTTCGGCGGCAGGAAATAGCCGATCGAGTTGCTGGCGCGGTTGTAGTTGAGGTCGCCACCGAAGCCGCCGGAACCGCCGGGCACGGTGTTCGTGTTGGCGGCGGTATAGATCAGGCTGCGGCCCACGCCGACGATGCCGAAGGGGTCGAACACGATGTCGTTCCAGGCCGAGGGCGTGTAGTCGCGGCCCAGGCGGATCTCGCCGAAGTTGCCCGACAGGCTGAGGGTGGAGCGGCGCTGGAAGCTCGCGATGCCGGTCCTGCCATCGTCCGGGCTGATCGGCGCCTCGAGCCAGAAGCTGGCCGCGAGGCCGCCACCGAGGTCCTCGGTGCCGCGAAAGCCCAGCCGGCTCGAGGAGTAGTTGCCCGAGCTCAGCGCGCTCTGGCTCAGGGTGCGCGTGCCCTGGTTCAGGTAGAACGGATTGGCGAATGCGGCGCGGCCCGCATCCTGCGATTTGGACGAGTAGTTGCTGAGGCCCATGTCCACCACGCCGAACAGCGTGACGGAAGACTGGGCCTGGGCGACTCCCGCACCCAGCAATGCGGCGAAGGCAAGACACTGATTTTTCACGACATCTCCCGATCGAAAAAAAAGGAATGAATGAAGACTTTTTGAAGGACCGCCGCTTGGGCGATGAAGGCGAGTCTCCGTGTCGCGAATAACAGTTGGCGCACAGCCCGATGACGTCTGCGCAATGTCGGCAACCCTTCCATTCGGCGGGCGCTGTCGTCCTGGGTTGGGTTCGACCGATTCAGTCGAATATCGACCGATCCGGTAAGCGCCTGCGATAGACTGCAACCCGATGCCCAAGCCCACCCGCTCCCAGATCGACGCCGAAATCATCGACCGCGCCGCCGGCCTGTTCGCCAAGCACGGTTTCGACCACACCTCGCTCCAGCAGATCGCCGATGCGGTCAACTATTCGAAGGCCGGGCTGCTGCATCACTTCCCGAGCAAGCAGGCGATCTACGACGCGGCGCTGCAGACCTGCCGCGACCAGGCGCAGGCGCTGCTCGATGCCGTCGAGCACCTGCCGCCGGGCGCGGCGCGCGAACGGGTGGTGGTGGAGGCCTCGGTCGACCAGACCTACGAATGGCCCGGCGTGTCGGCGCTCGCGAACCGGCTGGCCGACAACGGCAAGGGCACCGATGCCGCGCTGACCGAGATGGCGCTGATGGTCTACAAGGCGCTCGGCATCGACCTGCAGGCCACCACCATGGAGCGCATCGTGCGCGTGACGAGCGCGCTCTCGGGCCTCGGCGCTTCGGCGATGGTCGCGGCCCACGTGGGACTGCAGCGCGAATGGCGCGGCCCCATCGTCGAGGCGGCCATGGATGCGCTCGGCCACGCTGGCAAGCCGAAGCGCCCGGCACGCAAGCGCGCCTAGCCTTCCCTTCCGGGGCGGTGCCTCACAGGCCGCCGATCATCCCGCTGAGCTTCGGCGCGAATACGCCATAGCCCATGCTCACCGACACGCGCAACTCGGGCATGAAGGCCGCGAAGGACACGCCGACCCCGGCCAGCCCGCCGACCACGAGACCGAGCACGGCGAGCGCTCTCCCGTGCTGTTTGAGGATCGAGCGGGTGGCGAGGAGGAAGGTCAATGCGGTGTTCCTTGGAGGGAGCACCGGATTATTCAACCAAATCGGTTGAACTTCAACCACTTTGGTAGAAATGCTTGGGGCGTGCCGGTTCAGGCCAGGGGCAGAAACTTCCGCACATGCGCCGCGAAGGCCGCGGTCAGGGCGGTCGGTGCCTCGCGCGCCAGGGCCAGCGTGACGCCCACGCTCGGCAGCTCGGGAAAGCCATCGTCCGCGCCGAGGATCTGCAGGTCCTCGGGCACGGCCGTGCGCGTGAGCACGGTGACGGCCAGGCCCGAGCGCGCCATGCCCACGAGTCCCGACAGGCTGCTGCTCGCATAGGCGAGCCGGTAGGCGCGGCCCGCGGCCTCGAGCGCGCGCCGGGGCAACTGGTGGTCGAGCGCATCGGGCGCGCCGAGCGCCAGCGGCAGCGGATCGAGGGCGACGGCCGTGCTGCCGCGCCGCGCGACCCACACCAGCGGCTCGTGCCGGATCGCGTCGGCACCCGCGGCATCGCCGGCCACCGACACCAGCGCGAGATCGACCGCATGCCGCGCCAGCAGTTCGTGCAGCCGCGGCGTGGGCGCGCACATCACCTCGAGCTGCACGCCCGGGTGCAGGCTCGCGAAGCCCTGCAGCAGGAAGGGCAGGAACACGACCGCGTAGTCGTCGGGGCAGCTGAAGCGCAGCACGCCCGAGAGCTGCTGGCCGCGCAGTTCGGCCAGTGCCTCGTCGTGCCGGCGCAGCAGCTCGCCCGCGCGCACCAGCAGGCGCTCGCCGGTCGCGGTGAGCGTCACGCCACGGCCGGTGCGGTGCAGCAGCGGCTGCGCGACGATGCCCTCGAGCTTGCGCATCTGCATGCTCAGCGCCGACTGCGTGCGGCCCACGCGCAGGGCGGCCTGGCCCAGAACGCCGGTCTCGGCGATGGCGACGAAGCTGCGCAGCAGGTCGATGTCCAGCGATTGGCTCACGGCATGAGTTCCCTTGATAGCTGATCTCAAAACAATTCGCTTCCATGCGCGCGCGGCGCCGCGTAACGTGGGCATTTTGATCGGGAACCATCGGCATGAGCAGGAACGACGACCCCCAGTTCTGGCAACAGGCACAGCGCCACCTGGTGCGCTACGGCGGCAGCTTCGAGCCGCTGATCATCGAGCGCGCCCAAGGCTGTTTCGTCTACGACGCCGACGGTCGCGCCATCCTCGACTTCACCTCGGGCCAGATGAGCGCGCTGCTCGGGCATGCGCATCCAGAGATCGTCTCGGTGGTGTCGGAGCACGTGCGCACGCTCGACCACCTGTTCAGCGGCATGCTGTCGCGCCCGGTGGTGGCATTGGCCGCCGAGATCGCGCGCCATGCGCCCGGTGCGCTCGAACGCTGCCTGCTGCTGAGCACCGGCGCCGAATCGAACGAGGCGGCGCTGCGCATGGCCAGGCTGGTGACCGGCGGCCACGAGGTGGTGGCCTTCACGCAGTCGTGGCACGGCATGACCGGCAGCGCGGCGGCCGCGACCTACAGCGCGGGCCGCAAGGGCTATGGCCCGGCGGCGGCCGGCTCGTTCGCGATCCCGGCGCCCAATGCCTACCGGCCGCGCTTCACGACGAAGGAGGGCGAGCTCGACTGGCGTCGCGAACTCGACGACGGCTTCGAGCAGATCGACCGCCAGTCGACCGGCGCGCTCGCGGCCTTCATCGCCGAGCCCATCCTCAGCAGCGGCGGCATCCTCGAGCTGCCGCCGGGCTACATGGCGGCGCTCAAGAAGAAGTGCGAGGAGCGCGGCATGCTGCTGATCGTGGACGAGGCGCAGACCGGCGTGGGCCGCACCGGCCTGATGTTCGCGTGCGACCGCGACGGCGTGGCGCCCGACATCCTGACCCTGTCGAAGACACTGGGAGCGGGCCTGCCGCTGGCGGCGATGGTGACCACGGCCGCGATCGAGGACGAGGCCCATGCGCGCGGCTTCCTGTTCTACACCACGCACGTCTCCGACCCGCTGCCCGCGGCGGTCGGCCTGAAGGTGCTCGAGGTGGTGGAGCGCGACGGGCTGGTCGAGCGCGCGCGCGTCGCGGGCGAACGGCTGCAGCAGGGGCTGCGCCGGCTGCAGTCGCGCCACGAATGCATCGGCGACGTGCGCGGGCGCGGCCTGCTGCTCGGCCTCGAAGTGGTCAAGAGCCGCGACACGCGCGAGCCGGCCTTCGAGCTCGGCGAAGCGGTCACGCGCGAATGCATGAAGCTGGGCCTGAGCATGAACATCGTGAAGCTGCCCTCGATGGGCGGCGTGTTCCGCATCGCGCCGCCGCTCACCATCAGCGACAGCGAGATCGACCTCGGCCTCGAGCTGCTCGACAAGGCCATCGCCACCGCGGTGCGTTCGCAGCGGGCTTCCTGAGCGATCGTCCATTCATTCAGGCCGGCTTAAGTTTGGCGGCCGATACTGGCGTCGACGGTCCTCAGGCGTTGGTAGAGGTCGCTTCGGCACCCGCTCTGGCAGCGGTTCCTCGAGCCGTGGGTCGTCACGAATCTTCCGCCATGGCCGCTTCCCATTGCGCCCATGCCGACAGCCGGGCGGTGCCATCGTCCTACGCTTCGCGCCGCCTGCCATCGCACGATGGAGTCCATGACAGCGGCAGCGGCCAGCCTCGAGAGCCTTCCATTCGGCAGCGTGGTCACGTGGGACGTCGAGCCCGGCGCCTACTGCAGCGCGCACGAACGCGAGACGCGCGCTCATTTCGCGCGGCGGCTCGCCGCACTCAAGGGCTATGCCTACGCGGGCGACTGCGGCGGTCGCGCGGGGCCGAGCCTGCGCGCGGACGCGCCAAGGACCTATGGCGGGCATGTCTATTTCGTCCCGAGCGGCACCGTGACAGACCCCGTTCGCGCCCGCGCGATGGGTATCGCGGGTGCGGACGACCTGTTCGGCGGTGTCGTCGAATTCGCCTTCGTCGCCACCAAGGCGATCACGCACCCGTTGCCCGATGCCGGCGCCGCGCGTCCCGCGGGATGGTCGACGCAATTCGGAGCTGCCGTCGCCGGCGCGGTGCTCGCGGGCTTCTCGGCCTTCTCGCCCGATGAGGCGCGCCGGGCCGGACGGCGCCTGCTCGAGGCCGGCGCGGTGCGGGTCAAGCCGGTGCGTGCCACGGGCGGCCGCGGCCAGACCGTGGCGCACGACACGGCCGAGCTCGACCGCCAGCTCGATGCGCTCGACGCCGGGGAGCTCGCCGCCCACGGCGTGGTGCTCGAGGAGAACCTGCGCGATCCCGACACCTTCAGCGTCGGCCAGGTCGTGGTCGACGAACTCACCGTGAGCTACCACGGCCGCCAGCGCATGACGCGCGACAACGCGGGGCTCGCGGTCTACGGCGGTTCCGACCTGATGCTGACACGCGGCGGCTTCGACGACCTGCTTGCCGCGCGCGACCTGAGCACGCCGCTGCGCACGGCCATCGACCAGGCCCGGCGCTACCACCAGGCCGTGCGCGACGGCTTCCCCGGCTTCTTCGCCTCGCGCGTCAACTACGACGTGGCGCAGGGCCGCAATGCCGCGGGCCGCTGGCGCTCGGGCGTGCTCGAGCAGTCGTGGCGCGTCGGCGGCGCCACCGGTGCGGAGATCGCGGCGCTGGAGGTCTTCCGCCGCGCGCCCGAACGCCGGGCGGTGCGGGCCTCGACCTTCGAGGTCTACGGCGCGGCCATGGTGCCGCCCCAGGCCATCGTGGCGTACCGCGGCGAAGACCCCGAACTCGGGTCGCTCGCGAAGTACGCCCTGATCCAGAACCATGACAGCGACACGACATAGCACCATCGACATCCCCGTGGACGGCCAG